>JAHAZL010000073.1 GCA_018384055.1 Treponema sp.
GCTGTATGCCGCAGGTTTGCTCGACAGCTGCTTCTGGCACAAATTCGTTTTGACACGGCACTCAAGGATTTATTCTGAATGGAAGGAAGGCAAATATCCGGATTTGAAACCTGTTGAACCAAAGAACGCCGGAATCTTTGCAAAGAACGGACTGCACTTTGAAAGCGAAAACCGACTTGCAAAATTCGGTGACGGTCTTAACGCATCGCTTCAAGCCTGGATGCACGGTGAAAAACTTTCCATGAGCGTAAACAAGTGGTTTGACTTTAAGACTCCATCTCCAACCATTCCGAAAGACTTCATAGAAAATGCCATTGCCCTTTATGAAGAAGAAAGGAATGCCGCCTGGAACAGAATGCCAGAAATAAATAAATGCCGCTGGCTTGGCGGAAAAATAATGCGTAACGGCCACCGCATTTTGTGGAACTACATGCAGGAAGAATACAGTTCAAAACTTCCGGAAGGAAAGGATGACATCCAGAAAGAATTCCTTGATGCCCTTGAGTGCCTGAAGTGCGAAAAATTCAATCCTGAAACCATGAAAAAATTCCTTGTAAAAAATCCGGAGTATGAAAAAACCTTAAGAAAACTAAGGGGATCAGGACTGGTGGAAATTTAACCTTTCCAAGTTGCTGCGTCACCCGACTGCGATGCAGGCTGGTTTTTCCTTGCAATGCCCCCTCCGCCATTACGAAGAACCTTGTAATCTCACTCGTCATTGCGAGGAACTTTGCGACTTCACTCGTCATTGCGAAGAGCTTTGCAACTTCACTCGTCATTGCGAGGAGCTTGCGACGAAGCAATCCACGGAAAGCAACCATAGCTTAGGGCTTTATTCTCTCGTATAAATCTAACCATGTTGGATTGATGGATTCAATAAGCTCTATCTTTTTTTTTTCTTGACCCTGCCTTTATTTGCTTTTCTCTTGTAATTGCATCCTTGATATCATTAAACATTTCATAATAACCAAGTTTATCTACACCATATTTTGAAGTAAACCCTCCATAGATTTTGTTTTTATGTTCATGAACTCGTTTTACCAAGTCACTAGTTACACCAGTATAAAGAGTTCCATTTCGTTTGTTGAACAGAATATAGATATAAGATTTTTTTTCATCCATGGAAAAAAGATAGTAAAATTCAAGACAGAATGCACGCATTCTTTGCTTTCGGGGATTGCTTCACTTCGTTCGCAATGACGGACCCTCTTTGCAATGACTAATGCCCCCTCCGCCATTGCGAAGAACCTTGTAACCTCATTCATCATTGCGAGGAACTTTGCGACGAAGCAATCCACGGCAAGCAACCGTCCAGAAATTGCATCATCGTTCGGCTGCATTGCAGGCTGGTTTTGTTTTACGAAGTTTAGGCCAGGCATCCCATGCCGTCAAGGATAATGCTTGCGGCTACGGTTGCTGCAGTTTCTGTCCTCATGACACGGCTACCCATACCGCAGAGAACAAAGCCGCTGTCCTTCATGAGCTGGCGTTCCTTTGTGGTCCAACCGCGTTCACTTCCGATTGCGGCAACTGCTCCCGCCTCGGTGCTGAATTCAACGCCGCCAATATTTACGGAAGGCTCAATGTTATCGAGGGCACAGAGTTTTATTTCTGGATTGGAATTTTCCTTTATGTAGTCCAGGCATTCCTTCAAGGACTTGTGGATGAAAAGCTCTGGCACATGGGTTGATGCCGCCTGAACAGTTCCGTCCAGAAGCATTTTTGTTCCTGCGTCAGTTGTTGCAAGGTCGCTGTTAAGGTAGGATTTTTCTGTAAGTTCTGTTTTTGTAAGGTGAACTTCGCATACGCCCAGGGCAGCCATATCGCGCAAAAGTCGCTTGAGCTGAATGGGACGCGGAAATCCGATTATCATTTTTAAAGGGAAAAGATTTTTTCCATCTGTCTCTTCCGTAAAGCTGAAGAAAATTTTTCCATCTTCGATTTTTTCAATAGTTGCTTTTCCAGCCTTGCCTCCGATAACGCCTGCAGAGAAAGATTCCCCAGCTTTTTTATGGAGAACCTTTATCAAATGCTGACCCCGTTCATCGGCAGTGCTCAATGGATTTTTAATTTCTTCGCTTGTAAAAAGACAGATGTTCATTTCTATTCCTGTAAAACTAGATGTATTTTCTGAGTTCCTGGTGGTGAACAGTCTTTGTTTTTACTGCAACAATGTAGGAACCGAAGATTGCTGTAAGGGCATCAATGCCTGCTGCAAAAGCACAGATGACTGGTGCCGCATTCTTCAGGAGAAGATATCCAGAATCAAAGTTGCGTCCGTAAATAAGGCACATGGCTGTTACTGCAATGAAAGGACCACCGCAAGGAATTCCTGCAAGGGCAAAAGAAAGCAGGAAAGATATTCCGCCGATCCAGAAAACATCTGTTACAGGAATGCCAAGGCTAGAGTATGAACGCAAAATCAAAACAAAGCTGATTGTCTGAACAAGGGCTGCTCCACCGCGTCCCAAAATAGAGAATAATGGAAAAGCAAAGGCATTTACCCTTCTCTTGATTCCCAAAGATTCCTTTCCGTGGCGAAGGTGAAGGGCAAGGGCAAGGTTTGTATCTCCACTGAAGAAAGCAGTGATGAAAGGACAAACTCCCGCATAAAGGACCTTGTATGGATGGAGTTCATGGCAGAAGAACCTTAGGATTACAGGATAGATTACAAATGCAACGAGAAGAAGAAGCACAAAGAGCATGAGGATAAGGCTGTTGAAAACTCCGGTCTTAACTGTTGCAATGAAATCCAAAGTCCAGCGGAACATTACGGCAATCATTCCCACAGCAAGGATTTCCGTAAAGAAGGACATTACTATATAGAAGACTTTGCTCAAGGAATCAAAAAGCGACACTGCAGATTTTGAAGCGTTCAAGTCACTTGCTGAACCTGCACCGGCAAGGAAAGCAAATACAAAGCAAGGGAAAAGGTAAACGCCGTCTATCAGTGCTTCAAATCCTGAATGTGGGAAAATTCTTGTAACAAGAGTGCACCATGTAAATGGAACAACCTCGCTGATTTTTTCTGTTGTAATTGGAATTCTTGGAAGCTTGATCATGAGGGCTGCAATGAGTCCAAGAAGCATGAGTCCCAAAGAAGATGCAACGATTACACCCAAAGTCCAGGCAGTCGTCCTGTAAAGCTGCTTTTCATCACGAAGCTTGAAAGCAGAAACTGCAACGGAAAAGAAAAGGACAGGAACGAGAGTGTAACGTCCTACGCGAATTACAAGGTCTACGATAAAATCAAGAGTAGCCTGAGACTGAACGCTTGATGGAGGAAGAATCAAAGCAAGAACAAGACCTACTCCAATTCCGATAAGATACTTTAACCACAATTTCATGTCTCAATTATCTAATTTTTAGGGATTTTCGGCAACAATGGAGTCCAATCTATCGGATCTTGTTTTCTACTGTCCGCCGATTATTACACCTACATTTCCGTGAACTGCAATTCTAAGCAGGCCTACAAGAACAAGATGCAAAGGATAATATAAATAGAAGAACCATTTCATACCCTTCCACTTTCCGCGCTGACCGTTGTACCTTGCCATGAAAGGCCATACGATGATTACGCCAAGCTGAACAAAGGCATACACCCTGTCGATGCAGAAAAACCATACTGCAGAATACATGAGCACAACGCACATCATTGCGATAATCTGCCTCTTTAAATTTCCGTAGAACCTGTTGATGTAGACAATGGCAAGAACGGCAATGCAGCTCCAGTCTGATGGGAATGTAATGGCACAGATTGCAAAGGTGATGACGGTTTTAAGCCAGACAGGAATATTGCAGCGGTTTTTATCGTGAACCATCATAAGGACAACACCCCACCCAAGGCTCCACATTACGCTAGTCTGATTGAAAAAACCTGTCTTAAAGGGAATGAAAGGTATTCCGAAAGCAAAGTTGTATGCAAAATGAGAAACCATTGCAAAGGCAAAAAGTCTTGCCGCGTATTTCTTTACGTTTCGTGTGTGGTGATATCCTTCTGCAACCATAAACCACATGACAGGAGCCGTAAGCCTTCCGATGATGTGAAGCAAAATAATCCACCAGTCATAGCGGTAA
Source organism: Treponema sp. (assembly GCA_018384055.1). GTDB lineage: Bacteria > Spirochaetota > Spirochaetia > Treponematales > Treponemataceae > Treponema_D. The sequence goes on from JAHAZL010000073.1 coordinate 4,078, forward strand.
TTTGGAACCTGAGGCCAGAGAATACATGCAACATGATCAATGGTCATAGCAATGATGGCAAAGAGTTTCAGCTGATTTCCGTTAAAGCCTGCAAAACTTTTCTGATTTTCCAATTCCTGCATAAACGAATCCTTTTGCTTGTAGCCATGTATGGAATTAATATTGCCAGTGTCATGCTGAACTTATTTCAGCATCTTTGTAATATTCCTTACACAGATTCCGAAATTATTTCGGGATGACATATCTATCTGCAAAACTACCCTTAAAACATAACCGTATTTATTATTTATAGTAAACATTTTATCAGTTAGATTGCAAAAATCCCATATTCCCCACGGAATTTTTTTTCCTTTTAGAGTGATATTTTTCCCATCCATTTGATATACTGTTTTTATGGGAAGCATTTTAATCAAAGACACGACAAAAGAAGAAAGGGCAAAAATTGTAGCCGAAGCCCTTGGTGATGATTACGAATTGGGATGCGGTTATGAATCTACAGGCATCGACTATCAGCTTTACATTGACGGAAAGAAAGAACTCCGCGAACTGAACATGGAAGCCAACTGCGGGTTTGAAGTTGCTTTTCCTGATGATGTTTCACGCCCAAGCTGTACAAGCGGAATGTAAGAAGACGTTCTTACTGCCATTGAAGTTGGTCTTGTTGACCCTTGGGGAGAAATGCATTCGACAGAAATTGCAGAAGGTCATCAGACTGAGGAACATACATTGAAAAAAATGAATGTTTTCTTCAAAAAATCCCCTTGCCATGTTTTTACCATGGTGACTAAAATGTATTTGTCATTTTCTGGAGAAAACAATGAATAAAATTTTCGCTGCCGCAATATCATTCATCTGCTGCCTTTGTGCATTTGCGGAAAAAACTGTTCCGCGTGTAGAAGTTACCATGCCTTTTCACAAGGGTGTCAACCTTTCCAACTGACTTGAACCATGGTACGGACTTTCTGTAAGCAGCAACTTTTTTGGAAGACAGGATTTTGAAGACATGAAAAGCATGGGCGTTGAAATCGTCCGTGTTCCAATTCATTTCGAAGCCTTTTCTTCAAGAGACCCTGACTTTGTCGTTGACGAAAAATTATGGAAGATAATCGACGAGGCTGTGGGCTGGTATACAGAACTTAAACTCTACATGATCATAGACATGCACAACGACTGCAACGGGGCTACAAAAACCCGGCCGGATGTTGAAGTGATGCTCAATAAAATCTGGCCTCAGATTGCAGAGCGATACAAGAATTCCTCCGAATATATCCTTTATGAAATCCACAACGAGCCTCACTTTAAAAGCGGAAACCTGAACGCTGATATTGCCAAGTGGGGTAAAATTCAGGGAAGGATTTTAAAGCTTATCAGGACCATTGATACCAAGCATACCGTAATCGTAGGTGCGGAAAACTGGAACAATATTGAAGCCCTCCTTAAGCTTCCAGACTACGAGGACGACAACATCATCTATAACTTCCACGACTATTCGCCATTTTTCTTTACTCATCAGGGAGCAGCATGGACCGATTTGAAAAACATCAAGAACATTCCTTTCCCTTATGACAAGGACAAGATGCCTCCGTTCCCAAAGAAGGAATCCCCATCAGTTAAGCAGCTCTATGAGAATTATGAACATGATTCAAGCGAAGAAGTTATCTGCAAGCCTCTTGATTATGCCGTTAACTTTGCAAACAAAAGAAAGGTTGCCCTCATGTGCAATGAATTTGGCGTAGACATGACGCATCCAGACAAGCAGGAAAGAATCAACTGGTACAGCCTCAAGAACAAGTGGATGGACGAAAGAAACATCATACGCATCAGCTGGGATTACAAGGCTTCATTTGGAATCTTCAACACAGGAAGTTTTTCCCAGCAGTTTCCTCAGGATGTAAATGTGGATTTGATCGAAGCAATGGGTTACAAAATGCCAAAGGGCGTTCAGCCAAGAACAACTGGATGGCTTAAGAATTCCTACGAAAACGGAGAATACAGGATATTCAGGAATAACCTTGCAAAGAACATCCTTCCGGTTTCATATCTCAATGGCGGAAAATCCACTGCAGCCTTTGACACAGTTTCAGAAAATAAAGAAACCTGCATTTCCGTTCCAGAGGCCAAACCCTATGAAACTGTCAGGTTCAACTTCCTTGGTGAAGAAAATTTAGAGCCGCTTGTAAACGACAGCCTTTCCCTCGAATTTGAAGTAAAGACAGCACAAAAAGATTTCAAGCTTGACGTTTATTTTCTGAATAAAGAAGACCTTTCAAAAGGAAAGGACGGACTAGAATGGAGATGCAAAATTTCCCTTGGACCAAAGGATGGTGTAAACGACGGCAAGTGGCACAAGGTAATAATTCCATTGAAGGATTTTGAAGACTGCGGAGCCTGGAGTAATTCAATGAACAAATGGATCCCTGGCGAAGGCCTTTTCAAGTGGAATAAAGTCTGCCAGCTTGTCATTGATTTTTCCGATAACGGACAGAACAAAGAAGTCTGCTTCAAGAACATCGTAATAAAATAAACAAGACAATTCAAAGTGCAGTTTCAATAATGGGACTGCACTTTTTTATTACAACCTCAAATACATTCATTAACTCCATAATTCATAATTGTTGATTTTTAATTTATCCTACTACATAAAGAATTACTTTGGCTATCCTTTCTTGTTACTGATTCCAGACTAAGCATGTCAGGTACTATAAAAAATGGCCTCCAGAATTGGCTGCTACATACGGACCCTGAAGGCCGACCCCTCCGATTATATTTTCATAAGCACTTTAGTTTGCTGCTGCCGCAATTGTAAGGCCTATGATGCCACCGATGATTGCTCCTGCAGCAAGAGATGCCCCGTCAATTTCTGCATGGACAGGTCTTACTTCCACTTCTTCAACTACTGTCACTGGAGCTGGTACAGTTTTAACTACTTCTACCTTTTTTACCACTGTAGTAGGTCTGCATGCTGGCTTTGGATGTACGTGTTTTGCAACAGGTGCCGGCTTACATTCTGGCTTTGGTGCTTTTGGACCTTCCTGTTTGACTACTGGTCTTGATTCATGTTTTGGACCTTCATGCTTTACAACATGCCTTCTTCTGTTGTCATGTTTCTTCCTGTGGCTGATTTCCTTCTTTGGAGCTGGTTTTGCATCAGGTCTTGCATGGTGATTTGAAGCAACCTTCTTTGGCTGTTCCTTTACAGTTTTTGTAGTAGTTGTTGTCTTTACAGTTGTGGTTGTTACTGTCTTTCCCTGTGGATTATTGTGGTGACCATTTGCAGGCTTTGCAAATGCCGAAGCTGTTCCGAGGGCAATGATTGATGCGATTGCTATTGTCTTTACTGTTGTTTTCATAGTTTTCTCCTTGAATTGCAGGTCTTGGATTTGTTTTTACCCTGCTCTTCATCTTTATGATTAAACTATACATCAATAGCTTTCTGGAGTATTTAGAGGGTACTTAGATTAAAATTATAGATTTCTAAGAATTGAAGATATTTTTTATAAACCAAGTTCACGGATCTTTTCGTCGGAGAGTTCAAAGTGCTGGTAGTCCTTGCAGGAAGTCCAGTCACCGCCCCATTCAAATCCGTGCTCCGCAAAAAGCCTGCAGCATAAATCATTTCCCGTAAGCTTGTGTGGAAAGTCCCTATTGCGGTCCACATATTCCGTTGCCGTTGCAGGTTCAACATTTGTCCTTCCATTCACTTCCTTTATGTAAGGATTGTAAAGGGGGTTGATGTCTACAGCTACACCAAGACCGTGCTTTGAAACCTTTGTGGTAAAGGAAATGAACCTGAAGTTGAAGCTGGAAGAATTGTTGTCCCTCATGGAACTTTCGTCGTCAGCATCATACTCGTCTATGAGGCGCATTTTTTCAATCTGATATTTATTGCTGTAAAGGACACGGAAAATTTCAAGAAGGTCTTCTGCTATGATTTTGTTGCAAATCATCTCCCCTTCGTGAACCTTTCCGTCAAATCCAATATGAAGAATGTGAAGGTAACGAAGGTCTTCCCTTTCTACAGTGCAATCTGCCTTGTAGGATTTCCCCTCCATGGATTTAAATATGTCGTCGGGAATTTCCATTGAGTAAAAGGAATCCTTGAATCCCATTCGTTCACCTCTGGTATTGAATCCGTTACAAAAAACAAAGGTTGCGCAGAATGCCATGTAGACAACCGCCACAACCTTTCGCCTGTTTTCTACAAAATTTCCGTAGTCCAATTATATCGTGCTCTTCTTGAGGACTGGTTCACAGGTAACATCAACGCCAAGCTTCTTGAAGATTTTTCTGTCAACTTCGCTGAGCATTACTGTAGTATGAACCTGACATCCCTTGAACATTGGAAGAACTTCAATTGCCTTTTTACAGTTTTCATCATTCTTTGAAAGCATTGCAAGGGCAACCAGAACTTCGTCAGTATGAAGTCTTGGATTCTTTCCACGCAGATATTCAACCTTCATGTTCTGAATAGGTTCAATCATATCGGACGGAATGAGCTTTACGCTGTGGTCGATTCCTGCAAGATGTTTTGTTGCATTGAGAATGAGGGCAGCACTCGTTCCAAGAAGGCTTGAAGTTTCAGATGTTATTATCGTTCCGTCTGCAAGTTCCATTGCCGCTGCAGGAACTCCAGATTTGTGACCGCGTTCAATTGCTGCTGCAGTAACGGCCCTGTCCTTTGTGGTGATTCCAGACTGCTGCATGAGAAGCTCGATTTTCTGAACTTCATTTTCAGAGCCTTTGCCATCTGCAAGGTTATTGAGGGCTGTGTAGTATCTTCTGATGATTTCCTGATTGCTTGCGTAGCGGCATGCTTCATCGTCAAAGATACAGTTTCCTGCCATGTTAACACCCATGTCTGTTGGAGACTTGTATGGATTGTTGCCGAAGATTCCCTTGAAGATTGCATCAAGAACAGGATAGATTTCAATGTCGCGGTTGTAGTTTACGGTTGTAACGCCGTAAGCTTCAAGGTGCCATGGGTCAATCATGTTAACGTCGTTCAAGTCTGCAGTAGCTGCTTCGTATGCAATGTTTACAGGATGCTTCAATGGAATGTTCCAGATTGGAAATGTCTCGAACTTAGCATAGCCTGCCTTAACGCCGCGCTTGTTTTCCTGATAGAGCTGGCTCAAGCAAGTTGCCATTTTTCCAGATCCTGGTCCTGGTGCCGTAACAACAACCAGTGGACGGGATGTTTCAATGTATTCGTTCTTGCCGTAACCTTCGTCACTGCAGATGAGGTTTACATTTGAAGGATAACCAGGAATTACATAGTGAACATAAGTCTTTATGTTCATCTTCTCAAGCTTTGTACGGAAAATGTCTGCCGCTGTCTGTCCTGAATAATGTGTAATGCAGACGCTGCCTACCATAAGGCCATGGTTCTTGAATTCCTGTCTAAGGCGGAGTACATCCATGTCGTAAGTAATGCCAAGGTCACCGCGAACCTTGTTTTTTTCGATATCAACTGCACTGATTACGATTACGATTTCAGCAACATCAGAAAGCTGCATGAGCATCTTGAGTTTGCTGTCTGGCTGAAATCCCGGAAGAACGCGGGATGCATGGTAGTCGTCAAAAAGCTTGCCACCGAATTCAAGGTAAAGCTTGTCTCCAAATTTAGAAATTCTTTCCTTAATGTGTTCTGACTGAATCTTCAGATACTTGTCGTTGTCAAATCCGTTTTTCATACGGGATTAAATATTATCACCTTGGGCTTTTTTTTTCAATGAAATGGAGAATGGACAAAATCATTTGTCTATGACAACCATACTATCGCTGCACTTTCGCCCGCAATTTGTCGGAGTAATTCGTGTACCCCCGTCATTGCCAGCAGGGCCCTTTATGACAGACAGGTAAAGTAATCCACAGGCATAAAAAAAGACCGGAACAATCAAGCACCGGTCTTCCTATCAGTAATGTTATGGTTTGAATTAGAATACTGTTACAACTTCACCATTAGGATACTTTTCTGCAACATAATCCTTGATCTTCTGACTCTGGAGAACCTTAACGAGTGCCTTGATTGCTTCATCGTTCTGGCGTCCTTCCTTTACTGCAACAATGTTTACATAAGGAGATTCCTTACCTTCTACGAAAAGTCCGTCCTTTGTTGCAGAAAGGCCCGCAGGGATTGCATAGTTTCCGTTGATTACAGCTGCATCAACATCTGCAAGAACACGTGGAAGTGAAGCTGCTTCAATTTCCTTGAACTTGAGCTTTCTTGGGTTCTTCTTGATGTCGAGAACTGTTGCTGTGATTCCAGCTGCCTTGTCCAGTTCAATGAGTCCTGCTGCCTGAAGAAGGAGAAGTGCACGGCCTTCGTTTGTTGGGTCATTTGGAATTGCAACTGTTGCCTTCTTCTTGAGGTCTGCAATTGACTTTACCTTCTTTGAGTAGAGGGCAATTGGTTCAACATGGATGCCGCCTGCATTTGTAAGATGGAATCCTCTTTCCTTGTTGAATGATTCAAGGTATGGAAGATGCTGGAAGAAGTTTGCATCGATTTCTCCAGATTCAAGAGCTTCGTTTGGAATAACGTAGTCTGTGAAATCTACTACGACGAGATCGATTCCCTCTGCCTTAAGATCATCCTTAATAAGATTAAGGAATGCTGCGTGTGGCTCTGGAGTTGCTCCTACCTTGAGTTTTGTCTGTGCAAAAAGTGCTGTTGCAGCAAGAAGCGCTGCTGCCAAAGTAATAATTTTCTTCATTGTTTTTTCCTCTCTTTTCTAAAAGATATCTGCATCATAGTGAATTCCCGTGGCTTTGTAAAATATTATATTGATATGCTTTGTTATAGGATTTAACTATATGGACCCTGGGCGAAAGCATTTGTTTATTAGTAGCCTTGAGTTTTAGTAACTTTCGCCCCAAGAAGTGCCCTGCACTTCCTGAACATGCGGGGACAGACAAAAAATGTGAGTTCAACTCTGTATTTTTGGCATTTTGAATTTTTTATACTGTAAAAACCTCAGATTCCATAGGAGTTAATATGAAAAAATTCTTCAAATCATTGTTTGTCGTTTTAACAATCGCACTGGTTATGCCTATTCTTTCTTGTTCTAGTGATACAGCCGGAGATCCAATTCTTTTAGGAAGCAACAATTCAAGCTGGTACATGCATTATTTTTTTGCTGAATATGGATCGAACTGTGCAATGATACGCAGTCCCGAAAATTCTATTGTCGCAATTTTGTCTACTACAGAACCAGGAAAAGGCGGAGACTTACACAACGGCAGCTTTGTCCAGCTTACAAAAACTGCAAGTGGAAACTCTTACACTTTTAAAGGTTCAAAGAACGGAACTATATATGAAGTTAGGGGACAGCTTTCAAAGGTTTCAAACGGAACAACAAACGACTCCTTTACCATTGAGTATTCCAGCGAAGCAATGGAAAGCCTGGGCTTTAGTGCAGGAAAATCAATCCAGCATTGGACAGAATTAAATAAAGGTGACTTTATTTATTGAAAAATCACTTAAGATTTCAGAAACAGTTTTAAAGTCTTAGAATTTTTCCCGGTTTTCTTTTGGGAATCGGGAATTTTTTATAGAATTGCGGCAATGAAAAGCTATTCATTTATATTTCTGCTGTTTTTTTCAGCCTCTCTTTTTGCACTGAATGAAAAAAGCATTATTCACGGAACTGCAGTAACTTCCGACGGCCAGTGGAATGCTGTCAGCGTTTTGAACGATGATGTTCATGATTTAGACAACAGGGAAAGCATCTGGGTTTACCGCTCCAATGCTCACTGGGATTTTCCTTTCTGCCTGATTTCCTTCAGATCCCAAAAAGGATGGTCAATTCCTTCGGTCTGCTATGACAAGAAAGCCGATTCTTTTATTGTCTATCACAATTGCTGGACCTGGGAAAACAAAAACGGCGGATTATTTGAATTCCCACGTGTGAATGGAAAATTTGAACCGGTGAATTTTCAGCATTCTGAAACCAGTTCTGATTTGGGAACGGCAATGCTTTTAAGCAATGACTGTGGAGTTTTTCTTGCAGGCCTTTATGGAAAATGGAGCGACGAAGAAAACCGGAATACAAAAATTTTCAGGCTTAAAAGAAAAGACGGGCATCTGGAACTTAGTGAAATCGATTCCATGAAGAATCTGGAATTTGCACATATTGACTGGAGAAACCGCAAGTTCACAATGGACGACCAGACTTTCAGGGAAGTGATTTTTTCAACTTCCAATGGAATTGTTGCCCTGGACAAAAACGAAAGGGACTGGTGGTACTTTGACTGCAATTCTGAAAAGCTAAAAAAATTCAATTCAAAAGAAGACGCACTTTCATACTCAAAAAATTCTACACAAAACCAGAATGTAAAAATCTGGCAAATCATTGCTCTTGCTTCATCTGTGATTCTGATTTTAATTCTTGCCTTTGCAGTAATTTATCTTTTGAAAAAAAACAGGCAGAAATAATCATCGGCCACAAAAGAAAAAAATCAATTCATATTCTCAATCCAGGAAAAAGAACGTGCAAAAATCAGCCGTGACATTCACGATTCAGTCATCCAGGACATCCGGGTAATTCGCCTGGAAACTGAAAATCTCAAGGTTTTCGACGAAAGCAGAAATTTACAGAACAAGTTAGAAGACATTGCAACGGATTGCATCGTTAAGCTCAGGAATATCTGCTACAACCTTGCGCCTGCCGAACTGATGATTCACTCAGAAGAGAATTCCTCAAAGCTGGAACTTCTTTCCATCATCAACAGCCTTGCCCAGCAGTTTTCATCCCGGACTCACATCCCATGCTCGGTTGGCGTTGAAAATGATTTTGAATATCCTGTTTTTGAAAAGGAAGTCACACAGAATCTTTTCAGGATAATTCAGGAATCCCTGACAAACATAGAAAAACATTCCTACGCGACCCAAACTTCAATCTTCATAAAAAGGGAAAATGAAAAAACCGTAATATACATTACAGACGACGGAATCGGATGTTCCGAAGACATTATAAAATCAAGCCTTAAAAGCAGGGAACATCTTGGACTTCGTTCAATGAAAGACAGAATGGAATTGATTGGCGGAAAAATTGATTTCATTTCAAATCAGGATGACGGAATGGAAGTCAGATTGGAAATATGAAAAACGTTTTATACATTATTGATGATCACAACATGGTCAGAAATGGATTGAAAAGCTATCTTGAAAGTCATACGGAATGGAAAGTCATAAAGTATTTTGACAACAGCAGAGACTGCCTTTCCTTCCTGGAAAAACTTCCTGCTGAAGATGAAATTTTTCCTGAAATATTGATTGTTGATGTTCAGCTTATGGGAGAAAATGGATTTCAGCTTGTAAGGGAAATTTCAAAAAATTTTCCTCAGATAAAATGCGTCATGTATTCCATGTATGACACGGCTGGCTTCATTCTTCAGGCAAAAGATTCCGGTGCAAAAGCGTACATTTCAAAAATTGCAAAAGAAGAAGAACTGGTTCATTGCCTTGAACTTGTACAGAGGGGACAGACCTATCTTGAAGACCACATGATTCAGACCCAGAACAAAATCAGTTCAATCGTAACCATGCTTTCAAAACAGGAAAAAAATATTTTCGAAGCCATTCTGCAGGGAAAATCAAATCAGCAGATCTGCGATGAACTTTTTCTTAGCAATAGAACTATAGAAAATTACACAAGCCGCCTTTACTCAAAGATCAGCGTCAAGGACAGGGAAGAACTTATAAAAAAATACAGCAAATAGGAATAAAAATGAACTTCTTGAAGAAATCTGGAAACAAATTTCAAAGGCATTCAACAATTCCTATTGTCATTGGAGAAACCGGCGCCTTACAGGATAAAATAGAAAAATCCAAAAGAATCAAATGGATTTCAAGTCTTGCAGAAATAACTTCAAGCTACGGAATGCCCTTGATTTACTGGGACATTTATACAGATTCTGAACAATTCGGACAAATTGACCGCCAGAATCTTTCAATCAGGGACGCATTGAAGCTGAACTCAACAACGCCATTGACTTCCTGAAGAAAGAAAACAAACCTGTATCCCTCATGATGTTTGACATTGATTTCTTCAAGAAAATCAATGATAACTACGGTCATGCCGATTACCTGCAGCATAGGAATTTACGGCATTAAAGAGGAAGACACAGCCAAGGATGCTTTCATCCACCTGGACAAAGCCATCTACAATGCCAAAAATAACGGAAGAAACTGCGTAAGCCTCTAATTGCATGCAAGCCATCACCCTGAACTGACGTCAGGTACTTTTTATCTGGAAACCATATTGATAAAGCACAAATAACTTTCCTGCCTGATCGGGTTAAGGAAAAGAAAACAAAACTGATGCCGAACGTACGGCAATGGAATGGGTCGTAAAAGGCTGTTCTTCTCTGCGAGGACACCGTTGCCCTTTCTAAAACTCCACCAACAAGACGCTGTCTTTTTGGATTATCTGCCAGACGACTAGTCTTCTGGACTTCTACATAACATAAATTAGTATTCTGCAGTAATTAAATTATTGCAGAATAAATTTGACAATAATTCTCTTATGTCTTACTATTTAGGGCTGTCCCAAAAGTATGGGGCAGCCCTAAATATTTTTAAAGACAAAC
>JAHAZL010000074.1 GCA_018384055.1 Treponema sp.
TCATAAGTGCTGCAATTACTGCAGTCATCATTGTTATTGTCTTTTTCATATACGGTTCTCCTTACTGTAAGTTTTCTTCGAGTTTATTGAGTACTTCATAAAGCATTGCTCTGGTAATCTCCCAGCCTTGCTTTTCACAAATATCAATCGCATACATTCCAGCTTCCATAGCTGTGGCCATCTTGAAAATCTTTGGATAGTCATTCACGCACATTGGCATGATGATGGAAAATCCTTTTTCCAGAGGCGGAGTATCTTCTTCAAGAATGAAGTTTTCGTCCTGGAGCTGTGATGGCTCTGTCAAAGTAAATTTAGTTTTTACGAATGCTAGATTTGGATATTTGGAATAAAACTCTTTAAAAGATGTCATTGTTTCCTCCTGGCGTAAATTTGACTACGCAATAAAATACCGGCGAAATACAAGACACGAAATTAGTTCTGAGCGAACATACCCAGGTTGGGAACCGTTTAAGTGATTAAGAAGAAGTGTAAGTCCGCTGGAATTTACAAGGAATCATCGTATGTTCTGTTACCGTAAAGATAATTTAACTTCTTCCTTCTTGTCACAACTGATAATGCTGATTAATACTTCAGCTTTCTTTTTTACTGACGATTACAAAGTTTATACAAAGTGCTGTTTGGATTTGGTTTATGAGAATCGTCAATCTGCTCATAAACTGTACTTGAATCAAAGTTAAGAAGTTCATCAACCGACTTAGCAGGTTTCTGATATTCCTTAACCCCCAAAATTACCATCATAACCATAAAAGCTATGAATCCATAAAAGGCACATTTAATTACTGCGATCATAAGGCTTTACCTCCTCGGCTGCCATCGGCAACTGATCAAATGAATCTGAAGAATAGGAAGACATTGGTTTTTCACTCAAATCAATGTTTTTTCCTTTCTTAGGCTCATCCACATGCAAACCTTCAACGTTTACATTTTCATACTGGACTGCTGAAATAATCAGATCCCGTATGTACCAATGAACTTTCTTGTTACATTGGGCAGCTCTTTCTTCAAGATCAAGACCAACATTCATTGGAAGGGTGATAGTGTAACTCTTCTTTGTATGGCCGGTTGCTTTTCGTCCGGCACCTGCTCTTGCACCACCGTGACCATTTTCTGCCATGTTTCCTCCTTGCTTGATTTCTTCGTGAAATTTTCAAGATATTTATAATATAACTCGTCATTTCCGAATCGTCAAGAAAATTATAAAGAAATTTATTATTTTTATAAATACATTATATTTTTATGATGTAATACTTGAAATATTTTTTAATTAAATGTATATTACTTCTTGTAAGACAAACTTGCCTGCCCAGGTAAGGATTTGTTTTGAAAGAAAAAGAAGAGTTTTCCAGACTCGACCCGGACAGTTCACACAAGATATACTGGCTCGCCATTCTTAACTGGCTTGTACCTATCGCACTTGTCATTACGGGTTTGATAATCACCACACAGAAGTTCGCTCCATTGATGAACTATGATCCTGCTGTTGTAGGAAATCCAATGTTTGTTACCAAGGGCGGATATCGTTTCTACAACCCGTTAGTATTTCTAATCGGGATGCTGAAGTATGCGTTTAATGATACTTATTCGTTTTACTTCTTCCAGGCTATTCCACCAACATTCATCTGTCTCGTTGCAGCTGTAATGGTATTCGTATTTACAAGTATCTTTGTAAACAGCCATCAGAAAAACCAGCACATTCACGGAACCGCAAGATTCGCAACAAAGAAAGATTTGAAGAACTTCGGAATGCTTCAGGAACATGGAGTAGTATGCGGAGAACTTGCAAACGCAAAAGTAACCTACAAGATTGATGCCGTAAAAGCATCCCTCGTCCTTCATTGCAAGAAAATTGCAGAACTCATCTGTCATTCAGGAAGAACCAATACCCTTATTTTGCTTCCTACCCGTGCTGGAAAAGGTGTTTCCTTCATAATACCGACACTTTTGAGCTATGGAGTGCCAGTCTATCAGTGGGTAAAGAAAAAGTTCCTGTTTTTCAAGATTAAAGAGAGAAAAGAAATTGCCGGAAAAGGAAGCGTTGTAGTGTTTGACCCAAAGGGAGAAAACTTTGCCGCAACTGCAGGATACCGTTCAAAGTTCAGCCGTGTAATTCCTTTCAGACCTCTGGACCCTGATAATAATACAGCCCATTACAATCCGATTTGGGAAATACCTGACAGTCCAAGTGAAGCCTTCAGCTGGGCAGATACTATCGGTGAAATCTTCTTCGGAGGAGATTCTGCTAAAGCCGCCTCTGACGGAGCAACACAGTACTTCAACAATACAGCCAGAGACATCTTCTCAGGAGTAGTCCTTCATGTACGTTTCTGTAAAGACATCCCATGGAAAGAAAAGAACCTTGCAACAGTTCTTCATGTATTCTCCCAGGCAACTGATGATGACAAGAAGGAAGGACAGCAGAAGGATGATGAAGAGACAGGCGGACCTGGCGGAAAGATGCTTGATGACATGATCAACAGTGACCACGGGAATCAGCAGATTCATCAGCTTATTGTAGAGGCCGCAAACCGTTCCAAGATTCAGACACCAAAGGAAAGAGCTTCAACCTACTCTACTGTATTCAGTAAGATTTCACTCTTCCAGGATCCGCTTCTTGCAAACGCAACAGCATATTCAGATTTCAGCGTGGATGACTTCATTACTTCAAAGAATGCAATTTCACTGTACCTGATTGTTCCTTACAACCATATCAAGCGTATCAGTCCGGTGTTCAGAATGATCATCACTTTCATGATCAAGAAGTTCAGTTCGGGCGAAACAAATGCAAATGAAGTAAAGCTTAAGATTCCGTGTCTCTTCCTTCTGGACGAGTTCCCCGTCTTAGGATATTTCCCTGACATTGCGTTAAACGCCGGAATTTTGGCGGGCTATGGGGTGACCTTCATGATCATCTGTCAGGCATTGAATCAGCTGGTAGATGTGTACGGAGAAAACCATCCGTTCCTGGACCACTGTAAGACAATAGTAATCGGTGCCCCTGGTTCCATAAAAGATGCAAGGATGTTCAGCGAATCTATAGGAAACCGTTCAGTACTTCTGGATAACATCAGTGCCAGCGGAAGCAAGTATCAAGTCGGATTCAACAACATTTCAAGAAGCAGTCAGGAAACAAGCACTTCGCTTATAAATCCAGACGAACTTATGAAACTTGAGTTTTCGAGAATCATCGTCATGAATCAGGGAATGCCTCCTTACAAGGGAAAAAAGGTCGTCTATTACGAAGATCCTCGATTCAAGACAAAAGCCTTCATGAAATTGCCGGAACACAAATGGTTCATGAAGCAGCTTAAAGGCCTTCCAAGTGCAAAGAAGATGAATGCACTAATGGCGAATCAGAAATCGATAAGAGAAACCATCAAGGATGACATTCAGAGTGAAATCAAAAAGGTAGAAGCCATAGAGATTTCAAGAATCATTTCTTCTGACTGGGATCCGTTACAGGAGAGTTAAGTGGAGAAAGAGGACTATTCAAAACTTGAAACAATAAAACAGATTCGTTTTCCGAGAAGAGTCGGAGAACTGATTGAATGCAGAGCCAAAGAAAAGAAAACAAACTTTTCGGAAATAGTCCGAATAGCCTGCATGAATTATTTAGATAAAGACGTACAGGATTCACAGCTGATTTATGCATCCCTTAACGATGCAAAAAGAAAAATCGGCTACCTGGAAACAAAACAGGATCTCATGGCAATCCTCATCATTGAGCTTGCCAAAAAGATAATCAAAGACCTTCCGTCAAGGTTGAATGCTAATGATGAAATCGCAGAACTGGAGTTCGAAAAATTCCTGGATATGTGTACATCAGAAGCAAAACTTACAAAAAGTGGATTCCTGGATTCACTAGCGATGGAAGTATACGAACGCAGTGTGCAAGGAGGTATGCAATGAAAAATTACGTCCGTGTAATTTTCCATTGCTGCAGTTTCAGTAACCTGAAACTGCTCATCCGTACATCCTGTACGGAAGGAGTGGAAATTAAGTGGCTTCGATAGATGGTTTTAGTCAGCAGGTAAAAATGGATAAATGGGTCCGTAACCTGGAGGATGATCTAAAAGCTGTGATCCCTTTTATCGAGGACAAAAGAGTTACTGATATTGCCATCGGTATCGGCGGAGAGCTGATTGTTGAAGGTATGGGTATGGGAAAAGTGTTTACGGGAATCTTCTTTGATGATGCAACAACAACACGAATCATCTATGCCAGTGCCGCAGTTCTGGGAGTTACCATTGATCCTGATAACCCCATTGTTGAAGGTGTTCTTCCAAACTGGAAAATCCGCATTGAAGGGATTCTTCCACCAAGAGCAACTGAAAATCCTATGTTTTTCATTCGTCGTCCACCGGCAACAGTTTTCAAAATGGAAAGCTATGTTGAAGGCGGCAGAATGACTCAGGAACAGTACGAGCTTCTTGTAAAACATATCCAGAAGAGGAGCAACATCATCATTGGAGGGGAAACAGGTTCTGGTAAAACAACACTGCTCAACGCCATCATCGATAAGATGCGAGAGTTCACTCCTGATGACCGTTTTTACATTGTTGAAGACGCAGGAGAAATTCAGTGTCACGCACGAGACCGGGTAAACATCTGGGCTGCAGGAAAGGACACATTAAAGGCGGTTGGAATTGCACTTCGCTGTAATGTTTCAAGAATCATCTTTGGTGAGCTTCGTTATGGAGATGTTACTAATGAAGTTCTCAAAGCATGGAACACCGGACACACAGGAAATGCGTCAACCATCCATGCCGACAGTTGTTCCTCTATGGTAGCCAGAATCAAGGATCTTCTCCGGGAGGTAATTCCTGGTGAACTTCCAGATGTTGCCCAAAGCGTTCAACTGCTGGTTCATCTGAAACCGACAGATCACGGTCCTATTGTTGATGAAATAGTAGAGACCAGAGAACTTCCAGTTCTCACATCACCGAGAAAAGACGGGGTGAATTAAGGAAACCCAGGATTCCTTAGCAACTTCAAGTGGAGCCTGTATTCTCCTCCACTTCAGATTTCAATTTTTTACAACAGGAGATTATGCATTATGAAATCTAATTTTTTTAAGTCTATGAAAAAGACTGTAACTTCTAAGAAGTTTTTGGCAGGAGCAGCAATTTTTGCTCTCTGTGTAATTCCAACTTTCGCAGCATCAAGCGGCGATTCTATCGTAGAACTCGATAACTGGGCGGACAAGATTCTTGAACTCTTCCAGTCATCATGGGTAAAGGCAATCCTTCTGGTAGCTCTTATCGTAGAAGCTATTGGTATGGTTCTCGCTGGCCAGCAGGGTGGTGGCGGCCAGATGATTAAGAAATTCGGACCTTGGATTATCGGAACTATCATCCTTCTTTCAGCTTCAAGCATCTGCTCTTACTTCCTCGGAGACCTCAAGTTTGAAGTAGCAATGGCACCTCAGATTCAGACTGTCATCGATGTGGCAGGAACATCATTGGGGGCTGTGTAACTGAACAGCAGCAGCAAAGGTGGTTCTTATAGAATCGCCTCAACTGATTCACTAACGGATAAAAACATAGACCGCAATTTTATCGACCAGTTGCTGACTATATTACCGTTCCCCTTACTCTGCCCTATCAGAAAGTTTGAGGACGGTTACGAAGTAATGCTTGATATGACGGAAAAACAGATTTCCAAAAAGGAACTGAGAGCTTTTCTAAACAGCAAGTCCATTCCTTTTTCTCAAGTAGACACTTTAAAAGACACCTGTGGTTCTTATGCCTACCTGGTGCTGAAATGTCCATCCTTAGTGAATCAAGTTACACAGTCTATCAGCGGGGAAGAAATATGAGACTACAAAGCTTAACAATCAGACGAATGAACGTACTGCAGGAGTTTCTCAGACTAAATGACTTCTTTCAGGTGGGAGAAGAAATCCAAATGAAGGACAAGCAGTATGTATTCAATATTGACTTGAAGAATAAGAAGAATCTTTCACGGGAATCTATACAGGATTTTTTTGAAGCCAACGGCTTTACCGTAACGGGTAATGAAATGATGTTTCGTGGCCTGATGAAATTCAAAAAGCCATATCTCAAAATTTCTGTCCATCAGGATTCTCCATATCTTAACCTCTATCGCTTCAAACCGGCTGAAAATGACATCTGCCATTTTCAGGGAAAAGAACTGATGCTCTGCACTGCAATGAAAAACAAACTTGAAGTATGTCCAAGTGCAAAAAGAAATTCCTTTCTTCCGGTTGTTGAAAAAAAGGCTTTGCTGGCAATCAAAGATCCAGACACGGTATTGAATTACTGTCCGTACTGTGGAGCAAAGATTCTTAATGATTCACAGCTCGACCTTTTCAGCGGTGACTACGGAGATAACTGATGGATGAAGTAAGTGTTTATGACTATTCAACTCCAGTCCATCGTGTATTGCTGGAACCCAATCTGCTTGCAGGTATCGGTGTAATTCCAGCAATGCTGATTCTGGTAATAACAATCGTGCTTATGAATGTAATAAGCATCTGGTGTGCCATAGTAGGAATCTTTTTATTCGTTGCTGCAAAGATGATTTGCAAAAACGATCCCTATGCCCTGACAGTAATTTTTGACCGTCTGATGGTTCCAGATATCTGGAGGGCTGATTAGTGTTTTTTGATATAAACGAATCTTTTACTTCTGATATGTGCATAAGACAGGCTCGTTTTAATCAGCAGCAGATGGAAAAACTGGATTCTGAAATATCTACGCTTCGGCAAACCTTACATACAATACCATGCTGGGACTGCCCTGCCCCAGAGGACATGGAACTGGCTTACGCCCTGCAGGACAAAATAGAACGATTAAGTAATTGTGCAGACAACTATGAAAGAAGTGTTGATTACTGGAACACCCAGCTTCATTATGCACGTTTACGGGAGGAGAAAATTTGAAAATACCATTCTTGGATTTACTTAAATTCAAAGAACCTCAGAATGAACTGAAATATGTTCTTCCATGGAGCTTCATCATTCAGCCGGGTGTCTGCCTTCTGAAAAACGGAGCAATCATGGCAACATATCAGGTGGAGTATCCTGATCTGGAATCTTCATCGGCTCCAGAAATTGCAAGCATGGCATCTTTGTTCAATCGAAGTGCAATGTCTCTTGCTCAGAATGAAGGATGGGCCCTTTTCTTTGATGTCAAAAGATATAAGACAAAAGAGTATCCTGCAGGAGAATTCTCAAACCTTGCAGGCTGGCTTATTGATCAGAGACGAGCCGAGAATTATCACAAGTTCGGTGAACACTTTACAACCGAATATTACATTACTTTTGTGTATCAGCTTCCAAGCGATATCGATGCAAAAACAACGGGACTGTTCTTTAAGTCAAATCAGAAGTCCAAAAATACTAAACCTAAATCGCTTTTCGGTAAGACTGAAAACCTTCCAAAGATTCAGAAGGAAGTCGAGAACTTTCTTGATGAATGTGAAAAGGTAATGGGAACTCTCGGCGTAAAACTCTGGATACACCGGCTCGATAATTCAGAATTGTTTTCATACATAAAAAGCTCTGTGTCATTACACAGACAGAATATGATTTATCCTGACGATACATTCTTCTTCCTGGACAATTACCTTTGCGATATGGATGTCCGTAACAGTCAGCCTCTGAAAATCGGGGAATACTATGTTCCGGTTATGGGAATCATGGACTTTCCTAATAAAACCTATCCTGCAATCTTTGATGGGCTGAACAGAACGATGACTGAGTTCCGCTGGACTACTCGATTCATTCCGATGTCTAAAGAGAAGTCTGCAAAGGAAGCTGAAAAATACCAGAACCGATTCTACTCTGCCAGAAAATCTGGAATGACACTGTTTACTGAAATGGCCATGAATGTTGAAATCGACAAGGAAAACAAAGGTGCTCTGGAAATGGAAGCACAGGCCTCTGACATTCAGGGAGACATTGCCCTTGGCGAATATGTTCTCGGTTATTACACAAGTAACCTGATGGTTTGGGATAAGAAACTGGATGTGGCAAAAGACAAAGCCCGTAAACTGCAGCAGATTGTAAGAAGCTGCGGATTCTCTGTAAAAGAAGAAACGTTCAACAATGTTCAGGCATGGCTTGGTATGATGCCGGGAAACGTATATGCAAATATCCGCCGCCCTCTCATTTCTACAAAGAACTTTTCGAACATCATCCCATTGAGTTCTGCATGGCAGGGAATGCTGTACAACGACTTTACGGAAGAAACCTGTGGAAGTTCAGTTCCATTGTG
>JAHAZL010000075.1 GCA_018384055.1 Treponema sp.
TAATTCATAATTCATAATTCATAATTCATAATTCATAATTCATAATTGAACATAATTGAACATGAATAAAGATTTTCATATAATGGAAATATTATGGAAAACATTAAGATCAAGAATACTAGACGCCTTGTAACATCGGCACTCCCTTATGTAAACAACATTCCACACCTTGGAAACCTCATACAGATGCTTTCCGCTGACGTTTATGCGAGATTCTGCAGAAGCCGCGGATATGAAACAATGTACATCTTCGGTACAGATGAATACGGAACTGCAACAGAAACCCGTGCCCTCCAGGAAAAGAAGACTCCACGCCAACTCTGTGACTTTTACTACGAAGAACACAGAAAAATCTACGAATGGTTCAAGATTGATGCAGACAAATTCGGCCGCACTTCAAACGACCAGTGTACGGAAATCACACAGGGTCTTTACAAGGACCTTGAAAAAAACGGATACATCAAGGAACACTCAAACAAACAGCTTTACTGCCCTCAGTGCGCCCGTTACCTTGCTGACCGCTATGTAAACGGAACATGTCCAAAATGCGGTTTTGAAGATGCCCGCGGTGACCAGTGCGACGGCTGCGGTTCCCTCCTTGAACCTGTAGAACTCAAGAACCCAAGGTGTTCTGTTTGCGGTGCAACACCGGAAGTACGCGACACAAAGCATCTTTACATAGACCTTCCTTCAATCAGCAAGAACCTTGACGACTATGTTTCAAAAACTTCAATCAACGGTAAATGGTCGGAAAATGCCATCAGAATGACAAAGGCATGGATCCGCGACGGGCTCATTGAACGCGCCATTACCCGTGACCTTAAGTGGGGAATTCCAGTTCCACGCGAAGGATACGATGACAAGGTATTCTACGTTTGGTTCAACGCTCCAATCGGATACATTTCAATTACAAAGCAGCTTGCAGACGACCTTATCAAGGCATCAAAACCTGGCTTTGACTGGAAGTCCTGGTGGCTCCCGGAAGAATCGGCAGAAGCAAAAAAAACTGTAGAACTCTTCCAGTTCATCGGAAAGGACAACATTCCGTTCCACACAGTCATCTTCCCTTGTACATTGATGGGATCAGGACGCAACTGGACAAAACTCTTCCACATGAGCTCAACAGAATACCTTAACTACGAAAACGACAAGTTCTCAAAGAGCCGTGGCGTTGGTGTATTCGGTACAGACGCCATCGAAACAGGAATTCCAGCAGATGCATGGAGATTCTACATTTTCTACAACAGACCGGAAAAGCAGGACTACCAGTTTACATGGAAAGAATTCCGCGAGCGCCTTAACGGAGAACTCATCGGAAACCTCGGCAACCTTGTAAACAGAACCCTCCTCTTCATCCAGAAATACTACGATTCAAAGATTCCTGAAGCACCAATCGACGAAGAAATCTGGGCTCAGGTTAAGGATCTTGAAGAAAAGATTACGGAAAACCTTGAATGGGCAAACCTTAAGGATGCCCTCCACCAGATTTTTGAAATCTCCGACATCGGAAACAAGGCGTTCCAGGCTACAGAACCTTGGAAGACAAAAGACACAGATCCTGCCCGTGCAGAAAAACTTTTGCACACCCTTGCATACATGATCAAGGACCTGATGATTATGGTTCATCCATACATGCCACAGTTTGCAGACAAAATCATGTCATACTTTGGAAAGAAAATTTCAGAACCACACTTCAACGACGAAGACTTTGGAAAAGAATCTGACGGCATCAAGCTTAACTGGAACAACCTTGGGGAAACTACAGGTCTTTCAACAGTCGGTGCAACAGAAGTATTCTTTACTCCACTCGATCAGAAAGGAATGGAAGCTTTCCGTGCAAAGTTTGCAGGAAAACAATCAGACCGGGGAAACGAAAAGAAAGCCGAAAAAAAGCAGGAAAAGAAATCAAAGTCAAAGGCAGAACCAGTTGTCCTTCCTAAGGAACAGATGCCGGATCATTTCAACAGCAAGATAGAACTCCGCGTAGCAAAGATCCTTAAGGTAGAAAACAACCCTGAAAGCGACAAGCTCTATGTTGAAACCCTTGACGACGGCACAGGAACAGAAAGAATCATCCAGTCAGGCCTCCGCGACTACCTTAAGCCGGAAGACCTTCTCGGAAAGAACATCATCCTTGCATTCAACCTTGCACCAAGAAAAATGCGCGGAATCGAAAGCCACGGCATGCTTCTTGCAGCAGACTACAAGAATGCAGACGGAAAGGATTGCGTAGAACCGCTGGAAGCTCCTTGGGCAGTTCCGGGTACAAAAGTAATTCTTGAAGGTGCAGATGTAAACGCAGAAAAGCCTGCAGAAATCACGGCAGACGACTTCTTTGCAGTTGAAATCAAGGCCGAAAACTACAATGTTACAATCGGCGGCATAAACCTTACAGTTGACGGCAAAGTCCTTAAGACTGTTAAGACTGTAAACGGTGACATCCACTAGGATTGCACACCGTCACTGCGAGGCATACGATTACATCGTCATCGCGAAGTACAGGTCTACAATCGTCATCGCGAGGCCGAAGGCCGTGGGGATCCACACATGCCTTTGCTTGCATGGAACGTGGATTGCTTCGCTCCGCTCGCAATGACGATGAAAGGGCTCGCAATGACAAAGGAATTACTACAGACATGAAACGATTTACACAGAGCTGCTTCTGGGCAGAATTTAAAAGCCGCCACGGCTGGAAAAACTGTCCGGTAACTGTGGACGGAACAAACTACAGCGTACTCATCCGCCAGCTGAATTTAAGATTCAAGAAAATTTCCATTGCCTACATTCCAATGGCACCGGAATGTGATTCCGCTTTGTCTCCAAAGGAACTTGCAGAAGGGCTCAGTAAACTTGCTTTGGCATTAAAGCCAGAACTTCCGGCAAACACCTTCTGCATCCGCTTTGACCCTGCCATGGACTTTGAAGAAACTTCAAATCGAAATGAATATGTGCAGAATTTTAGACGAACAAACGATAGTTTCAGTGTAAAAAAGGCCCTTACAGACGTCCAGCCTCCTGATACAACCGTTCTTTCCCTTACAGACGGAACTAACAAACGTTCAGATGAAGAACTTCTTGGTGCCATGAAAAGCAAGTGGCGCTACAACATAAAGCTTGCGTCAAAGAAAGGCGTAACTGTTGAAAAATACAATTTTACTTCCGCAGGATTTGCAAAGGCCTTTGAAGAATTCTACACCCTTTTTCAGCAGACAAGCCAGAGAGACGGCGTTCAGTTCCACAACAAATCCTACTATCAGGATCTTTTCGAACTTGCCTCAAAATCACAGCATGCCAAAGACGAAAAAGTAACAATTACACTTTACCTTGCAAAACACGAGGACGACTACCTTGCGGGAATCATCACCCTGTTCTGCCCTGGAGAAGCCGTATACCTTTACGGTGCAAGCGGAAACATCAAGAGAAACCTTATGCCCGCCTACCTTTTGCAGTGGACGGCAATTCAGGATGCAAGGGAGTACGGTTGCCCTGCCTACGATTTCTACGGCATGCCTCCAACAGATGATGAAAACCATCCTATGCACGGACTCTATCTTTTTAAGACTGGTTTTGGCGGAAAGATTATCCATAGACCTGGAAGTTTTGATGCAGTAATTAAAAAAGGCGACTACACTCTTTATGCAGTCGCCGAAAAATTGCGTGCCTTCTACTACAAGGTTATCGTAAAGAAATTGCACAGACGGTAGAGGATTTTCATAGAGTCATTGCGAGGAGCAAAGCGACGAAGCAATCCATGTACGACTTTGCTTAACAGACATATGGATTGCTTCGCTTCGCTCGCAATGACAAACAGCATCATCATCGCGAGGCCGAAGGCCGTGGCATCCCCCCTACTTAAGCAGCTCTGCCGCTTTCTTCACGTCCTGGCTCTTGTCCATGGTGCAGACAAGCAAAGCTTCATCTGTTTCAACCACCACCAGGTTTTCAACGCCGATAAGGGCTGTCTTCTTCTTTGTATTGATGTAGTTTCCCTTAGCATCAAGGAGTGCAGACTTATCAAGGCAGCAAACAACATTGCCTGCTTCATCTTTTCCGTTGATCTGGTGCAAGGCAGTATATGAACCAACATCATCCCAACCGGCATCAAGCTTGATGATCCTGCCCTTCTTTGTCTTTTCCATTACGGCATAGTCAATGCTGTTGCCCTTGATCTGTTCAAAGGCATCCTTGTTGATGCGGACAAAATCAGCATCTTTTTCAGAAACTTCAAAAGCCTTTTTGCTGAGAGCGGCCATTTCAGGTTCAAAGAATTCAAGTTCCTTAAGGAAAGATTCAGCCTTGAAAACAAACATGCCGCTGTTCCAACTGTAGGTTCCTTCGGCAAGATATTTCTTTGCAGTTTCCAAATCAGGTTTTTCAACGAATTTATCAAGATCAAAAACTGTTCCGTCAGCACTGCTGCCAGCCTTTACATAGCCATAGCCAGTATGAGGCATGGTTGGAACGATACCGAAAGTAACAAGACTGCCCTTCACGGCTTCTTCTGCCGCTGCCTTTACAGCCTTACAGAAAGCTTCCCTGTTCTGAATTACATGATCGCTTGGCAAGACAACCATAACAGCATCCCTGTCAGACACAAGAGCCTGCCATGCACCTACAGCAATTGCAGGAGCCGTATTTCTTGCCAAAGGTTCAAGGAGTATTTTTGCCTTTCTTCCGATTTCTTCCATCTGCCGGGCAACAATAAAACGATGTGCCTGATTGCAGATAATGATTGGGTCTGCAACATCAAGACCATCCAGACGAAGCAAAGTCTGCTGAATCATGGTTTCCTTACCCACAAGGGAAAGAAACTGCTTAGGCTTATCTGCTACGCTCATAGGCCAAAGTCTTGTACCAGAACCACCTGAAAGAATAACTGGAATAATAGTCATACTAATCTAATCCCCCAAGTTTTAATTATTCCATTATACTAAAGTCAGCCCCTATGACACAAGTAAAAGCGTAAATCAGGAATATGAGAGCAAAATTTTGCCAACGTTGACATTAAGAAATCATAGTTCCACTTTCTGAAAATCAGAAAGTGTTCAGTTCCTTTAGACGTAAAAATTACTGTATTCTTGTCTTGTCAAACAAGTCAGACTTCAGGAACACCTCAAGGCTTTCTTTCCAATCTGGAAGAGTGATTCCAAGAGTCTTCTGAATCTTATCCTTGCACAAAACTGAATATGCAGGCCTTTTGGCAGGAGTTGGATATTCTTCTGTCTTGCAAGGATTTACAGCACAATTCTTGTTTGTAACCCAGCCCATTTCAATTCCCTGCTTTTTGATTTCATTTGTAAAATCCCACCAGGTAATTTCTCCAAGGTCTGTAACATGGTAAATGCCATAGGGAACATCATTCTTACTGATGATTGTAATAATAACCTTAGCAAGATCACCGGTAAAAGTTGGAGTTCCCTTCTGGTCTGCAACAACTTTGACGGATTCGTGTGTATTCATGGCACGGATCATTGTGTATACAAAGTTCTTTCCAGCCCATCCGTAAAGCCAGGCTGTACGAAGAATGTAGTATTCTGAAGTGTTTGATGCAACGGATTTTTCTCCGTCAGCTTTGGTAACACCATATACACCCAAATCATATTACTTTCCTATCCACTTTGCATTCATGTCGAAATAATCTCCGTTCCAACAGAAGGCCGGATGCTTTCCGTCTTTTTCTGAAAGATTTGGTTCACTGATATCTGGAGCAACAGACTTCCAGTCAATACCAATGGCAGGGTCATTCCACATGAGTCCACCTTCTCCCTTTGGGTCATAGAAGTCAGTACACTTATAAGCAAATATTGCAGTATCAGAAAGAACATAGAATCCATGAGCAAATCCTTCCGGAATGTAGAACTGGTTCTGTTTTTCAGCATCAAGAACAACACCATAGTATTTACCGAAAGTTTTGCTTCCCTTTCTCAAGTCAACGGCAACATCATAAACGCGTCCTTCAAGAGCACGAACAAGTTTCCCCTGCGGATGCTGTGTCTGAAAATGAAGACCTCTCAATACGCCCTTGGAAGATTTTGACTGATTGTCCTGAACAAACTTCATTGTAAGACCTGCAGCAAAAAAATCTTTTTCACTGTAGGATTCCAGGAAATATCCGCGTGCATCACCAAAAATCTTAGGTTGAATTTCCCATAATCCTTCTACTTCTGTTCCATCAACGATACATTTCTTGAATTCAAATGCCATATCTTTTCCCTTAAAGATGCTGAACAAGTCCAGCATGAAAGATTATCTTAGTTCTTTGCAATAAATTCCAAATAGCGGCCATAGTCAGTTTTGTAACCCTTTGCCATTTCAGTAAGGGCTTCTCTTGTAATCCAACCGTTTCTATAGGCAATTTCTTCAAGACATGAAACATACATGCCCTGACGCTTCTGGATTGTTGCAATGAAGTTTGATGCTTCAAGAAGACCGTCATAAGTACCGGTATCAAGCCAAGCCATACCGCGGCCAAGAAGTTCAACATTAAGCTGTTCACGATTCAAGTATTCATTGTTGATTGAAGTAATCTCAATTTCACCGCGAGCAGAAGGCTTAACATCAGCGGCAATCTTTGTAACTTCGTTTGTGTAGAAGTAAAGGCCTGGAACCGCATAGTTTGACTTCGGCTGTGAAGGTTTTTCTTCAATGCCAAGAACTTTTCCAGATTTGTCGAACTCAACGACACCATAGGCAGTTGGATCAGCAACGAGGTACCCGAAAATTACGCTCTTCCTCTGCTTTTCAACTGTTTCACGGGCACGCTTGAGAGTTGCTGTAAAGCTCTGTCCGTAGAAAATGTTGTCTCCAAGAACAAGGGCAACATCATCGTCACCGATAAATTCCTTTCCGATGATGAAAGCATCTGCCAGTCCACGAGGCTTTTCCTGAACCTTATATTCAAAATGCATGCCTAGCCATTTACCGTCGCCAAAGAGTTCTTCAAAAACAGGAAGGTCTCTTGGTGTAGAAATGATCAATACATCCTTGATTCCTGCAAGCATAAGAACAGAAAGTGGATAATAAATCATAGGCTTGTCATACAATGGCAAAATTTGCTTAGAAACAGCTTTTGTAATTGGATACAAACGAGTACCTGATCCACCAGCTAAAATAATACCTTTCATAATTTTCTCCTTAAAAAAAGACATCCCGAACTGACATTCGGGATATATGTTCTGAATCGTGTTCAGACAGACAGAAAAACTATCTACCCTGTTCCTTATAGTTCTTGCTTATCCAGTTCTGGTAGTCGCCAGAAAGGATGTGGTTAATCCAGTCAGAGTTCTTAAGATACCACTGAACTGTAGCCTGAAGTCCCTGTTCGAATGTCATCTTGCGTTCCCAGCCAAGCTGTGTCTTGATCTTTGTACAGTCGATTGCATAGCGCTTGTCATGACCAGGTCTGTCCTTAACATAAGTAATTGTCTTTTCAACATCGTCAACATTCTTTCCAGTCTCTGCTGCTGTAAGTTCAATAACCTTGTGCAAAAGCTTAATGTTCTGCCATTCGTTTTCGCCACCGATGTTGTACTTTTCTCCGACAGCACCCTTGTTAACGATGAGCCAAACTGCGCGGTTATGGTCTTCAACATAAATCCAGTCGCGGATATTGTCACCCTTTCCATATACAGGAAGGTTCTTTCCGTCACGGATGTTTGAAATCATGAGGGGAAGAAGCTTTTCTGGGAACTGGTATGGACCGTAGTTGTTTGTACAGTTTGAAAGAGTAACTGGCAAGCCATAAGTATGGAAATAAGCCATTACAACATGGTCTGAACTTGCCTTTGATGATGAATATGGAGAGCGAGGATCATAAGGAGTATCTTCGCGGAAGTATCCTGTCTCACCGAGGGAACCGTAAACTTCATCTGTGGAAATATGATGGAAGAGAACATCGTCGCGAAGGGAACCGTCTTCCTTCTTCCAGTAATTGCGGGCCACATCAAGCATTGTAAATGTACCCATTACGTTTGTCTTCATGAAAGTTTCAGGACCAAGGATTGAACGGTCAACATGGCTTTCTGCAGCAAAGTGAATTACTGTATCAATGTCATACTGCTTGAAAATGCGTTCGATTTCCTTGCGGTCACAAATGTCCACCTTTTCAAAGAAATATCTTTTGCCGCCAAATTTTGCATCAACATCAGCAAGTGATTCAAGGTTTCCGGCATATGTAAGGCTATCAACATTTACAACAGTTCCTTCAAAGCCAGCATCCGTAAAAAGGCCACTATCAACTGCAGACATATTGAAAAGATAGTGAATGAAGTTTGAACCGATGAAACCTGCACCGCCGGTGATTAAGATGTTATGTAATTTACGCATATAAAACTCCGTATTTTTATTTCCCAATCCACTTCCCGTTCATATCAAAATACTTACGTTCAGCTGTTAGTTTTTCATGATTTTTATCTTTTTCTGAAAGGTTTACATTTTCCATAATTCCAGGGCTTACTTTTTCCCAATCAATCCCAAAAGCCAGGCCATTCCACGACCAAGAAGTTCAACCTTAAGCTGCATTCTGGCAAGATATTCATTATTTACTGCAGTATTTTCAATTTCACCACGGGCATAAGGTTTTACATTAGCGGCAATATGAACTACAGAATTATCATAGAAATAAAGTCCTGGTACTGCGTAATTTGATTTTGGATTTGCAGGTTTCTCTTCAATACCAAGGGCATTTCCTTTATCATCAAATCCTACAACACCATAGGCGGTTGGATCTGCAACATAGTAACCAAAAATTACAGCACCCTTTTCTTCAGCAACTTTTTTTGCTGCACGTTTAAGAGTTGATGTAAAACTCTGACCATAGAAAATGTTGTCACCAAGAACAAGGGCAACATCATCAGAACCAATAAAGTCTTTTCCAACAATGAAAGCATCTGCAAGACCACATGGCTTATCCTGAACAGCATATTTAAAATGCATTCCAAGCCATGCTCCATCACCAAAAAGTTCATTAAAACAACTGATATCGCGAGGAGTTGAAATAATTAAAACTTCACGAATTCCTGCCAGCATTAAAACACTTAATGGATAATAAATCATTGGTTTATCATAAAGTGGTAAAATCTGTTTTGAAACAGCTTTTGTAATT
>JAHAZL010000079.1 GCA_018384055.1 Treponema sp.
GCTTCGCAAAAATCAGGCTTTTCAGGGTTGCGCTATCGCTTCATTCCTTCGCTACGCTTCGGAACTGGCTTCGCCAGCCCTTACAATCCTTGCCACGGTTTGTAAATCAAATACTCGAAATTGAACCTATACCTTAATTTTACTGAATCAAAAGATTGTATGCTTCCATTGGAGACTGCGCATCAAGAAGCTTCCTGTAAAGGTCTGGTTCGCGAAGCTTTGTGCTCAAGTGAGACAAAGTCTTGAGGTAGTAGCTGTGCTGGTTAAATGCAGCACCGATCATGAACATTACGCGAACTGGTGTTTCATCAATTGGCTGGAAGTCAATGATATCGCACTTTGAAATGCCTACAGACATTACAAGGTCAGTTACAGAAGAAAGGCGAACATGCGGAATTGCAAGTCCACGACCAATGGAAGTAGACATGAGTTCTTCCCTCTTGAGGATTTCTACCTCAAGTTCCTTTGCATCCTTAACCTGTGGTGCCGTTGCAAGATTCTGTGCAAGCTGAACAAGACTGTCATGCTTTGTCTGGTGATTCATGAAAACAATTCTTTCAGGTGAAAGAATGTTCTTGATCTGAACAACTATATCTGAAGAAGATTTTGTAGAAGAAGACAAGCGTTCGTTAACCCACTTTTCAATGTCTGACTTCTTGAATCTCCATACTGTACCGATTTTTCCGCTTGGGATTTCCCCCTTTTGAGCCCAATCATATACTGTGCGTTCGCTGACACGAAGGTAACTGGCAACTTCTTCAATTGTAAGGATATCGTCTTCCATTTTATAACCCCTAAATCACAATTTACATTGGTTACTGTATTTTGCATCCTTTGCTGTTTTTTGTCAACATTTGCATATACAAGAAAGTTCCTAAAAATCATAATTTCCAGGGGGATTTCAGTGAAAAATTATTCCTTCCAAGGAAAAATGAAGCTTTTCAAAGGCCTTGGTCCCAAAGTCTTCTTGTCTTTAGCAATGAGGGCATCCCAAGGAACATCCTTTCGCTCTTCCATTGTAAGGTCAGGGTTAACTTCAAGCCAATCATACTTGTACATTCGGAGGCGGAAAGCATTCATGTTTGTAACCATGATGCCGGTCATTCCCGGGAACAAACCAAAGGTAACTACAGTAAGCAGAACATTAAGAAAGTTCACCATGGCAACGCTAAAAGTAAATCCCATGTTGTCCAAAAGAAGAAGGTAGCATTTCTTAAGGCACTTGAAGAACCCGTTCTTCATTACAACACGGACAGGCATGTACCACTGCAAGGCAAAGAAAGTTGCAAAAAGAAACCAGAAAATTACGATGATAAATCCAAGCCAAACAAGGCTTCCCGTAGAACCGTCCGCAGGCTTCCACATGCTGAAGTAGAATGGAATACTGACGAAAGCAACAGTAGTCACAATGCCGATGAAGAGTCCGATCATTGCACCTTCCTTCAAACCGCGCAAGAAACCGCAAAAAAAGTTTCCGTATCTTGGAGCATTGAATCTTGCGATGCTAGAAGCATTTTCCCCGCCGGCAAAAGCAACAGTGCACACAAGAATTGAAAAAAAAGTAAAAGTTGCAAGGAACAGTGGTTTTCTCCAGGCTTCATTCATGTCTAGGAAAAGCTCGTATTTGAATGTCATGACGGCACCAAAGAGCACAATGAGTGAAAAGAAATTAGTTATGACAACATAGAAAATATTGTCCCAAACATCACATAAATTCTTTTTGAAGAAAAATCCAAACATAAGCCACATAATAATGTGAAACCATAAAAATTGCAATTTTTCATTCTTACATATAGAATGACTGCATGAATTATACGGTTGATTCTGTAGTTTCCCTTATTTCTCACATACATTCCGCTTCTGCAGATTTTCTGAACCGAAGGCTTTCCAAAACAGACAGTTTTGTTTCTTCCCACGGATTCATACTCTTTTTGCTTTCTGAAAATCAAAAAATGACCATGGGACAGATTGCTGAAAAAATAAACAGGGACAAGTCCACAACAACCGTACTCATTAAGAAACTTCTGGAAAAAGGACTTGTAAAGACAGAAAACTGTTCAGAGGACAGCAGAAAAAAAATAATTTCCCTTACGGAAGACGGAAAGAAATATAATGCACTTACGGGCGGAATATCAAGACAACTGCTGGAAGCATGCTACAAAGATTTTACAGGCGAAGAAAAAGAAACTCTCCTTAAGCTTCTGGTAAAAATGAGCAGAAACATCGAAGAAAATTAGTCCTTTTAAAACACAAAAGCGGTCCTGAAAACCTGTTTCAGAACCGTTTTATGCATTCCACCTTGGAAGGACTATTTCAATGAAGCGCTAATGCGTTCAAGAACCTTCTTGCGGTCCAATGGCTTAACGATGTAGTTCTTTGCACCTGCGAGGAGTGACTTCTTAACAAGTTCTTCCTTACCGAGAGCACTAACCATAACAACGCGAGCATTCTTGTCAAATGCAATGATCTGTTCAAGAGCTGTGATACCATCCATGCGAGGCATAGTAATATCCATTGTTACAAGGTCAACATTTGGGCAGAGTTCCTTATACTTGTCTACTCCATCTTTTCCATCTACTGCTGTAGCAACGATTTCGTAGCCATCGCTAGTAAGGATCTGTGTAAGCTGCTTTGCAACGAACATTGAATCATCAACAACGAGTACGCGGTACTTTGTTCCGTCTACTCTTTCTCCCTCAGGAGGACGTGCGTTGACTGATGGAAAATCTTCTTTTGTTTTCATTCTATGCTCCTTAAATTATGCGCGTTCTCTGATTGCAACGTTTACTTCAATCTTGCCACAGTCTGTAACAAGAGGAACGATAAGTGCTTCAACACTTTCTGTTGTGCCACCCAATGCTGCAATTTCCATATTTTCACCTGCAAAAAGTGCTGGTGGTGTAAGGTCAAACTTGAAGCCAAGTTCATGAAGTTTTGTAACAGCCTGTCCTGTAATGATGTTTGCAAGTTCGCTGATTGTAGCCTTTGCCATATCATCAAACTCTGTCATTGTTTCGCCGTTCATCTTTGAAGCAATATTAAGAGCTGTTTCAAAAGACATGTCAAAAAGCACACGACCTTCAACATCACCTGCAAGACCAACAAGAGCAGCAACACCCATAACAGGCATAGCTGTTGACTTCAAATAAAGGTCACCTCTTTTAACATCGGCACCTTCAAGAACTTCCTTTAGAACTCTATAAGAAGTTTCTACAAACGGATTAATGTACTCTACTCTCATCTTTATTCCCCCTGGAAAAAATTCATTATTACCAATTTAACAGGAAATCATTCCTTAGAATATAACGTAACATTACCCTCAGACTTTTTAAGTCCAAGTCCATCAATGTTTTCGTTTTCACCGACTATTATAATACCATTTCCTTTCAATTTCTCATTAAATTCGTTTAAAACTGTATTTTGTGAAGATTCTGGAAGGAAAGAAAGCAAATCACGGGAGAAAACAATATCAATAGGAGGAAGATTGTTTGTGTTCACGCAGTCGTGGTACTCAAACATAATAGAATCCTTGATTTCCTTTGAGAATGTATAGTCTCCACTGGCAGTCCTTGTTGTATACGGCTGATACCAGCTTGTACTTGCTTCATCTGTAAGATTCATCAGAGGTGCGTTTGAAACGCTCAAAAGGTCTGTATCATGACCATAAACCCTGATTTTTGCGCCTGGATAACGCTTCTTGAGAATACATGCAAGGGAGTATGATTCATACCCCTTACCGCAGCCTGGATTCCAGACAACGATATTCTTTGCCGAATTTTCAGGAAGAGCCTTCATAACTTCATCGGCATATTCTTCAGTCCACCATGTACCAGTACACCTTGAATAGAATGGAGAAAGGAACTTTTCTGCATCCATTTCGTTCTGGAGCTGAGTATTTCCTTCACCCCTTTCCTTAAGCCATTCTTCATAGCGGTTCTTCATCCATTCTTCTGTTACAGAATTAACTGAGAACTTCTTGAAGGTAGCAAGGGAATTACCGATGAACCTAAGGTCATCGGCAGCCTTCTGCTTTTTGAGTTCTTCTGCCTTTGCAGAATCTTCCTTGGCAGAAGCTTCGAGGGCGGCGGCAGCGGCAGCTCTTTCGTTTTCAACTACTTCTTCCCTCATCTTCATCTGTGCCTTTGCAGTTTCAGCAAGTTCACGTTCTTCTTCCGGAGTACGAACTCCAAAAATCTTATCGATGTCAAGAAGAACATAGAGGCTGTTTTCTGCTTCTACAACACCATAGATGTATTTGATGTTGATGTCGCCGAACAAAGGATGAGGAGGCTGAATGGAACTCTTCTGAATTCCAACAACCTTGTCAATTTCGTCAACGACAACACCGAATGTCTGTTCACCAACTGTAACGATGAGCATGTTTTCAAGGAAATTATCCTCATGTTCAGGAACAGTGCTGTTAAAGAAAAGCCTCAAGTCGATGATAGGAATGATGTCACCGCGGAGATTATATACACCAAGAACAAAAGGAAGGGCATTGGGAACATAAGTAAAGCATCCAGCTTTAGCAATTTCCTTTACCTTCATGATGTCGATGGCATAATCCTTCCCTGCAAGAGTGAAAGTTACCATCTTGTAGTCAACAACAGAGAGCTTTTTCTTTTCCTGTGCGAGCTGCTCATTTGTCAAATCTTCAGCTCTGTCCATAGTATTTGCAAGAACGCTAAGTTTTTCCTGAATTGTAGCCATATTTCTCTCCTTAACCTCTTGCCGAAGACTTCATTATTTCTGCTTCGCGAATCTGCTGGGCATCAAGTTCCTGCTTAACGCCAAGTTCAAGAAGTTGATTAACATCAACAATAAGAGAAACCGAACCGTCACCAAGAACTGTAGCACCGGCAATACCAGGGGAAGATGTAAACTGAGATTCAAGAGGCTTGATAACCACATCTTCTTCACCGATAAGGGCGTCTACCATGACACCAATTTTCTTTTCTGCTGAACCAACAATAACAATGAAGCAGTATTCATCGTCGTCTGTTTTCCTGATGTTGAAAAGTCTACCAAGACGAAGGATCGAGATAACTTCATTACGAACATTGAGAACTTCATAGTTATCAATTGTATTGATTGTCTCTTTCTTTACGCGCTGGCTTTCAATGACATTTGCAATAGGAATCGAGTAAACTTCTTTTCCGACACGAACAAGAAGTCCCTGAATGATAGCAAGGGTAAGTGGAAGGCGAATAGAGAACTTTGATCCCTTGCCCTTTTCACTTGTAACGCTAATTGTACCCTTGAGTTTTTCAACCATTGTCTTAACTACATCGAGACCAACACCACGTCCTGAAACATTGCTGATCTTGTCGCTTGTAGAGAAGCCTGGAAGGAAAATAAGGTTGTAGGCATCCTGGTTTGAAAGTACCTTGTTAGGACTGATGAGTCCCTTCTGGATTGCCTTATTTCTAACCTTTTCAACTTCAATACCCTGACCGTCATCAATAATATCAATGACAATCATATTACCTTCGTTTGAAGCCTTAAGGATAAGTGTACCAGTTTCGTCCTTGCCAGCAGCTGCGCGTTCTTCCGGTGTTTCAATACCATGGTCAACGGAGTTGCGGACACAGTGCATGATTGGATCAAGAAGGTCATCAACAACAGTCTTGTCAAGTTCTGTTTCTTCACCTTCAATCACAAGGTTAACCTTGCGTCCAAGCTCACGGCTAAGGTCGCGAACAACACGAGGGAAACGGTTGAAGATAGTTCCGATTGGAACCATTCGAATCTTCATTACGCCTTCCTGGAGTTCACTGGAAATGCGGCCAAGGTTCTGTGTTGTAGAACGATATTTTGTAGAAGAAATCTTAAAGTCATTTTCAAAGGCATCGAACCAGTTTCCGATTGTACCGAAATCTTCAGTATACTTCTGACGGATATCCTTCATTGAAGAACCGTTCTGAAGCTGTTCCAGGTATTTTGGAATGGCTTCTAAGATGCGGTGCTGCTTTTCCTTGAAGGTATTGTTGAGGGCCTGGAATTTAACCTGAAGGTCTGCCATGTGGAGTCCGTTCTGGTTGAAAGCGGCCTTTGTAATAACTGTTTCAGAAACAAGGTTCATAAGGTTGTCCACGCGCTTTGAATCTACACGGAGAATTGAACCTGTCTGTGTTGCATGTCCTGTTGCTGCTGCAGGTTTCTTTGACTCTGACTTAGGTGCTTCTGCGGCTGACTCCGCAGACTTTTCTGGAGCCGGTGCTGGAGTAGCGTCCGACGCAGGTTCTGCCTTTTCAACAGGAGTCTGAGGAGCAGCTGGTGCAGGGGCTGGTGTAGGTGCATGAGCAGCGGCTTCAGCTGGCTTTGAGGCAATCTGAGCATCTACTGCTGTCGTAACATCATCAAGGAATGCGACATCTTCAAGATCGCCGCCTTCACAAGAAGCTGCAACATAATATACAACCTGAGGATGGAATTCATCTTCATAAAGTGCTTCAAAATCAGGCACAGTCTTGAGAACAGTACCAAGATTCTTGAGGGCTGCAAAAACCTGAATTCCACCTACACTGTTCATAGGATTTGATTCATCAAAAGTAACGTTTACAGTCCAGAGCTTCTGGTCTGCACCGACAGCATCCTTAAGTTCTGCAAATTCTTCTTCTGTAAGAACAGGAAGCGGTGGCATTCCATTGCCCACAGCAGCTGGGGCTGCAGGAGCAGCTGGCTCTGGAGCAGGTGCTGGTTTTGCACCAACCATTCCGGCAGGAAGGCTTACACCGCTCTTCTTCTTGTCTTTCTTTTCCTTTGCAGGAATATAAGAGTTAATCTTTTCCACAAGAGGACCAATGTCTCCGTCATAGATGGATCCGTTGCTTCTAGCCTCAAGCATGTTTTTAATCGTATCGATTGAAGTAAGCAGAGTGTCAACTATAGGTTCAGTAACTTCAACTAAATTTCCCCTCAAGGCATCAAGCAAATCTTCAACATCATGACAGAAGCTTGCAAGTTCAGTCATTTCAACAGTAGCAGAGCCACCTTTCAGTGTATGAGCCGCGCGGAAAATTTCATCAATAGCATCATGATTGGAAGGATCATTCTCAATAACAAGAATATTGCTTTCCAGAGTTTCTACCTGCTGTTCAGCTTCGGCAAAAAAATCTTTGAGAAGTTCTTCATTATTAGCGTCAAGATAATCACTCATATCTTATATTGTAAACTGATATTTTTCATAATTCAAGTTAGAGATTGTATTTTTTAGTTTTTTTTTAATTCTGGAAATTTTAGGAATTTTGATTATTTTCTTCCATATTTAGACCTTTATTACAT
>JAHAZL010000012.1 GCA_018384055.1 Treponema sp.
GAGTCATTGCCGTGCTCGACACGGCAATCCCTTTTATTGCAATTAAATGGATTTTCGGATCAAGTCCGAAAATGACGCTTTTTGAACTTATTGGTCATCCCCTTTTCATTATCTTTGGTTGACTTAACTAGTTTCTGAAACTGTGGATAGGTGCTGGTATCCTGCCGCCGCGGTTGATGAAATCAGCGCATCCGAATGAACTTACCTTCATGCAAGGCATACCGCCAAGGAGGCCGCCGAATTCAACCCATTCGCCTTCTTTTTTTCCAGGAGCAGGGATGATGCGTACAGCCGTTGTCTTGCTGTTAACCATACCGATGGCAAATTCATCAGCCATGATTCCTGAAATTGTCGTTGCAGGAGTGTCGCCTGGAATTGCGATCATGTCGAGACCTACAGAACATACTGTAGTCATCGCCTCAAGTTTTTCAAGGCATATTGAACCGGTCTTAACTGCATTGATCATTCCTTCGTCTTCTGAAACAGGAATGAATGCACCGGAAAGACCGCCGACATTTGTAGAAGCCATTACGCCGCCTTTCTTGACCATGTCTGTGAGCATTGCAAGGGCAGCTGTTGTTCCAGGTCCACCACATCCTTCGATACCCATTTCTTCAATGATGCGGGCAACTGAATCGCCGACAGCGGGAGTTGGGGCAAGGGAAAGGTCGAGGATACCGAAGTTAACGCCAAGACGACGTGCGGCTTCCGAACCGACCATCTGTCCCATACGGGTAATCTTGAAGGCCATCTTCTTGATGCCGTCGGCAAGTTCGTTGAGCGGACGACCCTTGAATTCACGGGCTGCAGCAAGGATAACTCCAGGACCGGAAACACCTACGTTGATTACGCTGTCTGCTTCCCCAGGTCCGTGGAAAGCACCTGCCATGAACGGATTGTCTTCAGGAGCGTTGCAGAAAATTACAAGCTTTGCACAGCCGTTGCATTCCGAGTCCTTAGTAACTTCAGCAGTCTGCTTGATTACTTCACCCATGATCTTTACTGCGTCCATGTTGATACCGCTCTTTGTAGAACCTACATTAACGCTTGAACAAACATAGCTTGTAGAAGCAAGGGCTTCCGGAATTGATTCCATGAGGATCTTGTCTGCAGGAGTGATTCCTTTTGGAACAAGGGCAGAGAATCCACCGAGGAAGTTTACTCCAAGTTCCTTTGCACACTTGTCGAGAGTCTTGCAGTAGTCAACATAAGACTTTGCACCGCTTGCACCGGCAACAAGAGCGATAGGTGTAACGGAAATGCGCTTGTTTATGATAGGAACACCGTATTCCTTTTCAATGTCCTGACCGACCTTAACAAGGTTTGCAGCCTTGTGCATGATCTTGTCGTAGATTTTGCCGCAGGAACGCTTCATGTCGCTGTCTGCACAGTCAAGGAGGGAAATACCCATTGTTACGCAGCGCACATCAAGCTTGTGGCGCATGAACATATTTACTGTTTCTTCGATTTCAACCGGTGAAAAAAGCATAGTGACTCCAGGGAAAAAAATAGGGACTTCTGCATTTGTGCAAAAGTCCCATAATTTTAATTTATTGAAGATAAATTTTCAATTAGAGGGAGTTTCCGTTAGATTGTTTCGTCTGCAAGCTGGTTGAAGTCCGGATTGTTGCGGCACCAGCCTTCAGCGTAGGAACCCTTGTGGCAGTAAACCTTTGTTCTTGTGTCAAAGGCACTGTTGTCGATGTAATCAACTGATTCCGGGAGTAGAACGATGGGGTTTTCCCCGCAGTCTACGAAAGCTTCATCGCTGATGCTTGTAACGCCTTCAGCAACACGGACTTTTGTAACGTTTGAACCTGTAAAGGCACGGAAAGCGATTCCCTTTACATCTTCAGGCGTGCGAACTTCCTTCTTTTCGCCATCATAGAACAACAGCATGTTGTTGTAGGTATTGATCATCATGCCGTCTTCATACTTGTAGTTCTTGTTTATAGGAAGATACCTGCGGCTGTTTGGGAAAGCTGTCTTTGAGCAGGAAATAAGGTTGTCCGGAAGGACAAGATTCTTGATGCCGGTGCATCTTGAAAATGCCCTGTCCTTGATGGCTGTAACATTTTCAGGAAGAACGATGGATTCAAGGGCTGCGCAGTCTTCAAATACACCTTCTTCAATAGTAGAAATTCCTTCTGGAATGTTTATTGATTCAAGGTTGGCGCAGTTGAGGAACGCTGATTTTGCAATGGCCATAAGGCCTGCTGGAAGTTCAATGCTCTTAAGGTTTACGCAGTCTGCAAAAGCGCGTTCACGGATAACAAGAACGCTTTCCGGAATCTTTACTGATGAAACAAGTCTATGATTGTGGAAAGTATCTTCTGTGATTTCAATTGTTCCTTCAGGGATTTCAACGTCATTTAAAAGCAAGTCCATTTATTACCTCAATATTTAGTATCTAAAAGAGTATAACATCTAATTTTTGAGTTGTCTAACTTGGGATCGTGGGATTTGCTAAAATATCATAAAATTCTATAATATAGAAAATCCGGAATTTTGACTTAAAATCAAAAAAAGGACTAATTCAAGACTAATTTTAGGAGATTAGGTTATGAAGAAGATTATTTTGGCAGCCGTTGCATGCGCTGCAATGGGATTTGCATTTGCTGAAGGCAGTGCTTGGGATGTAAACGGATATTTCCGTTCAGGTATTGAAGGAAATACTGAAGGAAAGAACGTAAAGACAAGGACTTTCAAGGATGGAAAGTACTACGGAAACGGAACTTCCCGTGCTAGATTGAACATCAACTTTACGCAGGAAGAATATGGATTCAAGTTCCGCTATCAGAATGACAAGTTTGGTTTGGAAAAAAACTCTGAGGAAAAGAATGAATGGTTCAACGGCAGAAATATTTCATACATGTTCGGCTATGCAAAATTCTGTGACGGAAAGGTTGTTGCTGAAGCTGGTAAGCTCATGGACTTCTACACACAGTCAGAAGCAAGATTTGAGTATCAGGCAATAGGAGATTACGGTGTTCGCGCAGTTGTAGTTCCTGTAGACGGACTTTTTCTTTCTGCAGCAGCAACAACTTACAGGGCAGAATCTTATGATGCTGATGATGATGAAGTTGTTGATGGAAAGGCTACAGCTGGAGACATCAAGTTCAACGAAAAGATCCTTACTTTGAGTGCAAAGTACAAGAACAAGGATTTTGCAATTGCCGGCGGTTATAACCTTGCAGGCGAGGCATACGGTTTCTTTGCCCTCAAGGCAGTTCCAAACCTTAAGTTCAACATTGAAGCAAAGTACCTTGATAAGGAAATCTCTAAAAAAACAAACGATGATGGAGAAAAGACAGCAATGACTGAAGCATGGGAACTCATGAACTACAATTTCAAGGGCATGGGAGTTCCTCTTGAAGCTGGCGTTTACTTCCACCAGATTCTCGTAAAGGATGATAATGTAATTGAATTCTTCCCACACCTTTCTTATGCAATCAACGATGTTGTTTCTCCAGAATTTGAAGTTGGAATTGCAAAATATTCAAACGGTGACAAACACCTGGACAAGGATGGCGAAGAACAGACAATGTCATACAATGTGACACCTTCAATCAAGTTCACAGCCGGAAAGAGAGCAACGGTCAAGGTTTACTACAACTACGACAAGAACGACAAGAGTTCATTCGGAACAACTCTCAGAGTCAACTACTAGTTTGAAATAAAACACTCTCAGGTTTCTTATTTTTGCATGCTCCCGGTAAGATATATGTCTTGCCGAGGGCATGTTTTTTTTTATAATGGTAGGTATGAAAGAAACACTTCATCATGTAAAAGCAAGCACGCAATATAAAAGGGAAAACAAGAGTGATTATGGCAAGGAACGCATAGAAATCCTTTATGAAGACAAGGATATAGTTGTAATCAACAAACCTACGGGCCTTCTGTCGGTTCCATACCCTGGAAGCAAGTCCCGCACGGCCATAGATGTCCTTGAAAAAATCATGAGGAAGAAAGGCACATACACTGCAACCCACAGGCCGTTTGTTGTTCACCGTCTGGACAGGGACACGAGCGGCGTAATGATGTTTGCCCTCAACGAATACATTCAGAAAAAAATCATGGGCTCCTGGCAGAAGATGGTGACAGGGCGCATCTACCACGCAGTTGCAGAAAATCCAGGCAGCCACCATCCAACGTTGCCGGACAGCGGTTTAATAGACGATCCCCTTGCACAGAATGCACACCATGTGGGCTATGTAAAGAACAGGGCGGATGACGATGCAAAAACCGTGGAAGCAAGGACAAACTTCAAGATTCTTGTTCGCGGGCCAACCCACAGCCTTTTTGAACTTGAGCTTGATACGGGCAAAAAGAACCAGATTCGTGCCCACCTTGCAAACCGCCACTATCCTTTGGCAGGCGATGAAAATTACCGTGCAAAGACAGATCCTTTCCACAGGCTTTGCCTTCATGCAAGGACTTTGGAATTCGTTCATCCTGTTACGGGGCAGACCATGAAGTTTGAGCAGCCGGAACCGGCAGAATGGCTTTCCTATGTTGAACAGGGAGACAAGCATCCTGCACTGCCTGTTTGGTTCAAGGAAGTTCGCAATTCAAGGAACTTTAAGAAATCAGAAAAGCTTCCTGAGCAGAAGGTGATAAACCAGAGTCGCGGAGCAAGAAAAGCTGCCCGCAAAATGGACTTCATCAGCCGAGGCAAAATGTGCGGAAGATAATAAATTGCTGTAGTAATCAATGGATTGCTTCGTCGTGAACTCCTCGCAATGACGCAAGGATAGACTTAGACTCGCAACGACGAAGTTGACGTCATCGCGAGGAGCATGGCAACGCGGCGATCCATGCATGCCTTTGCTTTACCGGCCTATGGATTGCTTCGCTGCTAAGAATAGACTATAGACTTTTAGGGAGTAAAACACCATTATTTCATTATGCGCATAAAACTTGAAAACCTTAAAAAGACTTATGCAGGAGCAGGTGGAACTGTAACTGCAGTTAATGATATCTCACTAGATATTCCTGAAAACCAGATTTTTGGAATCATAGGAAAAAGCGGTGCGGGAAAGTCTTCCCTTGTCCGCCTCATTAGCCTTCTTGAAACTCCTGATGAAGGTGCCGTTTACTACAACGATGACAGGGTGGACAATCTTTCAAAGAAAGACCTTATCATGCGCCGCAGAAAGCTTGGAATGATTTTTCAGAACTTCAACCTTTTCACTTCTCGAACAGCGGCAAAGAACATTGCATATCCAATGGAAATCTGCGGTTTTCCAAAGGAAGAAATCGATAGCCGTGTTAATGAAATGCTTGCCCTTGTTGGCCTTGAAGACCGCGGGGACGCACCTGTAAGCACCTTGAGCGGCGGACAGAAGCAGCGCATTGCCATTGCCCGAGCCCTTTCTACAAGACCGGACATCCTTTTCTGCGATGAAGCTACAAGCGCCCTTGATCCTCAGACAACAAGATCTATCCTAAGCCTTATCCGCGAAATCCAGAAGAAGATGAACCTTACGGTTGTAATGATTACACATCAGATGGAAGTTGTCCGTGATGCCTGCGATCAGGTTGCCGTTGTTGATGCAGGAAAAGTTGTGGAGCAGGGAAAGGTTTCAGAAATTTTCTCTGCACCAAAGAGTGCGGTTACAAAGGATTTCCTTTCGCATCTTGCACCGGAAACATCAGGCAAGGACGCTGAAGAATTTGCCTGTTGGTCAAAGGAAGGCGGAGAATATGCACTTTACTTTGAAGGAAAGAAAACCGGCGAACCTGTTTTAAGCCGTCTTGCAAAAAAATTTGACATTGAATTCAACATTCGTGCCGGAGGGATTTCTCACCTTGCCGAAGGTGAAGTGGGCAAGATGCTGGTGGATTTCATCGGGACAAGAGAAGAAATTGAAAAGGCCGTTGCTTACCTTAAGGAAAACGGTGTTAGAGTGGAGGAAGAAAAATGAGCCAGATTCTTACATTAGTGGGTATTTCAACTTTGCAGACTCTGGAGATGGTTTTGTTTTCAACACTTTTCTCCAT
>JAHAZL010000083.1 GCA_018384055.1 Treponema sp.
AGTTTATCAGGAATTGGCTGCAGCTTATGAAAAGGAAACTGGTGTTAAGGTAATCGTTGAAACAGCTGCAAACAATTCTTACGAATCAACACTTACATCTAAGATGGCAACAAAGCAGGCTCCAACACTGTTCCAGATTAACGGACCTCGTGGTTATGCCAACTGGAAGAACTACTGTGCTGACCTTTCAGGGACAGACCTCTACAAGCACCTTTCAGACAAGTCTCTCTGTGTAACAGCTGGAAACAAGGTTTACGGTATTCCTTATGTTGTTGAAGGATACGGAATCATCTACAACTCAAAGATTACAGATGCTTACTTTGCACTTGCTTCAAAGGCAACAAAGTACAAGAGCATGGACGAAGTAAAGAACTTTGCAGCACTCAAGGAAGTTGCAGACGACATGCAGAAGAACGCTGCAGTTCTTGGTATCAAGGGTGTATTCGCTTCAACATCACTTAAAGCCGGTGAAGACTGGAGATGGCAGACACACCTTGCAAACGTTCCTGTTTATTACGAATTCAAGAACAACAAGATTGATCTTGCTTCAGACGCAACAAAGAAAATCAAGTTTCAGTACGAGAAGGAATTCAAGAATATCTTCGACCTTTATTTGAATGACTCGGTAATCCCTGCAAAGAATGTTGGTGTTAAGACAGTTGACAATTCAATGGCAGAATTTGCTCTTGAAGAATGTGCAATGGTTCAGAACGGTAACTGGGCTTGGGGGCAGATTGCTGGCGTTACAGGAAACAAGGTTAAGGCAGAAAATGTTAAGTATCTTCCAATCTACACTGGTGTTGCTGGTGAAGAAGGACAGGGACTCTGTATCGGTACAGAAAACTTCTACTGCATCAACAAGAAAGCTTCTAAAGAAGATCAGAAGGCAACAGCTGACTTCATCTACTGGTTGTACTCTTCGAAGACCGGTAAGAACTATGTAACAAACAAACTTGGTTTCATCGCTCCATTCGACACATTCGATGACAATGAAAAGCCAACAGACCCACTTGCAAAGGAAATCATCAAGTGGATGTCTAAGCCAGGAATTACATCTGTAGCATGGAACTTTACATTGTTCCCATCACAGACATTCAAGGATAATTTCGGTGCTTCTTTGCTTCGCTATGCACAGGGTTCAAAATCTTGGGCAGATGTTAAGGCAAGTGTAGTAAAGGACTGGGCTAACGAATCAGATATGTAAGCTGCTGCATGGCTTAGATATAGGAGTTTCAGCTAAAAGTAGAAGCTTCAGGGCATCCTGGAAATGCACCTCTTTCAGGATGCCTTTCAGAACTAAATCTGGCAGGTGTTCTCCTATTATGCCTGCCAGATTCTTTCAATCTTATTCGGAGGAAAAGTATGAAAAAGGATCGTGATCCATTAAAAAAGTATTTTCCAATTTTCGTTTTGCCGACATTGATCTGTTTCATTATGTTCTTTGTTGTTCCTTTCATCATGGGCATCGGTTTGTCCTTTACAAAGTTTACGACAGTTACAGACATTACAGCATTCGTAGGCATTAAAAACTATATCAAGGCATTTACTGCAGACAACGAATTCGTTCATGCTTTAGGATTTACATCGCTTTTTACAGTCGTTTCTGTTATTACTGTAAATGTATTTGCTTTTGCGCTTTCATTGATACTTACAAAAGGTATCAGGGGAACAAACTTCTTCCGATCAATTTTCTTTATGCCTAACCTTATTGGCGGCATCGTTTTAGGTTACATCTGGAATCTTCTTATCAACGGTGTTCTTCTCCGTTACTTTGGCGAAGACATTACATTCAAGACCCAGTACGGTTTCTGGGGACTGGTTATTCTTACAAACTGGCAGCTTATCGGTTACATGATGGTAATCTACATTGCAGGTTTGCAGAACATTCCGAGCGATGTTCTTGAAGCTGCTCAGATAGACGGATCTTCTTCACTCAGAACTTTATTCAAAATTAAAATACCAATGGTAATGCCTTCGATTACAATCTGTACTTTCCTGACATTATCAAA
Source organism: Treponema sp. (assembly GCA_018384055.1). Classification (GTDB taxonomy): domain Bacteria; phylum Spirochaetota; class Spirochaetia; order Treponematales; family Treponemataceae; genus Treponema_D. The sequence goes on from JAHAZL010000083.1 coordinate 2,010, forward strand.
CTCATTCAAGATGTTTGACCAGAACCTGGCTCTTACAGCAGGTGCTCCTGAGAAAACAACTGAAATGCTTGCATTGAATATTTATCAGACATTTTATAATAGAAATGCCAACTGGCATGGTGTAGCTCAGGCAAAGGCAGTCGTATTCTTCCTCATCGTTGCTCTGATTGCTTTCCTTCAGCTTAAGATTACAAACTCAAAGGAGATTGAACAATAATGGTAGAATCAAAAAACAATTCAGTTAGTGCCAGAATCAGAACTTTGGTTCTTGTTCTTCTCACGGCGGTTTTCATTTTCCCAATCTTGCTTGTTGTCATGAACTCATTCAAATCAAGATTGTATGTTTCGACAGTTCCATTCTCATGGCCTGTAAAAGAAATGTTCGTTGGCTTTGAAAACTATATCAATGGTTTGACAACTTCAGGATTTTTCCTTGCATTCCTTCGTTCCGTATGGGTAAGCGTAATGGGTGTCGGAGTAATCATTCTTTGTACTTCCATGGCAGCATGGTACATTGTCCGCGTAAAAGACAAGATAACTAAAACACTGTATTACATTTTTGTATTCAGCATGATCGTACCATTCCAGATGGTAATGTTTACTTTGACATTCGTTGTAACAGGCGTTTACTTTGACAATATTGTCGGCATTGTTCTTGTATACCTTGGTTTTGGTGCAGGTCTTGCCGTATTCATGTTCTGCGGATTTGTTAAGAGCATTCCTCTTGAAGTTGAAGAAGCTGCAACAATTGACGGATGTAATCCACTCCAGACTTACTTCCTTATTGTTTTCCCAATGCTGAAACCAACCGCAATTACAGTTGCAATCCTACAGGCAATGTGGATTTGGAACGACTATTTGCTTCCATATCTTATCCTTGGTTCTGACCACAAGACAGTTCCTGTTGCAATTCAGCTTGCAATGCAGGGGGCCTATGGTTCAACAGACTACGGTGGATTCATGGCAATGCTTGTTGTTTCAATAATTCCGATTATTGTATTCTACATCAGCTCACAAAAGTATATAATCAAGGGCGTAATTGCAGGTGCCGTAAAGGGGTGATCCTTCCGGTATCTATGCTGGAGAAAAGATGACTATAAAAGATATTGCCAAAGAATGTGGCTGTGCAATTGGAACTGTATCACGAGTTTTGAATGATCATCCTGATGTTAGTGATAAGACTCGTGAAAAGGTTCTTGCAGTGGTTCAGAAGCATGGATTCGTGCTTAATACCAATGCAAAGCAACTCAAGGCCCAGGAAAGGAAAAATATTGTAGTCATCGTAAAAGGTACCTCCAGCCCTTTGCTGAATACCCTTCTTGAACGCCTTCAGAAAAAATTTGAAAACCTTCCTTACACGGTCAGTGTAGTAGTTCTTGATGAAGAGGATGATGAATCTGCAAGGGCCGTGCGTCTTTATTATGAGACAAAACCAGTTGGCTTTGTATTTCTAGGTGGAAATCCTGATAAGTATTCACAGGAATTCGATAACTTAAGAGTTCCTTGTGTTTTGATTTCCAATGAAGCAGAATCCGTAGAAAGCGATTACCTTTCAAGCGTAAGCATCGAAAATAAGCTCGGTGCATTTTCCGCAACTGAATATTTAATCAAGCATGGTCATAAGAATATCGGAGTAATCGGTGGATCCTTGGATTCCCAGGTATCTTGTTGCCGCTATGAGGGATTCGTAAATGCAATGAAAGAAAATAATTTGGATTTTGATTTCGATAGCTCCTACCAAATTTCAAAATACTCCATGGACGGTGGTTTTTCAGCAGTAGAAAAATTAATTGAAAAAAACAAGTCCATTACTGCGATTTTTGCAATGTCTGATGTAATGGCCATGGGAGCATGCAGAAAACTTCATGAAATTGGCTATCATGTTCCTAAGGATATTTCCATTGTGGGGTATGATGGCATTAAACTTGGTGAATTCTTTTTTCCAAGACTTACTACCATTAAGCAGAATGAAGATGAACTTGTAGAAAAAGGCGTTTCAATTCTACTGGATTGTATTGAGAGAAATACGGGGTCCGTTCATATTCATGTTCCATTTGAGTTGGTTGAAGGTGAGAGTGTAAGAAAAATCAACTGAAACAATTGTATAAATAAGAAGGCTGAATCCTTTATTGTTTTTAGGAATCAGCCTTTTTGTTCTTTGGTTTATTTATGTATTTTAGAATCCGATTTTTCCTGTGATTACAGTTCCGTCAGATGACCAGTTCAAAGGCATCTTCATGATTTTTAGGATTACATCAGATGGAATGTAGAATCCTTCTTTACAGCGGCCTTTCCACCAAGACGGGTAGGAGTAATTGAAGTTAAGCTTTCGCTTGTAGAATTTGCAACTCCCATGATGCCAAGGAAAGGGAAAAGTGGAAATGAAAGTTCATGTCCGTTTTGTTAAGGTATCCAAAATATTCGTCGCCAATTTTAAAACGGTGTAAAGTTTGAAATGTTGTTGTAACGTTCCGGATGGTTTTTGTCTGCTCCAGGGGGACAGCCTTCATTTTCCGGGAATTCACCTACAAGAACACCTTTGAAATGGCGGTTAGAAATTACACCGTAAGGTACGCGAGGGTAGAGGGAAAGAACTTCCACCTTTAGGACATCTCCTGGTCTTCAAGGACACCTTCGTGTGAAAGTGTATCGATTGTAACTGTTGCTCCAGAAGGGACTGTCATTACAGGTTTTGAATCCTTGTTTGGAAGGCGACCCCATGTAATGTTTTCATGGGCTGTTCCAAGACAGTACTGTCCTTCTACAATGCCGTTATCCTTTCCCTGAAGTACTTCAAAATCTTCAGCAAAAGAAGAAAATGAGGCAAGCGTGAATACAGAAAATGCTAATCCAAGAATTTTTTCAAAAAGTTACTCCTTCTCGATTTTTTTTTGTTCAACTGGCGCCTTTAAACAAAAAAAGAATTTTGTTGCAATCTACTTGAAATCAGCATCCTTGCTGCTTTGATGTTCCTGAATATATATTTTTCAGACGATGAATGTCATGGAATTTTTTCATAAGATATGAGAAAAAGTAATGTTTTTATATTTTCTGATGAATACTAATTGGAACTTGTATTATGCAGTGATATTGGACAGGGGTGAGGATCCTAACTTGTGTTGAGGGGATTTATCTAAAACAGAGGGCAACGGCGCATGGAGAAAAGCCAGTCTTCGCCTGCCTTTTCCCTCAAGAACCTGCTTTGCCACAGTCCGCGTCAATTTTTCCTTCGGAAAAACCGCAGGTTCTTGACACTGCATCCCTTGTTTATTTCTAAATGCTATTATTTTTTTCTACTGACGGCTGTACAGTAGCATCATCAAAAAGAAAAAGGGCTGCCCAATATGGACAGCCCTCATTTACCTAGGGTTTACTAAACTTATTTAGCAAGGCCTTCAGCTACAGCTACTGCACATGCTACTGTACAGCCTACCATTGGGTTGTTTCCCATTCCCATGAATCCCATCATTTCTACGTGTGCTGGAACTGATGAAGAACCTGCGAACTGTGCATCTGAGTGCATGCGTCCGAGAGTATCTGTGAATCCATAAGATGCTGGACCTGCAGCCATGTTATCTGGATGGAGTG
>JAHAZL010000084.1 GCA_018384055.1 Treponema sp.
CTTTCTGTTCCATACCTGATAATACAATTTTTTCATAGGCATCTTTCTTGTCATTCGGGTGTGGTTCAAGTCCAATAATTGTTATATCTTCCCTATCAGGACCGTATACCCAAAATATTCTCATCGCACCTGAAGTTTTATTTTTAAGATATGATTCCCATACTTTCATTCCATATCTATTTGTTAGTGCATCAATTTCATGAGATTTCAAGCCAGGATATTTTGGATCAGCAGAAAGCTTTCGCAGGGCATTTCCAAGTTTCTTAAAAAGCAACTGCTCACCTTTATTTGCAGTATTCTATGTATTTTTTTTGAGCAAATCATCCCATAATGACTTCATTTCTGGAATTCCCATTCTGATTTTGAACATTATTCTTCTCTAAATGCAGATAAATCAATCGGATCAGAAACAATTCCATTCCTAAAATTTTCAACAGATGAATCCATCATCGATAAAGTATTTTTTGATATTTCAAATGGTTTGACAAGAACTCTCGGCTCAAGCACAATTTTTCCATCTGCATATTCTTCAATATGAAAATATTCATACAAAGCATTTCTAAGTGTTATTCTTTTCTTTGAGTCAATTTTTGCATCATAGCTTTTTATTGCAACAGTCTTCATGATGTGCCTCCTAGTATCAAGTGGGAATTCCCACTAAAAATTATACCATTAGCCCTTAAAAAAAAACAAGCGGCTTGACCGCTTGTTTTTTGAAGTAGAAGGTTTACTTTAAGAGTTCAAGCCTGACAATGTCGAGGCTGTACTGTGGAATTGGCTGTCCAACTGTGTGGATAGAAACAGTCTTGATCTTGCTTGGATCGAATTTAGCAGCCTTTCCCCATGGTTCCTGTGTAAGCCTTGTGAAAGGGATTTCGAAAGTCTTGTTGGATCCGGATGTTGGGAATGTGAACTGATGGAAGCAATAGTCAGGTCTGTCTGTTGTTTCAACGCGAACGCTGTACTTCTTTCCGTCACCCTTTACTGTGAGCTTGATGCCCTTTGCGCTTTTGAGTGCTTCGATGAATGCTGCATCGTCTGTGCGGATACCAGCATAACCGTACTGGTACTGTGTTGTAACTGTTCCAGAAAAGTTTACAGTGCCATTGTTTTCTGTAGCAACTGCTGTACTTGATCCTCCGTTGCCTTCTTCATCAGAATAAGCAACCCAATTTCCTGCAGCCTGTGCAAAAAGTCCTGATGACATAAGTGCTGCTGCAATAACAACTAAAAGTTTTTTCATTTATAATTTCCTCCATATAGTAGAATATTACACTTTATAAAATACGCAACAAAAAAAAACGCATTTCAAATTTATATGATATGCAAAAGAAATTTGTGTTATAAAAAACCTCTGTCGACTCTATGATTCCATATCTGTTTGCTATTTATTGATTTGCATACTATACTTTCAAATATGATTGAAATAAATGTTAGTTCAAAATCACCTGCAGCATTGACGTCTGCCCTAAAAAAAATAAAGGAAATGTCGTCTTCCGGCAGCATTTCAAAGGATTCTGCCGTTCATATAATTCTTGAACCGGGGATGTACAGGGAGTCGGTTCGCTACAACCTTTCTAATCCTGTTGTAATCGAAAGTTTTCCTGGTACCAAGGCTGATGAATGTGTCCTTAAGGCAGACAACTGTGAATCTTACAACAGTGGAATTAACAACAGGGGTGTTTTTGTATTTGGGCCTAATGCCACAAAGGTAACGCTTAAAAATTTCACAATCGAAAATACACATGTAAAGACAATTGAAGAAGGCAATGCCCTTGCAGACAGTGCGGAAGCCCTTGTGTGGGGAAATACTTCAGGAACGTTGAACTGCAGCGGAATGGTAATTGCGGGCAGGCAGAACACCCTTTACCTGAAAGGAAATTCTTCCTTTACAGAATGCAGGATTTCGGGAGACAAGGATTTCATCTACGGAGAAAGCGAACTTTCTTATTTTGAAGACTGTGAAATTTACCTTCGCGAAGATACCTTTGGTGAAAAGGACGCCTGCGTTGTAAACAGCCAGTCCCTTGCAGAAAAGCCAGGTTTTGTCTTCAAGAACTGCAGGTTTACAGGTGACAGAAAGAACAAGTCTTCTGCATTTGTTCTCAAGACAGACGGAAAAGGAAGTGCAGCAAGTACAAAGGATTGGGACAATCTTGCCCTCATCGATTGTGTCCTTGACGACTGGTATTCTCCTGAAATCGTATGGGATGACGACATGAACCTTACGATTTATCCTCGCGGAAATGCAAAGAACGGAATCCGTGAGTACGGAACAAGAACTGCTGATAAAAACGGAAAGATAGTGGCTGCAGACACAGCCAGAAGAAGCATAATGTCCTATACCCTTACGGAAGATGACTATTTCAAGGGATATGCAAGCCGCTTCCTCATTCTTCAAGATACTCCACTGGCAGGAAACTAGATGAAAGTTGTTACATTCGGCGAAGTCATGCTCCGCATTGAACCTGAAGGATACTACCGTTTTGTCCAGTCGGACAGAATGACGACTACTTTTGGCGGTGCGGAAGCAAATGTTGCTGTTTCCCTTGCCCATTTCGGTGCAGATTCAGTTTATGTAACAAAACTTCCTGCCCATGAAATAGGGCAGTGTGCGGTAAACGCCCTGCGTCGTTTCGGAGTAAATACTTCATTCATTACCCGCGGCGGAAACCGTGTGGGAATCTACTTCAATGAACGCGGTGCAAGCCAGAGGCCTTCAAAGTGCATTTATGACAGGGCCGGTTCGGCCATTGCAGAAAGTTCTTCCGATGACTTTGACTGGGATAGGATTTTTGAAGGCGCCGACTGGTTCCATCTGACGGGGATAACCCCAGCCCTTGGCGGCAATCTTCCTTCCATCTGCATCGAGGCATGCAAAAAGGCAAAGGAAAAAAACATACCCGTAAGCATTGACCTTAACTACCGCAGCAAGCTTTGGACAAAGGAACAGGCTAAGGAAACAATGGAAAAGATTGCTCCTTATGCCCATGTCTGTGTTGCCAACGAAGAGGATGCAAAGGATGTCTTTGGAATCGAAGCCGATGACACGGACATTGAAAACGGTAAGCTTAACAAGAACGGCTACAAGACCGTTGCAAAAAAACTTGCAGACAAATACGGATTCAAGAAGGTTGCAATTACACTTCGCACTTCTATAAACGCAAACATAAACCGCTGGACAGCCCTTTACTACGACGGAGCCGATTACTATTTCAGCCGTGAGCATGAGATGATGATCGTTGACCGTCTTGGCGGCGGAGACAGTTTCTGTGCGGGTCTCATCTATTCAATCCTTTCTGGAAAAACTTCAATGGAAGCCGTGGAATTTGCAAGTGCCGCTTCATGCCTCAAGCACTCCGTTGAAGGGGACTTCAACATGGTTACTGCGGAGGAAGTTGAACGCCTTGCCGCCGGAAATGCCAGCGGAAGGATTCAGCGCTAGAAAGGTAAGCTTTCGCCGTATAATTTACAATGAACTTCATTTCTTCTATAATAAGCGAATGTTTCGTATCTATGTAGAAAGAAAGGCTGGCTTTGAAAATGAAGCAGCCCGCATCAAGTCCGAAATCAACGGATTTTTGGGAATTAGTGGTGTTAGCGGTGTTCGCTATTTCAACCGTTACGATGTAGAAAATGTTGCAGATGCTGTAGCAAAAGTAGCAGCCACACGCATTTTCTCAGAACCTCAGAGTGACTTAGTTACATTTGAAGAACTTGAAGTTCCTGCCGGCAATCAGGTAATCGTCTGGGAATTCCTTCCTGGACAGTATGACCAGAGAGCCGACAGCGCTGAACAGTGTCTTTCACTCCTTCGGGAAGGAATGAAATCAGAAACTACAGTCGGAACAGAACCTCCACGCGTAAGGTGTGCAAAGGTTGTTCTTCTTGAAGGCAACATCTCAAAGGATGAACTCCTCAAGATCCAGAGCTACCTCATCAACCCTGTAGACAGCCGCCTTACAGATTCAACCAAACCTGCAACCCTCAAGATGGATGCAATGAATCCTGCTGACATTCCTACAGTTGAAGGCTTCAACGCAATGGACGAAGCAAAGCTTGATTCATACCGCAGGGAACTTGGTCTTGCAATGGATTTGCTCGACATCAAATTCCTTCAGGACTATTTCAAGAGCATCAACCGCGATCCTACAATCACAGAAATCCGTGTTCTTGATACATACTGGTCTGACCACTGCCGCCATACAACATTCCTTACAAACCTTGACGAAGTAAAGATTGCCGACGGTCCTTACGCAAGCCTCTTCAAGAAGTCTTACGAAAACTACACAGCTATGCGCACCGACCTTTATGTTGGTCGCAAGGACAAGCCTGTTACTCTCATGGACATGGCATGTATCGCCGCAAAGTACCTCCGCAAGAACAACAAGCTTGATGACATCGAAGTCAGTGCAGAAATCAACGCCTGTTCAGTTTTCGTTGACCTTCACTACACAACAGATGCCAACGGAAATCCAATCGACGAAAATTCTCCTGAAGCAACAGAACGCTGGCTCCTTCAGTTCAAGAACGAAACACACAATCACCCTACAGAAATCGAACCATTCGGTGGAGCTGCAACCTGCCTTGGCGGTGCAATCCGCGATCCTCTTTCCGGACGTTCATGGGTTTACCAGTCAATGCGCATTACCGGTGCTGCAGATCCAACAGTATCACTTGCAGAAACACTCAAGGGAAAACTTCCACAGATTAAGATCTGCCGTGAAGCAGCCCAGGGTTTTTCTTCATACGGAAACCAGATCGGCCTTACTACAGGTCAGGTTCAGGAAATCTATCACCCGGGCTATGTTGCAAAGCGCATGGAACTTGGTGCCGTTATTTCTGCTTCTCCTGCTGACCAGGTACTCCGCGAAGAACCGGATGCAGGCGATGTAGTCATCCTTCTTGGTGGCGGAACTGGCCGCGACGGTATCGGTGGTGCTACAGGTTCATCAAAAGTTCATACTACAAAATCAGTTACAACTGCTGCCGCTGAAGTTCAGAAAGGTAATGCAGTAGAAGAACGCAAGATCCAGAAGCTTTTCCGCAACAAGGAAGTATGCAAGATGATCCGCCGCTGCAACGACTTTGGTGCCGGTGGTGTTTCAGTTGCCATCGGTGAACTTGCCCCTGGCCTTGAAATCAACCTCGACAAGGTTCCAAAGAAGTACGATGGTCTCGACGGAACAGAACTTGCAATTTCAGAAAGCCAGGAAAGAATGGCCTGTGTTGTTCGCAAGGGCGATGTAGAAAAATTCATCAAGGCAACAAACGACGAAAACCTCAACGCAGTTGTTGTTGCTGAAGTTACAGATACAGACAAGCTTGTAATGAAGTGGCGCGGAAAGACAATCGTAGAACTTGACCGCTCGTTCCTTGATGCAGCAGGTGCAGAACATCACGCAGTTGCAGAAATCGAAAGCCCTGCCCCACAGACAGAATCTCCACTCGTTAAGCCTCTCGATTCAGTTGCAGAAGTCCTCAAGGAATACGATGCTGCATCAGAAGCTATCGACAGCGACAAGCTTGAAGAAGCATGGCTTGCAAACATGAATGACCTTGCCTGCTGTTCACAGCGCGGACTTGGAGAACGCTTTGACGGATCCATCGGTTCTGGCTCTGTACTCTTCCCTTACGGCGGAAAGTACCAGGGTACACCTGAAGCAGGTATGGCAGCAAAGTTCCCTGTTCTTTCACCACGCGAAACTTCAACAGTCAGCCTCATGTCTTACGGATTTGACCCGCGCGTTTCAAACTGGTCGCCATGGCACGGAGCACAGACAGCAGTTCTTTCATCCCTTGCAAAGATTGCATGTATGGGTGGAAAGCCTGAAAGCTGCCGCCTTACATTCCAGGAATTCTTTGGACGCGCAGTAAGCGAAAAGACCTGGGGATATCCAGCCGCAGCATTGCTCGGATCAATTGACGCACAGAAGGCAATGGGAACTCCATCAATCGGTGGTAAGGACTCGATGTCCGGTACATTCGAAGACATCAATGTTCCACACACATTGGTTTCATTTGCAGTAGATACAGAAAACGTAAAGAACGTAACATCAGGTTCATTCAAGAAATCTGGCAACGGCGTTTACATCGTTACAGTTCCTTATGATGCCCAGATGGCTCCTGACTTTGAAACATTCAAGAAGAATGCAAAGGCCCTCTACAAGCTCAACAGTGCAGACAGGATTGAAGCAATGTATCCTGTTCAGGCAGGCGGAATAGCAGAAGCAGTAAGCAAGATGGCCCTCGGCAACAGAGTTGGCTGTGCCCTTGAAACAATTCCTGCATCTGCAACTGGCGTTGGAATTGAAAAGGCCGCTTCAATCGAAGACCTCTTTACACCACAGTACGGTTCAATCATCGTGGAAACAGCAGAAGACCTTGAGGCAAACAAGGACTTTGCAGAAGGAACAGTTTGCAGGATCGGTTCAACAACTGCAGAAGAAACAATCACATTTGACGATGCAGTTATCGAACTTTCAGAAATCGAAAGCGCCTGGGAAGCAAAGCTTGCCAAAGTTTACCCACCGGTATCTGACAAGGCAGAACAGCCTGCCCTTCCAGAATGGGCACTCAAGGAACATGATTCCCTTGTTGAAGCTCGCAAAACTTTCAACATCGTAGAACCTGGAAAGGCAAAGCCTCTCGTAGTTCTCCCTGTATTCCCCGGCACAAACTGTGAACTTGATATGCAGCGCGCATTCAATCTTGCAGGAGCCAGAACAAAACTTGTTCCAATCAGAAACAAGCTCCCGGGACAGCTTGAAGAAACTCTCGGCAATCTTGAAGCAGAACTCAAGAACGCACAGATTCTTGCCCTTTCCGGTGGATTCTCTGCCGGTGACGAACCGGACGGATCTGCAAAGTTCATCGTAAACGTTCTCCGCAACAAGAAGATTGAAGATCAGGTCATGGACCTCCTTAAGAACCGCGACGGTCTTGTACTCGGTATCTGTAACGGATTCCAGGCACTCGTTAAGACAGGTCTTGCAATGTACGGTGAATTCCGCGACATGACAGGCGAAATGCCGACCCTTACATACAACACAATCGGACGCCACATCAGCCGCATCGTCCGCACAAGAATGGTATCTGCAATGAGCCCTTGGGCACTGGACAAGTCTGTTCTTGACCCTAAGACCCACATGACAGCAATCAGCCACGGTGAGGGACGCTTTGTTGTTGATGCAGCTGCAGCAGAAAAGCTTTTCAAGAACGGACAGGTATTCACGCAGTACGTTGATGAAAAGGGTGTTCCTTCAATCTGCGAACCGGACAATCCTAACGGTAGTTTGTTTGCCATCGAAGGCATCACATCACCAGATGGACGCGTACTGGGTAAGATGGGGCACAACGAACGTTCGGTAGGAATCAACGCAGACGGTTCAAGCAGCGACCTCTTCATGAATGTGGGCGGCTACAAGAACCAGAACGTATTCCGCGCCGGTGTAAGGTACTTCAAATAAAAACTTTTCCGCGTCATTGCGAGGAGCGTAGCGACGTGGCAATCTATTAGCGGTTTAGCTAAATTAATTCAGATTGCCACGCCCTATTCGGGCTCGCAATGACGTATAATAAATAAAACGGGCAGATATGAAACTTTCCAGACTTTTATTAACAGCAGTTATTTCAACACTTTTTGTTTCCTGCGGTGCAAAGTGGACCACAGATTATGATGCAGCAGTAAAGGCCGCTCAGAAAAAGAACAGGGACATTTTCCTTGTATTCACCGGTGATGACTGGACCGACAACAGCATTCCGTTCAAGGAGAACATCCTTAACAAGAAGGAATTCCTTTCCAGATACTCAAAGGACTATGTGTTCCTCAACATCGACTTTTCACAGGGCGAATTTGCAAAGACAAAGGTTGCAGATGATGCTTCTGATGCAGAAAAAAAAGCCGCAGAAAAAATCGCTGCAGAATACAGGAGGAAAGAAGTTCTTGGACGCAACTACAGCGTAAAGGTCTGGCCGGCAGTTTACCTTTGTTCTGCAGAAGGATATGTTCTTGAACAGGTGATTTTTGATGCAGACAAGGATACGGCCTGCACGGTTGAAGAATATTGCGAAAAGGTTGAAGCACAGAGATCAAAATCGGCGGAACTCAAGGTTCTTGTTGAAGCTGTTCGTTCGGCAAAAGGCGTGGAAAAGGCAAAAGCCATCGATGAACTTGTAAAGGCTTCAAACCCAAGGTTCAGCGACCTGTACAGGGATTTGATTTTTGAATTCCCTGTCCTTGATGCAGAAAATGAAACAGGCCGCCTTGGTTTCTATGAACTTGCAGGTGCCTACTACATTTCCTATGATGCAACAACAAAAAATGAAGATCCTGCAAAGCCTTTCCTTGATGTGATTGAAACGGGGCATCTTGTTCCGGATCAGGTTCAGGAAGCCTACTACATGGCAGCCTATTCCCTCATCAACGGTGAAAAATTCGATTCAGCCCTTGTTACTGAATATCTTGAAAAGGCATATACAACGAATCCTGCAGGACCAAATGCCATGAAGATTCTTCAGAACCTTCAGCAGATGAAAAGATTTGCTGAGCTTGAAAAAATTCAGGCAGAATCAGACGGAGAATAATGGACAAGACTGACTCCTTTCCCCTGTGGATTTTAATTTCAATATCCTGTGCTCTTGTCCTGCTGTCCATGATTTTTTCTGCTTCTGAAAGCGCTTTCCTTTCGGTAAACAAACTGAGGGTGCGTTTTTTGAGGAACCAGAAAAACAAAAGGGCCGTCAGGGTTTGGCGTCTTCTTCAGGACAAGAACAAACTCATAAATACACTTCTTGTAGCAAACAACATCGTCAACATTGCCCTTTCGGCAATCTTTTCTTTTGTAGCATTAAAAATCTGGGGAAGCAAAGGTGTTGGATTTGCAACATTTGTCGTAACCATCATACTCCTCATTTTTGGAGAGATTTCTCCAAAGACTGTTGCGACCCATCACCCTGAAGCCATAGCCTTTTTCTTCAGCGGCTTCGTAAATTTCCTTGAAGTTCTTCTTGCACCTCTGGTTTTTGTTTTCACCGGAATTTCAAAACTGATTTTAAAATCCTTCAAGGCAAATACGCAGGGAAGTCAGGTAACATTTACGGAAGAAGAAATAAAGACCTTCATTGATGTTGGGCACGAACAGGGAGTCCTTGAAAAAAATGAAAAGAACATGATGTCAAAGGTTTTCAAATTCACTGACCTTGAAGCAAAGGACATCATGATCCCGCGAATGAAAATAAAGGCCGTTTCAATAAATGATTCCTACAGAAAAATTATCGAGCTTTCGGAAAGATTAAGGCTTTCCAAATTCCCCGTATACAAAAAAGACATAGATGATATAGTCGGAATAATCTATATAAAGGACATGATGGTTTACAAAACCCATCCGGAACTTTTTACCGTAAGCCGTGTAATGCGCCCTCCACTGTTCATCCTGGGGTCAAAAAAAATGTCGGGCATTCAGCAGATGCTGAGCGAAAACCATCAGAGTCTTGCCGTTGTCATCGACGAATATTCAGGCACCGACGGAATACTTACAGTAGAAGACATTGTACGCGAAATCTTTGGCCCAATGTCAGACGAATACAAGAACTATGCCCGCAACAAGGTTCAGGTCAAGATCCGCAATACGCGAAACGAAGACCTTGACGGTTTGAGCCGCCTCATAGACATAAACGAACAGCTTGGAATAAACATGCAGTCAGAAAATTGCGAAACCATCGGGGGGTTCATTTCAGAAAAACTTGAATGCATTCCCCGCGTTGGACAGAGCATCACTTTCGGCGAGTATAAATTCATCGTTACCGAAATGGACAAGAACCGCGTTTCAAAAGTCAAGATGCTTGGAGGTGCCCAGTGACAGCTTATATAGTAAGTATCTCCATGTTGATTCTCTTCCTTCTTGCGGTCGGGGCATTCTTTTCCATGACGGAAACTGCCTTTACAAGCCTTAGCCGAATCAAGGTTCGCCAGCTTCAGAAGGAAAAGGCAAGGCATGCAGACCTTATTGCAAAACTCAGGTCAAACCTTGATGAATTGATTGCAACGGTTCTGATCGGAACAAATTTCGTAAACACCTTTAACAGTGCCGTAACAACAGCATTTGCAGTGAAAGTTTTAGGTGCAGAATATGTTAGCGCCGCTACTGCCGTAATCCTTTTTCTCGTAATCATCTTTGTAGAAATCGTTCCAAAAACTTTTGCGGCAATAAATACTGAAACAGCAGTAAAAAATACGGCAATTCCGGTTTATCTGATCAAGGCAGTCCTTTACCCGGTCGTAAAAACATTCTGCCTTTTTACCCGCTTCATTGATTTTGCAGAAAAAAAGATTTTCAAGTCAAAAAGAGTTCTGATTACGGAAGACGAACTCAAGACCCTTATTGAAGTTGGAGAAAAGGAAGGGACTCTTGAACAGAGCGAAAGAAAAATGCTTGAGCGTCTCTTTGAATTTTCTGACCTTAACGTTCATTCAATAATGCGCCATCGTTCCCTTGTAAAATACATAAGCACGGAAAGTTCCCTTGATGAAGTAATTGCCATTTTCCAGACAACCGGCTATTCAAGGATTCCTGTTTACGAAAATGATGTGGAGAACATTGTTGGTGTACTTCACTTCAAGTCGGTGCTCTTTGCTTCCCCGTTGATTACGGCAAGCAAGGATTTCATAAAAATCTGCATGGCGGAACCGGCCTTTGTTCCTGAAACCATGAGTGCCATCGACCTGCTGAAGAAATTCAAGAAGGAAAAAATAAATTTTGCCGTGGCTGTAAATGAATATGGCGGAATGGCTGGAATCGTAACCCTAGATGATATTCTTAGCGAAGTATTCGGAAGAATTACTGACGAGCACGGAACTGTTGAAGTAAGTCCTGAAGACAAGATCACCGTTATTGGGACAAACGAATTCATTGTGCCCGGCGACATGAAGCTTGACGATCTGAACGATGTCCTTAACATCAACCTCTCGAGCGAAACCTTCGACACTTTGGGAGGATGGCTTCTGGAACAGTTTGACGAACTTCCTCCTGTCGGTAAGACCCATAAAAAAAGCGGCGTGCTCTACATCGTGGAAGATCAGAGTCAACGCCGTATTCAGACCGTCAGGATAAAACTGTAATTACGATTCCCTTGCAATCTGGGCAATCATCCGTGCAGTTTTCTCAATTCCAAGAAGGGAACTGTTTACGAGAATATCGTAGTGGTTCTTGTTTCCCCATGTTCTTTCTGTAAAGGTGTTGTAGTGGTTTGCCCGGCGCTTGTCGATGAGCTTTACATCCCTTTCGGCTGTTGCAGGATCAAGTCCGTTTTCTTCAACGGCACGCTTTACTTTGTCCGCCAAAGGTGCGTAGATGAAAACATTGAGGATTTCAGACCTGGAAATTTCTTCGCAGTGGCGGAGAACATAGTCTGAGCAGCGGCCTACAAGAACGCAAGGTCCCTTCTTTGCAAGGTCAATGATGGTGTTTCTCTGTGCATTGAAAACCTGGTCTGCAAGCGGAACATTGAGGGATTGGGGTCCAAGGCCAATGCGGCCGGTACCTGTCCCGGGAGTGCTGTAGCCAGAACCCAAAAGAAGGGTGTAGAGCCATCCGCTTGAAAGGTTCTGTTCAGTGCTTTTGATGAAATCAGGGGAAAGGCCCGATTCCTTTGCTGCAAGGTCAATGATTTCGCTGTCATAAACAGGAATGCCAAGCTCCTTTCCAACCAGCTGAGCGATTTTGTTTCCGCCGGCACCGTATTCACGGCCAATGGTAATAAACTTCTTCATTTTAGTCCTCCTCGTTGTTGCTGTCAGAATCCTTTATGGGGTTAACCTTAAAAAGCTTTGCCAGCTGTTTTCTTACGGCCTCCATATCGCGGGGATAAGGAGCATTAAAAGACATACGTTCGTTAGTCTTAGGGTGGTTTATGCTTATTGAATAGGCATGAAGGGCAAGGCGGTTTAATAACGGTCGTTCGTTAAGTGTATCTCCGTTGTATTTGCGCTTAAAGTCACTCAAAAGCACAGGATGCTGGTTTCCGCTGTACAAAGGATCGCAAACAATAGGAAATCCGGTTGTCTGCAAGTGAGCCCTGATCTGGTGGGTTCTGCCAGTGTGCGGGTGTGCGATGATCCAGGAGAAAGGACCGCAGTTTCCAAGGTTTTCAAAATCTGTCTTGGATGGCTTTCCAAACCTCTTGTTTACAACTGTTCTGTGGCGGTCGTCTCCATCAGGCTGCAATGGCAAGGAAACCTTAAGGTTGTCCCAGGTTGGATGGCCGTTAACAAGGCAGTGGTATGTTTTTTCCACGCTCCTCTCTTCAAACTGCTTTGAAAGGGACTTGTGGGCTTCCGCGTTCTTTGCGTAGATGACAAGGCCGCTTGTATCCTTGTCTATGCGGTGTACTGCAAAAAGTTTGCCGAATTCCTTTTCTGCAACCACATCAAGCCGTGGTGCATCAGGGTCATACCTGTCGGCTGCAATCAGGAGGCCGCTTCTTTTATTGAATACAACGATGTCGTCGTCGCTGTAAATTACGCTGTAGTCATTGTTTCGCTTCATTCCTCCATTTTAATGGTAATTGCAGATTATGTCATTAAAAAAGAAGGCCCTCCCCTTATGTGAGTATTTAAACTTATTATGGAAAAATTTGCCTAAAGTAAATAATATATAGTAAAATAAATTTAAAATAAGTCTAAAAACTCCAAAAATTATGCCGATATATAGAAAGCGATTCTATGCGTATATTTCGCATTCATAATACGAGGTGTTGTATGAAAAAAGTATTGTTAGCTCTATCAGCATTTATTTCTCTTTTCTGGATTTCTTCCTGCGATGTTGGGTTGGGAGAAGTTGTTGATATTGACGCACCGGAACTTACTCTCAGAAGCATGACTGCTGGCGGCAGTACAAAAACCAATTTCGGAACAACCCTCTATACAAAGCGAAATGTTACTTTCAAGGGTGACGCCTGGGATAATACGGGAATAGACAATGTTCATGCCGAAGTAAAGTGGCTTGGAGATGAAGACTATAAATTCCTTAAAAATGCATCTGTCTCTGGTGAAGAATGGACACTCGACATTGATTTTGGAGAAAGGGAAGGAGCCTGCTGGCTCAAAATTGTTTCCGAAGACAAAAAGAAAAACTACGGTTCAAAATCTGCAAAAGTCATAAGTCTTTTTGTTGATGAAAAAGCTCCTGTTGGAGATGCCTGGTACATCGACCGTCTTGTAAGCGGAATTCAGTACAGCCTTCGGACAAAGGAAGATCTTAAGGCCATAGTTGAAAAAGATCCTACACTTTCACAGCCTTCAAACATTGATGTTGCTCAGAATGTTGAATTTAAAATATGTTCAAGTTTTTCCGATGCATCTGGTATTTCTACCGTTTCGATAAGCATTTGGGATGAAAATAATAATCGTATTGGGAACGTAGCAAAAACAAGTGATAGCAGTAATTATGCACCTCAGTTCTTGATAAATGCAGCAGAACTAAATCTTCCAGAAACAGGTATACATTATCTCCAGGTAAGATACAATGCGTCTGATATTGTTACGGACCCTTCTGCAAACAGTACAGAGAATGCAGAAATAGAAATGGGATGGTTTATCTGGTGGCCGGAAAGCGATAACCCTAGATGCTATATTTCTCAGGAAGATACTAGCAATAACATTAATCTACATATTAATGATTCATTAAATGTTACGATTTTTGACGATGATGGATTTAATTCTTCAAATGAAATTACTTGTACTCTATATGAAGAAGACGGAACAACCGTTTCTAAAGATAAGGATAATAATCAAAGAAAAAAGACAATAAACCCGGCAGAAGGCCAGCGTGAATGCAGCATAGTCATGACAGTGCCAGGTGAAGCTCAGAAAATGGTACTGAAGGCAAATGCAAAAGATAAAAATGGAAAAGAGCTTAAGAAAGAAAGCACAGTTCTTGTAACAGATGAAAACCATCCGACAATAATCATAACTGCTCCGGAGAACAATCAGGTACCTTCCGTAACAGGGAATGAATCAAACATAACTTTCAAGGGAATAACACTTGATTCTTCTGGCTGTACAAACCTTAAATTCGTCTGGGTTTCAGATTCAGTAAGCAATAAAAAAGAAAAGGCATTGGCTTGGCTTAATGCTGATACATCGGAACCTCCTTCGTCTTCAGTTGAAGTTAAGGTTGGAACAGGTGAAAATGAAGGTCTTAAACTATACAATGTTAAGCTTAAAACTGTTTCAGACGAAGGTGGATTAAAGAAACAGGAATTTGAGTTTAAGCAGTCTCTTACAAATGATTTTGGTAGCGATACAAATAAAGGCAAGTATTTTTACATAAGGCTTATCCGAAAGGACGGTAACTATACAGATACAGAACTTAAGATTGCGGCTGACAACATCAAGCCGGAAATAAAGCTTACAAGCCCTTCTGGAAACATGGCTATCATTGATAAAGATAGTGTTAATGGCCTTGTAATGAAATTCTATGCAGAAAAATCAACAGGTGTTGCAATTGATCCTTCAAAATATAAAATTCAATACTTACCTCCAACAGGCGCTCCGGAAGATATAAGAGGCGATGTTGAAGGTACTGTGTATAAGTCAAATTCCATTACAAAAGAGAAGTTAACGGAATTCTATAATAAAAGTCAAAATCCAAGGTACAAATTCTACGCAGAAGATATTCTTGGCAATAAAAATGACGCAACCTTTGAATTCATCATTAGTTCATTGCCTCAAATTAATTCAATAAATACTTCTGCACCTTCGCTTTGTAAGGCAGGGGATGATATTCTTATAAATGTATCCTTTACAAAACCTGTAAGCATCAGCGATACAAATAATGTTAAGCTTAAGCTTGCAAACATAAAGAACGGTGGAAATACAATTGCAAGAAATGCCGACTATTACTCTGGAGAAAGTTCAACAACTCTGGTATTTAAATATGAGGTAGAGCCGGGAGATACATCGGACGGACTTCAGGTTTATAATGAACCTGCTAAAGGCCCAATTACAGGCATTGCAGAAACTTCGGCACATCTAACAACTCTTGAACCTGGTGCAAATCTTCAGGACAAAAAAACGGTTAAAATCGACGGTGTGGCTCCAAAAATTTCTTCCATTACATTGGATACTGATGTTGTGGATGCTAATAAATATAATGGTGTTCATTACCTTAAGGAAGGAAAGACGATTACTGCAACCGTAACAGTTGATAAGAAAGTGACTGTTCAGGGGGCTCCAAAATTCAAAGTTGGCAATCTGGATCTTACATGGCAGTCAATCATTTATCCTGATGAAAAATCCACCATCCTCAAATTCAATAAAAAGATAGTGGCGGGTGATACTTTGGCTGAGACATCAGTAAATGAAGCCTCATGCATTTCTGCAGACGATCTTGCTTTTATCAAGGATGAGGCAGGAAATTCTCTGGCAAATAGTTTGACAGGAAACGGTACTGTAAAAATATTTGTTGATACTACAAAACCTGCAAAACCGATAGTAAACAATTTTGAAAAAAATGCACCGCTCGATTCAGGCAGATATATGTCAGAGGTAAAATTCAATATTACAAATGTCGTACAGGGTGGAGATCCCCAGATAAAGGCAGAATATTCCATCGATGGTGGGACAAGCTGGGAGGTGTATTCAGACTTCGGAACTACGAATTCAACAGCTCCTCAATGTAAAGAAATTGTGGCAACTAATTCTGTAGTATATGCAAACCTTGTTGCAAGGATTGTAGACCGTGCGGGAAATGTTTCTGAATATTCATATCCTGTTTCTCTTGAAGTAAACAATGCCTTCCCAAAATATACTGTGGAATGTACGAATGCAGACAAAAACTATATGAATGGAAAACTAACATTCAAAGTTTATTTTGATTCTCCTGTAAATATTCTATCAAACTCGGATGCTTACATTACTCTTTCTGGAAATAATCCAGGGGATGTATTTGGAAGTACTGCTAAAGCGGTCATTACATCAAATTCAAAGAAAGACAATGTAAGTGAAGCGACATTTGAATATACAATTCAGAATGGAGATTCCTTTACCCTTAAGGTTGGTAAGGCAGATGTTCATTTGCTAAATATTACAGACTTGTATGGCTTTGCGCAGAAAGGACTTGAACTTGAAGAAGATTATTCAAGACCAAACCTTAGATGTGACACTATTCCTCCAAAAGTATTGACCATGACTCCGGGTGGAACAAGAACTGACTATACTGGAAAAAACATTTATTCAGGTGGAAAGGTGATTGTCCTTGGATTTAATGAACCTGTAAAAGTAAACACAGGAAAAATCTACCTTAGACAGACTGCCGGATGGGCTATTCCACCTATGTTTACAGTTTCTGAATTCAATAAGGTTTTAAGTGCAGTCAAGTCTGCCGGAAATACTGGAACTGGCTCCCTAACAGGTACCCAGATTCTTTATATGGATGGTCTTGAAGATAAGGAAGGCCCTCTCTTTAATGAAGTTGGACCTGCCAACTATACATATCATGGAACCGGACAGTATATAGGTCCTTACAAAAAGACTTCCCAGGGTCTTAATGCAGACGGAAAGACTCCAAACTATAAGGACACAAAATATGTCCTTGATTATGACATGGACATCTGGGGAGATGAAGGTAAAAAATTTGGAACAACATATAATACTGGAAATGCTTCACGATATAGTAGGGATTTCCAGGCGGGACAGGTAGTTGTGAAAGAAGGGTCAACTACAATTACAACTGCAAACATCCGTCAGGTTCTTGAAAGCATTCACTTTCACGAGCGCTCTGTAAGTGTAAATTCTGCCTCTGTTGTCGTTGACAGTAATGACAAGAAGAAAGTAAAAATTACCTTTCCAAACAGTTTCCTTGGGGAATTTCCATTGCAGCCAGGTCTTGAGTGGGAGCTTGTGATTGAAAAGGGTGCCTTCATGGATGAGACAGGAAATTTCTTTGGTTATGAAGCTGATGGAACAAAATCATTGACCGACTCAAGGCAGGCGACAAATGGTTCAAGTGATATTTCTAAAACATGGAGCAGAAATCGTACTTCTGTTGTGGATAAGCCTCTTGTTCTCATTCAGGATGGTGCAAATCCAAGCTTCCTCTCAAGCGGTGTCGCAAAGCCTGTGATTCGTGTTGACCGCTACAGCTACGGTCTAGGAA
>JAHAZL010000089.1 GCA_018384055.1 Treponema sp.
AGTGCAAGAACAGTACAGCTGGCAGCTGCAAAAACTGCAAGAACAAGGCCGAGCCTGATCATTTCAAGTGAAGAATTTTTATTGCTCATTTAGATTCCTCCTTGCGTTCAACTGCGTTTGCTACATCGAATTCCTGAACCCTGTTTGCAGGGACTGGCCTTCTGTTTCCCTTCTTTCCGTAACCGTACATTCTTCTTGTAAGGTTGTTGAGGAATGGAGTAAAGCAGTTCATGATGAGGATGCTGAACATTACGCCTTCAGGATATCCGCCGAGTTTTCTGATGAGGAATGTGATGAGACCACAGCCAAATCCGAATACAAGTCTTCCGTAGCCAGTAAGAGGGGAAGTTGCATAGTCTGTTACCATGAATGTAGCGCCGAACAAAAGTCCGCCTGTCAAAAGTGCAAGGAGAACATCTCCGCCTGAAAGAAGAGTGCAGAGGGCTGTCGTTGCAACCATGGCAACTGGAGCGCGCCAGTCGATGATGTGTGTAGAGAAAAGGAAAAGGAAAGAAATGAGGATGAGGAGAATAGAAGTTTCTCCGATACATCCAGCTCTGTTTCCAAGGAAGTACTGCATGTAAAGGTCTGGTGTTGCTGTAACTGCGCCGTTTTTAATCTGGCTCAGTATTGTAGCACCTGATACTGCATCGATTTCAGGATTGAACCAGCATGCGCCCATGGCAGCGGGAAAGCTGATGAACATGAATGCGCGTCCTGTAAGGGCCGGGTTGAATACGTTTGATCCGATTCCGCCGAAAAGTCCCTTTGCCACAACCATTGCCACAAGTGCTCCAAGAACAACCATCCATACCGGAGTTGTAGACGGAATTACAAGGGCCAGCAGAATTCCCGAAACAACAGCTGAAAGATTGCTGATGCGGATCTTCTGCTTTGTGATTTTCTGGTAGAGTCCTTCAAAAGCAACGCATGATGCTACTGAAACAATGATGCGTACAAGGGCTGCTAGACCAAAGAACATTACGCCTGCAATGCATTCAGGAAGCATTGAGATGATGACCGTAAGCATTACTTTCTGTGTTGAAAGTCCTTCTGTAAAGTGAGGGCTTGAAGAAAGATGGATTTTGTTTTCGCTCATTTTGCACCTCCCTTTGCGGCAGCCTTTGCAGCTTCTGCCTTTGCGCGTTCTGCAGCCATCTGCTCGCGGACAATTGCCTTGCCCATTCTGATTCTCTGAACAAGGCGAACCTTTGCAGGACATACGTGTGTACAGCAACCGCATTCAATGCAGTCCATGAGACCGTAGCGCTTTGCCTTTGCCACATTGTCTGCCTTAAGCTCGCGTACCATAAGGGCCGGGCTTAGTCTCATTGCACATGTGCTGATGCATGCACCGCAGCTGATGCATGGATCTTCATCCACAAGGTAAGTTTCCTTTGCAGTAAGGAAGGTGATTCCGCTTGTACCCTTTGCTACAGGGAAATCTGCTGAAGGCATTGCGAATCCCATCATTGGACCGCCTGATATGATCTTTGCAGTTTCTCCTTCTTTAAGGGTGAACTGAGCGTCTTCTCCCATAAGGTCGGAAACCAGTGTACCTACAGGAACCTTAAGGTTGCATGGCTTTGCAACTGCACCGCCGGAAATTGTTAGGGCTCTTTCAATGAGAGGCATTCCAAGACGGAAGGCATCGCTGATTGCGCATACAGTTCCAACATTGCTGATGATGCAGCCTGCATCTGCCGGAAGTTTTCCTGAAGGAATTTCAACGCCCAGACAGGCGTTTACGATGAACTTTTCTGATCCCTGAGGGAATTTTGTCTTAACAAGCATTACCTTCATGTCATCGCCGTAACCTTTTTCGTTGATGACCTTGTCCAGCATTGGCTTGATGTATTCTTTATTGTCTTCGAGGGCAATGATTCCGTAAGCTCCAACTGTGTTGAGGATGATGGCAAGACCATCAATGAGCTTTTCAGGTGTTTCCTGCATTGTGCGTTCGTCGCATGTAAGGTAAGGTTCACATTCGGCGGCGTTTACAAGAACGTACTCGATTTCCTTGTCCTCTGGAGGATTCAATTTAACGTGGGTTGGGAAGGATGCTCCGCCCATACCTACAATGCCCGCTTCCTTAATGCGTTCAAGGGCTTCTTCGTGAGTGCATTTGAACGGATCGAGCGGAGGCATGAATTCTGTCCTGTCGCTGTCATCGCTTTCAATGACGATGCATGGAACGGACATGTTGCCTGTAACCAGGCAGTTTGCAATTTTCTTGACTTTTCCGGCAATGGATGCGTGTACCGGAGCCGACATGAATTTGTCGCTTGCGGCAATTTTCTGTCCTTTTGCCACAAGGTCACCGACTTTAACGAGAGGTGTGTTTGGTGCACCCCCCATGGTAACTGGAATTGTAACCGTCTTGGACTTAGGGAAAGCAGCAGTGATAGGACACTTGTTGCTAAGTTCCTTCATCTCTTCAGGATGAATTCCACCTTTAAATGTGTGTGCTTTCATAACACCATATTCTAATGGTAAACGGAGAATTTTTCAAATAAGACTTAATAACTATGGAAGAAAGTGGAAAATCAGGATGAATGTCTGACTTTTTTCCAATATGAAAAAGCCGCCCTGGAGTTTCCAAGGCGGCCTAAAGTTTTAACTAGATTTTCGAGATTCTTAGTTCAACTTATTTGATTTCAACAAGCTTTACATTGTCTAGGAAAACATCGTGTTCCTTTGTAATGTTCCTGTCTATTGTTCCAAGAGAGAATGTAAGGATTACATCGCTGTCATCGTCGTAAGCCATTTCGAAATCCTGTGTGAATGTCTGCTTGCTTGTTGTAAGTTCGCATGTAGGAGCTTCGTTGTATGCTGTCCAGTCTTCAGAACCGTGTCTCTGCTTCCAGAGGGCACCGTCTCTCTGGCATGCATACTTCATCATTCTTGGAAGGGTTGACCATGCATCAAAGGACAGGCGGTACTTCTTACCCTTCATGAGCGGAATCTTCTTCTGCATGAGCTGAATCTTCCAGTCAACATCCTTTGTGTCCCTGATTGTAATCTGTGCAACCTGCTTTTCCTGGTCAACTGTAAGGTCACATGAGTTTGTGTCGTACTTGTAAAATTCCCACTGCTTTGCGCTGAAGGCGAATTCTCCGTTGTAGATAAGGTCAAACTTGTCTTTCTTCATGTCGGACTTCTTTACGGTCTTTGCCTTGCCAAGCTTTACAAGCTTAACGTTTGCAATATTGACTGGGTCTGTAGAAGGTGTTGCACCCATGTTGAAGTCAAGTCTTGCATTTGGGTCAGTCTTGTCGTCCATTGAGAACTTGTATGAATAGTGCTTCTTGTTTGGTGTAAGTTCAACATTTACATCGCCAAAGTAGTTCTTCCATCCTCTGTCTGGAGCACAAAGCTTTGCCTTCATCTTTCTGTTCTTTGTAGACCATGCGTCGAATGAGAATTCATACTGGTACCCTTTTTCAAGCGGAATGTCTGCCTGAACAAGCTGGATTGAGTAGTCGATTGTACCGGCCTTTGAAGTGTTTACTGTAAGAGTGTTTCCTGCGATTGCAGCATTTCCGGCACCGCCCTGCTGTGTCATGAACATCCATTCCTTTTTATCCTTAAGGTTTTCTGGATTGAACCCACCGTTGCGGATGTAGTTGCCGTCTGCTCCAGGTGCACGAACTTCAACAACTTCTTCATGTCTTTCAACATTTTCGTTGTAGCTTTTCTTCTGGTAAACGCGGACATAGTCAACAACCATCTGTGCATTTGCACCGAACTTTGTTGTTCCGTCTGGGTATCCCGGCCAGTTTCCGCCTACAGCAACATTGAGGATAAGGTAGAAAGGCTGATTGTATGGAGCTGGATATGGTTCTTCATCGTCATAGAGCTTCTTTGTGAACCAGTCGTCAAACTTTGCCATTTCAACGCCGTCAACATAGAACTTGATGAGGCCTGGTTCCCATTCGCAGGCAAATGTGTGGAATTCATCAGCATAGTTTCCCTTCTTGAGAAGGTATTCCTTCTGGGCCATTGTATGTGGTTCACCGAAGTGAAGGGTTGCGTAAGTCTTGTTTACCTTGTCTCCAAGAACTTCCATGATGTCGATTTCACCGCACTTTGGCCATGAGCCGTACTTGCTTTCGTCAGTTGGCATCATCCAGAATGCCGGGAGGAATCCCTTTCCTCTTGGTACCTTGAGGCGAGCTTCTGCAAGACCGTACTTGAAGTCAAACTTGTGCTGAGTGTTGATTCTTCCTGATGTGAACTTGTTTCCGTTCTTGGTTTCTTCCTTTAGTGGCTGAATGATAAGGTTTCCGCCCTTAAGGTAAACATTTTTGTCAGATTTGATGTATGCCTGAAGTTCACTGTTAACCCATCCTGGCTCGTGAAGTTCGTAGTTCCACTTGCTTTCGTCAAGCTTCTTGCCGTTGAAGTTGTCTTCAAACTTGAGTTCATACCCTGTCATGTTCTGTGCGCTAAGGCTGAATGCGGCAACTGCAGCGAAGGTAAGGGAAATCATTGATTTCTTTGAAAATTTCATAAATCCTCCTGATGAAATTCCGGTTTTCCTATTAATTAAAATTGTATCATCTTGGTTATAATCTTAAGGCGAAAAACATTGGATAACTATACTAATTTTTAGAATTCTGTCATTTTTTTACCAAAGTGTGGTATAATCGAATTTATGGATAAAGATAAGGATTTGCACGAGGCCCTGTTCTTTCAGACTGAAAACAACATCTATCATGCCCGATATGAAGATGAGGTTAACTTTTATTCAGCCGTAAAGAAAGGTGACATGGAAACGGTTAAAAAACTCATGACTCCCCTTGATGCGAAGGAAGGTCTTGGACAGCTTTCCAACAAGCCCGTGAATAATTTGAAGTATCATTTTGTCGTTACGGTTGCCCTTGTTACCCGTTACTGTGCAGAGGCGGGAATGCCTTTTGAAACGGCCTATACTTTGAGTGACCTTTATATCCGCAATGTGGACAAATGTTCCGTTGAAGAAAGCATTACCCAGCTTCACAAGGAAATGATTTTTGACTTTACCAATAGGATGAAGAACATCCGCAATGCGGAATCAAGTCCACAGATCAAGCTTGCAAAAAAGTACATCCACGAAAACATCTACAACCAGTTCTATGAAGATGAAATTGCAGACTTTGCGGGGCTTACACCTTCCTATCTTTCAACTTTGTTCAAGAAAGAAACCGGGGAAACCATAAAGAATTACATCCTGCGCGAAAAGGTTGAGGAATCAAAGAGCCTCCTGCGCTTTTCGGACAAGGCTTACATCGACATCAGCATTTCCCTTAACTTCAGTTCACACTCACACTTCATTGCAACGTTCAAAAAGTTCGTTAACATGACGCCAAAGGAATACAGAAACAAATACTACGGAAAGAAATGGGATGAAGAATAAGTTCAAAAAAAAGCGGTCCAGAAACGGGCCGCTTTCTATTTTTGGCGTAAAGAAAAATTAGATTCTGTGCATTTCAGTAAAAACCTTTTCGTTCATAAGGTTTACTTCAACGCCAAGAGATTTTGCTTCTTCTGTCAATTCTTTTCTGGCTGTGTCAATGTCAACCTTTGCGTTGTCAAAGTCAACCATCATCATCATGACGAAGTTTCCGCTTAAGATTGTCTGTGTAATATCAACAATGTTAATTGAACGGCTTGCAAGGTAAGCTGATACCTTTGCAATGATTCCGACTTTATCGCCACCAACTACAGTAATAATTGCTTTCATAATGCATTGATTTTAGTAAAAATAGAAATCTTTATCAATTAGTTGATAGGTTTAGTCAACTACGATGCCAAGAAGCTGTGCAAGAGCGTCTGCCGTTGAAAAATGAATGGCGTGAATTCCAAGGGCTGCTGCAGCATCGCAGTTCATTTTCTTGTCGTCAATGAAAACGCAGTCTTTGGGCTGAACATTTTCTGCAGTCATGATGAGCTTCCAGAATTCAGGATCCGGTTTTGAAACGCCCATGAAGCACGATGTATAAGTTTGGTCAAAGTAGGAATAGTCGCCGCGTTCAAGGTGATTGTGGTAGTGAGCACTGATGGTGTTTGTTCCGCAGATTACACGGTTGCCTGCTTCCTTGAGGGCCTTGATTATTTTAACTGTCTTTTCATTCAGCACAGGATGGAAGACCCAATGGAACCAGTCTGTCTTTACAGGGATACCGCTTCTCTTGGAAAAGATTTCCCAGAATTCCTTTGTATCTATTTCGCCGTTGGAGCACATTGAAAAAAGGGTCGAACGGTCCAGCGTAAGGTCTGTGTTGAGTCCATATTCTTTCAGTGTCTCTTCGTCCGTATTTAAAACTTCGCAGAGTTTGTTCTTAAGGTTTGCCGTTGTTGTTACGACTCCCCCCATGTCAAAAATGTAAAGCATTTTATCCTCCCGTTTGATAAGAAAAAGTAAGCAGCCTTTAGTTACTGTTTAATGAAGCAACTATTTTCTTAAGGTCTTCGAACCTGTCGATTTTGTCAAAATATTTTTCAGCCTTTCCGAATCCGTAGCTTGCCCAAATGAAAGGAATTTCTGCCTGCCTGCAGGCGTCACAGTCTCCCTGGGTGTCGCCCACATAGATAGGGGCAGTGATGTTGTTTCTTGAGCAGAGTATCTGAATGTTTTCTGCCTTTGCTTTTCCGGTTCTTCCGAAGCATTCAAAATCCTTGATGTAAGGAGTGATGCCGGTTTTTTCCATTGTGAGTTCAATGTATCCGCTCTGGCAGTTGCTTACGATGTAAAGGTTCTGCATTGTGGAAAGTTCTTTTATTGATTCAACAACCCCAGGGTATGTAATGTCGATGGTATTGTTCTTGATTTCAATCTGCTCCTCGGTGCAGCAATAGGACATGAGCTTGTCCTGGTCGGCCTTGCTTAAGTTAGGCCACAAATCCTGGGCTATGACATCCATTGTCTTTCCGAATTCCTGCTGAAGCATCTGGGCATTTACTTTCTTTGCATCAAGACCTGATTTTTCTATTGCTTTGTTCCAGGCAACTGCGACTATTCCTGTTGTATTCCAAATGGTTCCGTCGATGTCAAGAATTATTCCGTTCGTGTATCCTTTGTTCATACCCTAAAATATAACACATAAATTTCAGAAAAAAATACTTGACTAAACATATAAGTATATGTTTATATAATAATATGATAAATCAAGAAAATGAAGAAATGCTTGTGAACCTTGCGGAACTTTTCAAGGTTTTCGGAGATTCAACAAGAATAAAGATTCTGTATGCACTTCTTGAAAAGGAAATGAACGTTACGGAAATTTCAGAGGCCCTTAACATGACGCAGCCGGCCATAAGCCAGCAGCTTAGGATTTTAAAATCCAGCGGCCTTGTTAAGTTCAGGAAGGAAGGAAAGTCTGCGGTTTACTATCCGTCGGATGAACATGTAAAGATAATCCTTAATATAGGAATCGAGCATCTTGGAGACTGAAGTCTGAATTGATGTTATGGATTGCCACGTCGCTAACGCTCCTCGCAATGACGTAGAGGGCGCTTTGCTTGCAATGATGTAGGGTGCTTTGCTTGCAATAACGTGGGAGAGTGCTGGCGTTGAGGTTTGTAAAAAAAACAGGAGTTAAATTATGGGTTGCTGTGAACTCGATCACGAACATGAAGAACATGGACATGGACATGAAGAAGAAATGTCTTTGAAGAAAATAATTCTTTCGGCACTTTTATTTGCGGCGGGAATTGTAGTTGAAAAATTTATCGCACCTTCTGCCGGCGATAATGTGCAGATGGTTCGTGGGATTTTCCTGGCCCTTTATTTTGGTTCCTACATCCTTTGCGGACTTCCTGTAATCCGCGAGGCCGTAGAAGGACTTTCAAAGGGAAAATGTTTTGGCGAAGCTTTCCTTATGGCTTTGGCTACAATCGGTGCAGTTGCAATAGGTGAAACTATGGAAGCCTGTGCCGTAATGATTCTGTTTCAGCTTGGGGAATATCTTGAGGACAAGGCCTCTGACAAAACAAAGGATACAATCGAAGAACTTCTGGACATTCGTCCTGACACCGCATGTGTGATTCGCGGCGGAAAGGAAGTTGTGATTGATGCCGACGATGTTGAAGTCGGTGAGACCATCATCGTAAAGCCTGGAGAACTTGTTCCTCTTGATGGAATTGTTTCCAAAGGTTCAACAATGGTTGATACAAGTGCCCTTACAGGCGAAAGCGTTCCAAGGGAAATCGGCGAGGGTGAAGAAATCCTCAGCGGCTTTGTAAATGCAAGGGCTGTAATTGAAATCAAGGTAACAAAGGAATTCGGCGAAAGCACCGTTTCTAAAATCCTGGACCTCATTGAAAATGCCCAGGGTAAAAAAGCCAGTACCGAAAAATTCATCACACGATTTGCAAAGGTTTACACTCCAATCGTATGTATTCTTGCCGTAGCTGTTGCAGTTGTTCCGCCTACAATTCTTGGATGGAACGAAAATTTCAGGACGTGGCTTTACCGTGCCTGCGAAATGCTTGTTGTCTCTTGTCCTTGCGCCCTTGTAATTTCTGTACCTCTCAGTTTCTTTGCTGGAATCGGACGTGGGGGAAAAGACGGAATACTTGTGAAAGGTTCAAGCTATCTTGAATTTTTGTCCCGTGCAGAAACAGTTGCCTTTGATAAGACTGGAACTTTGACAAAGGGAGTTTATGAAGTTACTGCCGTTGAAGTTGCCGAAGGCTGCAGTCTTTCTAAGGATGAACTTGCAGCTCTTGTAACTCACGCAGAATACTACAGTGATCATCCGGTTTCAAAGTCGCTGAAGAATTTCCACACTTGTGAAAACTGCGGAAAACTTACGGTGGAAGAAGCAGAAGAAATCAGCGGACACGGAATAAAGTGCATTGTAGACGGAAAAAAAGTTCTTGCAGGAAACAAAAAACTTATGCTCCTTGAAAAGGTTCTGGGGTTTAATGAAAACATTGACTCCGAAAAGAAGTCGGCAGGTTCAGTTGTTTATGTTGCTGTTGACGGTGTGTTTGCCGGAAAAATCATTGTCAGTGATGTGGTAAAGGAAAATGCAAAGTCTGCAATAGAAAAAATCCATAATGTTGGAATTCCAACAACTGTAATGCTTACAGGAGACACAAAGGACAATGCACAGGCCATTGCAGATTCCATTGGAATTGATGAAGTCCGTGCAGAACTTCTTCCTCAGGGCAAGGTTGAAGAAATCGAAAGATTCATGGGAAACCGTAATGGTGGAACAGTAGTCTTTGTGGGAGACGGAATCAACGATGCTCCGGTCCTTACAAGAAGCGATGTTGGAATTGCAATGGGTGCCATGGGAAGTGATTCCGCCATTGAAGCGGCAGACATAGTCATCATGGATGACAACATCGAGAATGTTGCACTTGCAATCAAGCTTGCAAAGAAGACGATGATAAATGTTAAGCAGAACATTGCATTCAGCATTGCGGTAAAGGTTGCAATCCTAGGATTGTGCGCATGCGGTTTTGTGAACATGTGGCTTGCAGTCTTCGGTGATGTTGGTGTGTGCCTTCTTACAATATTGAACAGCATCAGGCTGTTGAAAAAGAAATAGAGTCAAATAGTAATATAAAAATGCTCTCGCAGAGAACTGTGCCAAGCCTGCTCCAGAGAATGCTTCGCATTCAAGTCGCAGTTTGTCACAAACCTCTGCTACGCATTTTTTTTTATGACGTACTTGTTTTATTTCATTCTCAGACGCTTAGACGAAAAAAAGTTGATGATATCAAGTATAAAAAGCACGCCTGCATCACCTTGCGTACGAGATTTAAAGAGTAAAATCAGCTCCTGTTGGGAAATGTTAGATATCTCTTTGCCCCTGTGACATTCCTGGAGAAATCAACTAAAATGATCTTATGATTCAGTTAGTTGCTTTTTTGGGAAATTACGGAAAGGAATACGAAGATACAAGGCACAATGCGGGGTGGCTTTTTGAAGCTGCCTTGCCTTTTGCAAACAAATTATCATGGCAGTCAAAATACAAGGCTGAGTTCTGCTGCGTTGACTATGATGTGTTTGCAGCATGGCTTAAGGATGCGGGTCTCATAAAGGAAAGGGATAACGGTACTCTTCCGATTCCAGACTGCGCACCAAAGAAAATTTATTTCATGAAGCCAATGACCTACATGAATTTGAGCGGTCAGGCAATCGGGGAGGCTGCACGCTTTTTCAAGATTCCGGCTTCAGATGTTCTTGTTGTTCATGATGAAATTGAACTTCCTTTGGGTACTGTAGGTCTCAAATGGTCCGGTGGTCTTGGCGGTCATAATGGACTTCGTTCAACCAAGGAAACTTTTGGGACACCGGACTTTTGGAGGATCCGCATCGGAGTTGGAAAACCTGCCAATGGAAATGTTGCCGACTATGTCCTCGGGTCATTTACAAGCGATGAAAAAATCACACTGTCGCAGATCTTTACAATGATGCATCCAATGTTTGCAAAATTTCTGACGATAAAGGATGCCACAAACCTTCAGAAGGAATGGAACAAAAAGAAGCTTATTTAAACATTTTTGCGGTTAAAATGCTTCTTCAATTTTTACAGCCAGCTCTTTTTTCAATTCCTCAGCAATTGTAGGAAATGCTTTTTTTTGTGCCTGTGGTAATGAAAAACTGGATGTCTTTCCCCACGAGTTTTGATAGGTGAAATAAATTTCATCCTTTTTATTATCACTTAGTATGATGGATATCTCAGGGAAGATCGAAGTGATTTCATCTGCAGTTTTTTTATTGCTGTTGATTACAATTCTTAATAGTGATTGAGCATTGTTTGCAACTGGTATGAATCCATTTTGCTTAAATGCCTCAATAACTTTTGATGAAATGAAATTTTCATAATCCCCTTCTGTCTGGATTTTGAAAGTTACATGTGTTGAATAAAGACTTTCGAGTTCTTCATTAGATGAAATGTCCGATATGATAGTTCTGAATTCCTTTTTCTTTTCTGGAAGAACTAGAAATCCTTCTGAAAGCAATTGAATATATTCATTGCCCGATTGTTTTGCTTTTTTCAGATATTTGTAACGAAGCACTGGATTATTGGTTTTTTTTGCGAAATTCAGCATTGATTTGTATTTGTTCTCTGCTTCTAAAAGATCATTTTCCACATATTGCCAAAATGTGGTTCTTTCAATATAGGCTGCTATGTAATAAGTTTTTTTCTTTTTGTTGTAAAAACTTTCAGAATATTCAACTGCAGAAAGATTCTTTTCAGAAAAAATTTTCACATTTTGATTCAATTCCTGTTCTTTTTGCGTTTCTTTTCCATTGTTTCTCATACTGGAGGTTGCTTCTGTACTTACTACAACTTGAGAACCAAAGTATTCTGCTATCTGTGCCATGGCATTTGCTTTTGCGTTTTCAATTGTAAATCCAGATCCAGTTCTTGCAATGTATGTTTCTCTTGGATATACAGATTCAGGATTATCAATCCACGCTGGAATTTTTGCAGCAAAACAAAGTATTGTCCGTATGATTAATATTGTTGATAAAATAATTCTTTTCATTTCTTTCTGAATTCTGCCCTGATTTTCTTTGCGTTTTCATTGGAAGTTACTGGGATCATGAGATAAAAGTTGTTGTAACCATTTTTAAAATTTATTTGACCTTTCCAGTTGATTTTCTGTACATGCTTTATCTCTTGATTTGCAAAACGAGCATTTACTGAAAGAATATTATCGCCATAGGAATAGCTGCCAGAATTTGAATAGATGTGTTTATTCCCTTTTGTATCTTCTGAAATAACTGTAATCGTACATTCAGTTTGTGAGGTAAACTTTACAGAGTAACTGTCATACTTTGATCCATTTTCAAATTCGGTGACATAAGTTTCCTTTGCAAATGGATTTTGCTGTTTTGCCTTTGCGTAGGCTTCAGCCTCTTTAGCCTTCTTATCTGCCAGAATTTTTTGATTTCTTTCAAATTCTGCTTTTTCCTGTGCTTCTTTTCTTGCTTTCTCTTCAGCAACTATCTTAGCTTGTTTCTCTGCCATTTCGGAACGCTCTGCTTCAAGTTTAGAGTTTTCCAAGGCAACTGCTTTATTTTTTTCAGCTTGCGTTTCAGCGGTTTTTTTGTCTTCTGCAAGGGCTGATTTGCCTTCTTGTGTCGGTTTAACTTTAAGTTGTTTGAGTATTGGTGAAACGCAATCATAGTGCGCTTGAAGTACATAACTTTCCGCAGACTCGTAAGTTTTAGGTGAAGAGAACATTCCTATAATTGTTCCTTTTTCAACATTAAATATAGTGATGTTGATAGAATAGGATCCACTTGGAAGTCTTGTTGTCTTAATATTTACAACTTCTTTTGCTTTTACAAGTTTCCCGATTTCTATGGATTGAGAATCATCATAAATTCCAGATTCAAGTTGCTTTTGAACTTTCAAAATATTCTTTGCTTCTGCAAGGTCTATGCAGTCGAAACCTCCATAACATTGAAGGGAGGAAATAAGATTTGCCTTGATTTTATCAGTTATCCATATATCACTTTTGTCGAAAAATCCGTTTTCCAGAGTGCTTTCGGCAAACATTATAGTATGATTTTCACCGCCTTCACCAACGTAGAAGGAAGATTCGGCATGTATCAAGCAAAGAGAAAATATGTAAAACAAAAATAAAGCAAATCTTTTCATGTAGTATTACCTCACGCCGTTGATTCCGTCGTCTTCAATTTCTTCAACCTTTGCATTTTTGAAATCTATAACAACAGGTTCCTTGTTTGTTATGATTGATTCCTTAAGCTTTGATGTGAGGACTT
Organism: Treponema sp.; assembly: GCA_018384055.1. Taxonomy (GTDB): domain Bacteria; phylum Spirochaetota; class Spirochaetia; order Treponematales; family Treponemataceae; genus Treponema_D. The sequence goes on from JAHAZL010000089.1 coordinate 12,740, forward strand.
CTTTAAGGAATTTAGTCTGATCGTCGTTGTCAGGAACATCATCCATTGCTGCTGCCATCTGACGGTCGAAATTCTTTTTGTTGATACTGAAAACAACGTAATATGTATATTCAATATCGTAGTCAGATAGTTTTTCAGGTGTCTTTACATCTGTTTTTGGAGTTCTGGTTTTAACCCAGTAATCAGCTTCTTTCATAAGTCCATTAAGTGTAAGGTTTGTCATGCTGGCAGAATAAATCTTTGCCTTGCGTTCCTTTGTCTGACTGTCAGCCTGTACTGCTTTCAATTCTGACTCTACGGTTTGTGCAACTGTCTGCTCAATTGCAGCTGATACTTCAGCTCTAGCATCAACCTGGTCAGTCCAAGTTTTTAAGAAATCAAGATCATTTCCTTTGTTAAAGAGAACGAAAATCTTGTCTTCGGATTGATCAATCTCCAAAGACTTGTAGACTTTACGTATTGCTCCATCACTTACAGCCTTTACCCATCCAGGTACTTCGGATCCAAGGGCTTTTCCTTTGTAGTCAATTACTTCTGGAGTTCCAATATTCATAACTGGATCTTTGCCCTTGAGTTGTGCCGAGGCAACCGAAAGAATTGAGCCAATAAGGGTCATTACTAAAATGTTTTTCTTTGATAGTTTCATATACTCCTCCATTTATAGTGTTTTGCTAGAAACATACATTTATATCTTACTGCCTTACCATCTGCAGGTAGTAGTTGACCGTGATTTTCTCAGTTTCTGCTGAATTTAATTTAAGATAGTATTCACGATTGTTTTGAGTGAATACATCATAACTTTCGTAAAATCCACTTGAAGTTATGCTTAGTTTTCCAATACAGCCATCTGTAAAATAATTGAATCCAATTTTTTCTACAAATTGCTCAGAAGGTTCAAATACATAAGTTCCTTGTATTTTAATTCCATTATTTACCAATGTAATAGAATTAGGCTCTTCAAAGTTGATTGAGGTAAAATTACTGATTTTGTATTTTGAATTATCCATCTCATCAGTGTTTAACTCATGTTTTTCTATAAAGCCAAGCGGACATGCTTTTAAGTTTCTTCCAAATGTAAGTTTAGAGTCTTGGACTGTTTTGAAGACTTTTACTACACTGAAGTTTAAATCTTCGACAAATGGATTTTCATGTGATGAAATCTGGATGAAATTCCGAAAATTTATTCTTTCAAGAGTTTTTGAAGGCTCCTTTAAATTTTTCCCTGAATATACCAAAAGATATGTTGTTGTTTGCATTGTGTTTATGTCAACAAATTTTGCTTCAAATCTGTATTCACCGCCGTTTTGGTCTAAAAAATTGAATTTATCTAAAAACAGAAGTACGTTGGCGTTTAAAGCACGTCCAATTTCAGCTGTTTTAGTATCATTTGACCAGTCACTAAGTTGAAATTTATGTTCCTTTTCGATTTGAGCAATTTTAGAACGGTCGATGAATGAAAATCCAGTCATGTCATCAATGTAGTTTTCAAATTTTGATATAGCTTCTTCAAGAAGTATAAGTCTTTCAACTGAATGATCTTTTTTACCTCGGCTGTTAACCTGTTCAAATTTTGAAGTATCATACGACATTGGTGCAATAATAAAATATTTTGGCTCTGATGTGGATACAAGATAATCCTGAAGGGCTATATCACTTTTCGATATTTTAACAATGTCTTGTTTTTTATTATTTTCACCTTTTGTTGTTGTTTTATTTGTATAGTGCCGAACGACAAAGAAACCGATGACGAGAATAACTGTAATTATAAGTCCTGTTAATTCATCACTATCGATTAGACATTTAACTCCAATTATTAATGAAATAATTGACAGAGCTAGTAATACCCACTTTAAAACAATAAGAAACATGTAATCCTCCTTGATGTTTAAAAATATATGTTTTTAATGCTTGATTTTCGGACTATTATAACACCAAAGGTTTAGTTTTCAAGACAAAAATATACTTTAATACAAGTTTTGTCTATAAACATGTATTTAATGGTATGTTCTGTACTGGATTATGCCTGTAAATTTATGTAATGAATTCAAAGGAAATTTTTGGTGAAAACTTAAGGCATTTCAGGAAATTAAATAATCTGACACAAGAAGAACTGTCGGAAAAACTTGATATAACGCCGGCACATCTGAGCCGCATAGAAAATGGAAAGTCCTTTGTTACAGCCGAGCTTTTGGATTCACTCTGCATGATTTTCAACATTTCCCCGGCAACTTTTTTCTATACACAGCAGGAATTCCACGGAGACGACAGCCTCTTTTCAAAAATTGATATGGTCATCGACGAGGAACTTTTAAAACTTGGTCTGGAACTAAAAGAAAGAATCAGAAGATAAAAAAGATAAATAGTTGCTGAATTTATCAAGGAAAGAAAAGAGAATGTTGCGACCGGTTATGCTGGTGGATTAATATGGCTATATTTAATGAAATATAGGAATATATTTGACAATAATCGCCTCTTTGGTTATTTTAAACTCGAGAGGTGAAATATGACAGCAGTTCCTATTTTTGATGTAAAAAACAGACTTCCTTATTTTATTCATCTTGTAGAAGGTGGGGAAACCGTTCAAATTACCCGCCATGGCAAACCTGTTGCCCGTATTATTTCAGAGGACGAAGCTGTCAAGGAACAGAAAACTGAAAATCAGATTTTCAAAGATCAGATTATGGACTGGAGGACAAAAGCTAGTGATTGGCTGACAAATAAAGAGATTGACGATGTTTTCAATATACCCAGGACAATTGAGCCTGATGTCAGGCATCCAGAAGATATTGAATGGTGAGAAGGAATATGCAGTCTATTTATTTGTTGGATACAAACATTGTTTCTGAAATCACAAAACTAAAACCAGAGCAAAAAGTTCTGAATAGAATTTATAAAGCAAGAAATATTTCCTGTATTTCTTCTGTTGGATTTGATGAAATGCTGTATGGGGTAAAAAAACTGCCTTCATGTAAAAAGAAAGATGATCTCTTTTCGTTTTGTGTCGATTTTATCCAAAGCAATTTTGAAATTGTTCCTTTTGATTTGCACGCTAGCTGGATTCATTCTGATATAAGGCAGCGTCTGGAATCAAAGGGGAAAAAAGCTCCTTTGGCAGATTCGATGATTGCGGCAACTGCCATTGCAAATAACCTTGTTCTTGTAACTCGCAATACAAAAGATTTTGATGAGATAAAGGAAGTGTCAACCCTGATGGTTGAGAACTGGTTTGAATAACACAAAAGCCCCCGGATTGCTCCGAGGGCTTTATTTTTATAAAGGACTAAACTATGCGTTTGCCTTTTTCTTTGCAAGGGTTGTAACGCCTTCGATTACAAGGATTACAGAAAGAACGATCATGAATGCTGCAAGGATAACCTGAGCGTATGGACCCCAGTCTGCACCACCTGCTGCAATAATCTTAACCTGTCCGATCAATGTGATTGCAAGTGAAGAAATTGTTACAACAACCATGAATGCCATTGGAAGAAGGAACATCTTGTTGTTCTTTCCGATGTTTCCGAGCCATGTTGCAACTGCAAGGAGACCGATACCTGCAAGGAGCTGGTTTGAAGCGCCGAAGAGTCCCCAGATTTTCTGCCAGCCTGTAAGACCAAGGGCAATGCCGAGAACTACAGTAAGAACTGTTGCAAATACTGGGTTGACCATTACCTTCTTCCATCCGCTGTTGATGTCCTTTGCTGTCTGTCCCGGTTCAAGCCAGAATTCCTGGAACATGAAGCGTGCAAGGCGAGTAGCTGTATCAAGGGAAGTAAGACAGAATGCTGAGTATGTAAGAACGAGCAATGTGTAGAGAATGTTTTCAAGTCCTGCACATCCTGGAATCTTTGCACACATGGCAGAAATACCACCGGCGAAAATGTCTGTTGCGCCCTTTGTGTGGCCTGTCTGGCGTGCGTAGGCAATTGCACAGAGTGTAAGAACTGCAAGTACGCATTCAAGAAGCATTCCACCGTAAGCGATAGGCTTTGCATCCTTTTCTTTATCAAGCTGCTTAGAAGTTGTTCCTGAAGAAACAAGAGAGTGGAAACCTGAAATTGCACCACAGGCAACTGTTGTAAAGAGAATAGGGAAGATTGGTTTCCCAGGAGCCGAAGCAAATGCCGGGAAACTTGCAGGATCAATATTTGGATGAGCACCTACAACACCAACGAATGCAACGAAGAGCATTGCATAAAGAAGGAATGAAGAAAGGTAGTCGCGAGGCTGAAGAAGAATCCAGACTGGTGTAACCGAAGCAATCGTGATGTAGATACCGATGATGATCATCCATGTTGTACCGCTAAGGTAGATTGGATGCCAGTTCATACCGATTGCCATACATGCAACGATTGCTGCAACGCCGAGGATTGTTGAAACGAGCATTGAAGCTCCGCGGCGGTAAACTGCAAAACCGAAAATGATTGCAACTACGATGAACATCAATGAAACCATTGCTACTGATGCATTTGCGCTTGAAGCTGCTACATCAAGAACACCGTCCTTGAAAGTTGCCTTGAATGTTCCTGCAACGATTGATGCGAAAGCTGCAACAACGAGGATGAGTGTAAGGTAAGAGAAAGTTACGAAAAGTTTCTTTGCTCTCTTGCTCATGTTTGCGTTGATGATTTCACCGATGGACTGTCCCTTGTGGCGGATAGATGCGTAGAGGGCACCAAAGTCATGAACGCCACCAAAGAAAATACCGCCGATGAGAATCCAGAGAGTTACCGGCACCCAACCGAAAATTGCGGCACCGATAGGACCTGTGATTGGACCTGCACCTGCAATAGATGAAAAATGGTGTCCCATAAGAACCGGAGCCTTAGCTGGTACATAGTCTACACCGTCTTCAAGTTCATGTGCTGGAGTTGGATTGTTTCCTTCTCCTACACCCCACTGTTTGCAAAGCCATCTTCCGTAGAAGATGTATCCGCATGCAAGAACTGCAACACAGATAA
>JAHAZL010000090.1 GCA_018384055.1 Treponema sp.
CTTTCCACCGAGGATGAGACGCATTGACTCGTCGCCTTCTGCATCACCGTCACCAAAGTAATAAACATATTTGGTCTTAGCCATTAATGTCCTCCATATATATATGTAGCTAAAAATTATACAAGTATTTTTTTTTATCGTCAACAAAACTGCATTGAAATGACATTTTATAGAAATATAAAAAATACCCCAGAAAAAAATCAAAATATTTCATTTGTTGGATTTCCAACATTTAAAATAAGATGCATTATCACCGTTTGATTTTTTCCCATCGGGTATAATTGCCCCGGAATTTTTACCTTTTTTTTCTCCATGTGTCAGAATGACTCACGGCTTTTTTTGAATCATGAAAACGCTTCTTCAACTCCCCGAAAAACAACAAATTTTAATAAAATTCCACACATTTTTAGAAGTTGGCACAATATATGCTTATTGTTAAGTGTAAGGCAGTAAACTTACTGAGCGCTTACAAAAAAACTTTATATAACCTTGGAGGGTTAAATTATGAACGAACTTTCACTTTTGGATTCACTCTTTGGAAACGACGGATTTTCATTCCCAGCAGCCCGCAGCGCTTATATGGCACCAAAGGTTGATGTTTTGCAGAAGAAAGACAGCTATATTCTTTCCATGGATCTCCCGGGAAAGACAGAAGACGATGTGGAAATCACGCTGAAGAACGATGTACTTACAATCGCCAATTCAGAAAAAAAGGCTGAAGAAAAGCCGGAAGAAAACAATGAAAATGAAATCTGGCTCATCCGCGAAAGAACGGCCCCTTCTTTGAAGTTTCGCAGAACCTTCACACTTCCAAAAGACATCGACCCTGCAAAAGTTACCGCAAATTTCAAGAACGGCGTACTTTCAATCGAAATCGGAAGGAAGGAGGAAGCACAGGAACAGAAAATCAAAATCCTTGCCGAATAGCGAAATATCTAAAATCGCTTGACAGATGAAGGCTTTGGAAGTATATTGTAATCAGCTTATAAAGCTGATAAAACTCTCTCCTTTAGTTCGGGAAACCGGACGGAATAGGCTTCGGTGAACGCTGAAGCCTATTTTCTTTTATCTTGAACTGCTTGATTTCATAGGTGCTTAGACACTATCTCTCAGAGGGCATTTTCATTTCACAAGGCTCCCTATGATGCACATTAACCAGGACTTTCTATAAAAAATCGTGATTATAAAGACATGCCGATGGAGAATCGGCTATAGACCGTGGATTTTGTCGCATTGTAATAGATTCCAAAATTCATGGCAGGAATTGCAATCTGCTTCAGGTATAAAGTCGTACCAAAACCAACGCCCTGGTTGAATTTGTATTCAGTGTCAAAGTCTTCAACCTTTACGCACTGGTAAACTCCGTACAATGAAAAAAGTCCAACCTTTGTTTTAAAAGTGGCATATTCAAATCCAGCAGATAATCCAACACCGCTTCTGGTTCCGAACTTTGTAGGAAGAATATTAACACCAAGCTGACTGTTTCCGACATAGGCAGAATACGGAATGAACTTTGAATGAACTCCATTTGCATTGAAAACAAACCTGAGGTCATCGGTCAGCAAAGGCTGCTGAACAAGGATCCTTGGGGAGAAGATATGCCAGATGTAGCAGTCGGTATAAATTACGCTTTCGTGTTTATATTCAAATGATTTTGTTGACATGAAAACGCCGTTCCAATCGGAAACATGAAATTTTAGGGAAGGTTCAAGATCAACATAGCGGTTGCTGCTTATATTACCTTTCTTTCTGGCATCAAAATCCTTGAAGCCAAAATTCGTTGACAATGATGCCAGAAAATAATCCGTAAATATTTCGGTAAGAACAAGACCAATATTTCCGGAAAACATTTTGTAATCAATGCATTCATACTCATCAGTATTTACATATATCTGATTCTTCTTTCCAATGGAACCATACACAGAAAGTCCAGGAGCATGTCCCCTAGGAGGCTTTCCATACATAAAGATCGCGCGGTATTCCAATGCAGAAAAATACCCCCCGACAACAAAGGAATGCTTGAGGCCAAAGGCATTTGTGTCAAGCACAAAGGCACCGCCCATTGCACTTCCTTCCGAAACTGAAAATATAGGGAAAGGTATGAAGGTTATCTTTTCCTTTACCTTTGCAGTAATTTCCACTCCGGCTTCTGATTCAGTCTGAACCAATTCTATTTCCGAAAAGATTTCTTCTTTCTGCAAGAGCGTTTCAAGTTCATGGATTGTCTTTTCGTCAGCTTCCTTCCGGATAAAACTTTTAATATCGCGCTGAAGGATGAAATCCTTAGTTTTTTTGAGACCTTCAAAATGAATTGCTGTAATCGGTGCTGCAAAAGAAAGGGCGGCACAAATGAAATTCAAGACCAATAAAAGCGATTTAACCCTTTTTTCCATGGTGACGAGTTTATAATATATATGAATATATATCAATTTATGAATGAAGAGATGGAACAAACTCTCACTGCATTCAGAAAATTGATACAAAATCCATTTTTTGTCATTATTTGCAAAATACCGTAAAATCTGCAAAAGTTTTCACAAATCTTCTTTCAAAAAGTATTGACTACGGCGAAAAAATACTGTATTTTACAGTTAGCAGCTAAATTAAAAGTTTTTTCATAAATGGGATCGCTTATTTCCTCCTTAGGGCGATCCTTTTTTTTTACATTTTGAACTTTCCATTGATTTTTTTTCCCCACACTGATATATTGTTCCTATCCTTGGGGGTGTAGCTCACCTGGCTAGAGCGCTAGCATGGCATGCTAGAGGTAACGGGTTCAAGTCCCGTCATCTCCATAGTAAATCAGAGGTTTTGCATTAAAGTGCAGGACCTCTTTTTGTTTTAAAGCAAACAAAAAGAAAAGGGACTTGAACCCGTTAGCGAAATGAGCGCCGAGCAGGTGCGAGGATGAGGCTGCATGGATGCGGCCGGAAGCGAATGTAGCCGGCCCGGAATGAGGAGCCATGGAGGGCGACGAATGCAGGGACGATTCAAGGAAAGCAAAGCTTTCTACGTCATCTCCATAGTAATCAGAGGTTTTGCATTAAAGTGCAGGACCTCTTTTTGTTTTAAACGACAAGAAAAGTGAAATTAATGATGCATCCATTACTGTAGTTGCAGGAGCAGATGATTTTGACGATCAGCATTTCGCCATCGATGGTTACATTGATGACTGGTATCTTGAATGGAGATTGTTCCAGCCTGTGACTATCGGCCTTCACGACAACATCTACTCCGAAGGTTCTGCCCTTCCAATCTCGACGACAAGAGCAAGTACATCAACCTTGGCTTGGGTGCAATCTACACAGACGAATTATTCCAGATTGGATTTACTGTAAGCAATGTAAGCGACAGTGACGCTCGACTCATCGGAGCTACAGTTTCCTTCCCAAATCTTTTTGGCGCCCGTGAAGGACTCACAATCGGCGGAGGTTTCTCTAATGCAAAGGGAAAGGATGCAGGTTTTGAAGATCTTGTTTCAGTTCTTGGAAATGACTTTGGCGTTACAGGCGGAAGCCTCATCAACGCAAACATCTCCTATGAAAAAGATGCTTTCGGTGTTGTTGCAGAAAGCCTCTACAATGTAAAGGACGATGAAAGCGACTATGACTTCTATGCCGCTTGCAATGTCAGCGTCCCTGTTGCAGAAAAAATAGTTTTCACAGCAGGCGGTAAAGTTCTTGCAGACTTGAACTCCGACACAAAGGTTGCAAACAAGAATGCTTCCAGTGTTCTTTTCGGTGCTGAATACACATTCGACGAACACAACCAGGTGGGCGTTGAATTTGATTTCTTTACTTGCGACAAGACAAAGGCATTTGCAGTTCCAGTATTCTGGAAGTGGACAATGTAAGATTAAGGTGTTTTAAGTCCTGGCCGGCAATCTAGAGCCACCTCTTTTTTTCCGGTCTTTTTTTTTGCCCTGAATTCCTATATAATTTTTTCATTATGTTAAAGACAATTAAACCTGAATTACTTGCAGACAATGCCTTCAAGATGATAGGCAAGGACTGGATGCTCATCAGCGCATGTACAAAGAAATATGACGAGGAAGGAAAGATCATCACCGGCCGCCCAAACACAATGACAGCAAGTTGGGGCGGAATCGGCGTTCTCTGGAACAAGAATGTTGCAACTATCTATCTTCGTCCTACACGCTATACAAAGGAAATCATTGATTCAACAGACAGCTTCTCCCTCAGCGTGCTTCCACAGAAATACAAGACAGCCTTGGATTACTGCGGTTCACATTCAGGACGCGACGAAGACAAGTTTCAGAAGACAAAGCTTGAAGTGGACTACATGAACGGAACTCCATGGATCAAGCAGGCAAGAATCGTAATCTTCTGCAACAAGCTCTATGCCCAGGAATTCGATCCAAACTGCTTTGCCGACGAAAGGATCTGCAACCAGAACTACCGCAAGAATGACTTCCACACCATGTACATTGGCGAGATTACAAAGGTTATGGTTGAATCCAGGGACATTAAATAAACTGACCTATGGAATCCATTGACAGGAAGATCTGGAAAAGGGCATCGACAATTGGACTCATATTTACTTCCGTTTGCCTTGTGATTTGTTTAATCCAGTATTATTGTGACCCTGAAGCAGACACATTTCAGAAAATTGTCCGCTTATCAATTCACTTTCTTGCAGTCAATTCCTTTCTCTTCCTGTTCTTTAATCCATTGTCCTTCAATATATACGCCTTTCTTTTCTATTTTTATGGCTGCGGAAATTTTCTGGACAATGGAAACATTCTTGGGGCCATCTGCATTTCGGCTTCACTTGTTTTTCTTGAAAATTCAGGCTTCCTGAAAAACCGGCGGAAATTAAAAATCCCGTGCCTTCTGATAATCCCCTTTTCCTGCATCATCGTACAGTACTTCCACACGGGAAAACTGATTTTCCTTCTTTCCGTATTTTACATACTTGGCTCGGTCTACATTTTATACCTGATATGGCTTCTCCTTGTTCCAAAGGTAGAGAGAGCCTATTCCTCAAAATCAGAGAAAATCATCAGCAGGGAAAAATACACGGACCGTGACATTGAATTTCTTGAAAGGGTTCTTAAAGGGGAAAAATACAGCAAAATTGCTTCCCTCTACAATATTTCGGAAAGCTCTGTAAAAGCCCAGATGATAGAACTCTACCATCACCTGGGAGTCAACAGCCGCACGGAATTCCTAGCCTTCTGCAACGGCTGCACTTTTATTCTTGGAAATCCTGAAGAACAGAACAACGGCTAGCGCTGAACTGTTCCCCTGCGGATTTCTTCTTTCTTTTCTTCACCACAAAGCTCTCGGATTATTTCCATTGCGAATTCTTCTGCAGTTCCGGCACCGCGGGAAGTAATCACGTTGTCCGAATGAACGAATGGTACATCCTTCACATGGTTTGACGCATGAACGCCTGCTTCGCCTTCCATGTCTGGATAGCAGGTCCATTTTCTTCCTTCAAGAGCTTTTGTCTTTGAAAGAACAAGGGCAGGAGCTGCACAGATGGCACATACAAGTTTTCCTTCTTCATTCATTTTGTCGATGAGGGTAAGGGCCTGGGCACATTTGCTTACATTTACGGTTCCAGGCATTCCACCAGGAACAATTACTGCATCAGGAAGTTCTGCACATGAAGAAACATAGGTTTCCAGCGTCATGTCTGCAACTACAGTGATTTTACGGGCTCCTTCCACATTTCTTGATGCCGTTGCCGTTGCAACTGTTGTTACTTCTACACCTGCACGGCGGAGATAATCCACGGGAGTAAGGGCTTCTACTTCTTCAAACCCAGGTGCCAAAAAAACGATAACCTTTTTCATAATTCCTCCATTCGGCTTTTATGCCCCAAATACAATCATTATTGAAATTATACTATTAAAGGGATAAAATTGTAATTATGAAATCGGTACTTCTCATTGACGGCTCAGCATTATTTCAAGACTTCCTCAGGGATAAGGTTGCGGCGGAACAGGTAACCCTTGAATGCGCAACAAGCAGGGAAGCCTATACAAAAATGATTTCCCTTCTTCCGGATTTGATCATCATTGAAGTTGAAAGCGTCATTACAGAAGAACTCAACATTCTCCTTGAAAAAAAGCACAACGATCCAAATGCAAAGAAAATTCCGATTATCATGACCGGCCCTGTAATTGACCGAGGTAGAATTGCAAATCTTGTCGAATACAGCGTAGTAAAATATTTTACAAAGCCAATCAAGTTTGACGTTTTCTTTGATTCCATCGGACGCATCCTGAAGATGCCTCTTTCAATGGATACTACTCCATGTATTCTGGACATCCACCTTAACGGAAGCATCATCTTCGTTGAAGTTGCACAGGGACTCAACCGCGAAAAACTCCTTCTCCTTAAGTACAAGCTTGCAGAAATCATCAACAAATACAAGATCAACATTCCGAAAGTAATCCTCATGCTGACAAACCTTCAGCTTACCTTTGTTGACGGTGCAAACCTTGAGCTTCTTTTGGACAATGTTTCTGCCGGAAAGAGAATTCCAAACAAATACATCAAGGTTCTTTCCCTGGACGAATTTGTAATCGAGCTTATCAAGGGGCATCCTGAATACAGCGGAATGGTTGTATCGCAGAACCTCCAGTATGTCATTTCTTCCCTCATGAACGACGACAGCAGCCTGGATTACGATTCAAAGGATTTCATCTACGACAATATCCTCCATTCCGACAGGCCTGCAGACGAAGCAGCCCTGGGATTCATCGATGACAGGTCTACGGGTAAAAAAGATTCGGGAACCCTTATGAAGGTTGCAATTGTCGACGACGATGTAGTAATCCGAAAACTTCTTGAAAACACCTTTACTTCAGCAAGCGGGGAAGCAACCCTCTTTGAGAACGGAACTGCTTTCATGAAGGCAGTGACTGACGGCGCAGATTTTGACATTGTAATTCTTGACCTGTATCTTCCAGACATGGACGGAATCAGCATACTCAAAAACCTTGTGCAGAGAAATTATCAAACTCCAATCCTCATTTACTCCAAGGCATCTTCTAAGGAAGTCGTTTTGAACGTTCTTTCCCTAGGAGCAAAGTGTTATCTTGTTAAGCCGCAGAAACCGGGAACAATCGTAAACAAGGCTTTGGAAATTCTGCATTCAAACAGGTAACGGGCCATGGCTTTACCGTCAGTTGAAGTTGGAAGCAGATTCATTGCCAGCACAATGCATGAGGTCCGAACTCCTTTGCAAACCATCATCAGTACGCTGGAACTACTCGAAGACACGCCTCTCAACAAGGAACAGATAGAATTCATTCACCAGATTGAATTCAGTGCCAATGCACTTCTTGGTCTTGCCAACGACGTTCTGGACTTTACAAAGATTTCATCCCATCACTTCAAGCTTGAAATACGACCTTATGATGCAATTGAACTTACGGAACGCGTAGTTGACCTCATTACGGTTGAGGCCTTCAACAGAGGCATTGAAGTTCTTACTGACATTGACTACAGGCTTCCACAGAACCTTCTTGGCGATCCAGTCCGCATCCAGCAGATCATCCTGAACCTTGTAAAAAACGCTGCCAAATTTACGGAGACCGGTTACATATACGTACGTGTTTCCATCAAGGACAAATATCTTCTTTTTGAAATAATTGACAGCGGCATTGGTGTTCCGGAAGACAAAAGGAGCCTTATCTTTTCAGACTTCTATCAGGTTGACGGCAGCTCTACAAAAAAGAGCACCGGAACAGGACTTGGACTTTCCATTTCAAAGAACCTGGTAAAGGTCATGAAAGGGAAGATAGGTATCATAGAAAATCCAAACGGCGGATCAAATTTCTGGTTCGCAATTCCCCTTCATTGTTCGGAAGAAAAACAGATTTCAAAGAAAATCACGATTTTGGAAAATACCCGCATTCTTGTTGTAGACGACAATCCCCTTGCCCTCAAGTCAATGAAGGCAAAACTTGAATTCTACGGCATAAAGGAAATAGTTCTTTGCGACAATGGAAACGCTGCCCTCCAGAAAATTCAGGAAGCCCAGAAACAGGGCAAACCTTTTACCGTCGCCTTCATTGACCTTATCATGAGTCCCTTTGACGGATGGAGACTTGCAAGCGAAATACGATCCATTCCGGATACGGGAAAAATGAAGATGTACCTGATGGTTCCTGAAGGACAGCTGAGGCAGGACGCAAAGATGAAGATGCTTGACTGGTACAACGGATACATCTACAAACCAATCAAACAGAAAGCCCTTGAAGATACATTGCAGGAAGCCTTCAGCCAGAATGTTAAGAAAAAGAATTCTGACACCGATGAATTTTCCGAATCCTCAAACACCAGGAAAGTTTCTTCCATACTCGACCAGCAGGTTGCAAGCGGACTTTGCATCCTCGTTGCGGAAGATACTCCAATTAACCGGAAACTGCTTGAAACTTTCCTCAAGAAATTCGGGGCTACTGTATACCTTGCAGAAAACGGACAGGTTGCCGTCGATCAGGTTGAACTCCACCCTGAAATCGACCTCATATTCATGGACATCTTCATGCCTGTCAAAAGCGGTATCGATGCAACCATTGAACTTCGCAACAAGGGATACAAAGGCATCATAGTTGCCTGTACCGCAAACAACGACACAGACGACTTCAAGACATACAAGAAAATCGGAATCAATGACATTGTCGTAAAGCCTTTCAAGAGGGATACAATCCGAGAAACATTGGACAAGTGGAATTCCGTTCTTACAGTGCCAAATGCCAAGGACATCATCTCCCTTACCTTCATTGAAAACAAGTCTTCAGAAATGTGGAACATAGAAGACTTTATGGACACTACGGGACAGAACATCGAGTTTGCCATTTCCCTCATGGATGAATACATCACCCAGTCAAAAGAACTTATGGATAACCTTAAGGAAGAACTCAAGAAAACACCGCTCAACTACGAGAAGATTGAGCTCTATACCCACACCATAAAAGGAAGCAGTGCATCCGTAAGTGCAACCCGTTTTGCAGAACTTGGACGCAAGATGAATGACGCAGCAAAAACCAGAAACCTTACCGACCTTGAATCTGCAAGAATCAACTACGAAATTGACTTCATTGCCTTTACAAACATCGTAAACAACTGGAAAACATCTATATGATCAAGACAAACTATCACACGCACACAGAATTCTGCGACGCAAAAAATACGGCCGAAGAAATGGTTCTTGCAGCCATTGAAAAGAACTTTTCCATCCTGGGTTTTTCAAGCCACGCCATGTATCCATTTAACGGTGGATGGCACATCAAGCCTGACGGATATTCTGCATATATAAATGAAATAAACCGCCTGAAGGAAAAGTACAGCGACAAAATAAAAATCTACACCGGCTTTGAAGTTGAATACATTGACGGAATTTCAGTCCCCTGCTTTGACACATACAGGGAATTCAAGCCGGACTACCTTATCGGCTCAGTTCATTTTGTTCCTGGCAAAGGCGGATACTACGAAGCTGACGGCAGTGAAATTTCAGTTAAGGAAAGGATAGGAAAATTTTTCGGCGGTGACATAAAGAAAGCCGTGCAGGAATATTTCTGCTGTGAAAGGAAACTCCTTAGGGACGGAGATTTCACGTTCCTCGGACACTGCGATCTTGTCCAGAAGCAGAACATCAATTCAAAACTTTTTGATGAAAATGAATCCTGGTACAGAAAAGAACTTAAGGCACTCGTAAAGGAAATCAAAAAGTCGGGGGTCTGCGTTGAAGTAAATACCGGTGCCACCTGCAGGTGCGGTGCATCTCGACCTTACCCAAGCCCATATCTTCTCGAGCTGCTCAAGGCAAACAATGTTTCTGTAACAATCAGCTCAGATGCCCATACGGCAAAGGGCATTGACTGCTGGTTTGACGAAGCAGTTCAGTACATAAAAAAAGCCAGCTACACAGAACTTGCATTCTATGAAGACGGCCTTAAATTCCAGAAAATCTAGTACAAAACCATTAGCGGTTTTTTTCGTATTCTGCCTGGCATGCTACGCAGAATGGTGCATAAGGAATTGCTTCAAGTCTTGCTTCTGCAATAGGTTCATTGCACTGAAGGCAAATGCCGTATGTTCCCTGAACGATTCTGTCCAATGCAGCATCGATCATCTTCAGGCGGAACTGGTCTGCTTCACCAAGGGAATTGAGAAGAGTCCTGTCGATTGTGTCAGAGGCAATGTCTACATCATCGCCGCTTTCCGTTGCACCACCAAGCTTTTCAAACTGATCGTTGCGCCCTACAAGCGAATCAATAAGTTCGCTGCGTTCAGCAGTAAGCTTCTTTTTCTGTTTATCTAAAAAATCCTTTTTCATCATTGTCTCCCATCTCTCATGACCGTCCGGTAGTTTTTCAGTTGACAGCCGTTTTTGTTTTGTTCATAATAGTATAGTATATTTTCTATAAAAGGCAAATATTTTGGAGGAATTGTGGCTAACAAAGACGAAGCTATCGAAGTTGAAGGTATCGTAAAAGAAGCATTGCCAAACACAATGTTCCGTGTTGAACTCAAGAACGGACACATCATTCTTGGTCACCTCAGTGGAAAGATGAGAAAGCACTACATCAGAATTGTTCCGGGTGACAGCGTAAAGGTTGAACTTTCACCTTATGACCTTAACCGCGGAAGGATCATTTTCCGCGAAAGGTAATCCAAAGATTATTTCCAACTGCTTAATGAAGATGGCTTTCCGTTTTTGGAAAGCCTTTTTTATTTTCAGATTAATATCATTCTGCCATGAGCCTTGCGCCCTTTATGACATCCTTGATTCCAGAAACCAAAGAAAAGAATGCAATTATCTTTATGAGGAAGAACCAGGGTCCGACAACATAAATTACACCAAGGCTTACAAGAACCTTGAACAGGCTTCTGCAGAAAAATGGGAACGCATTTCTTCCCTTAGGTTCTTCAGTATTTCTTGAAGTCCATGTATAGGTATACCTGTAATTACTGTTTGCATCGCTGCTGTCGTTTCCGTAGTTACCGCCGTTCCTGTATGCGTTCCTGAAGAACTCTGCAAAAGGATCGTCGGTATAGAAATTTTCTGCATTGTGATAGGCGTTTTGCTGGGAAGAAGTTGCACCAAGCATATCGTACTGACGCCTTTTTGTTTCATCCCCCAACACGGAGTAGGCTTCGTTTATTTCCTTGAATTTATCTTCTGCAGCTTTATCACCGGCATTTCTGTCCGGGTGATATTTAAATGCAAGAGACCTGTATGCTTTCTTTATTTCATCTGCTGTGGCATCCTTCTGAACGCCAAGTACATCGTATAAATTGCTCATCTGTTCCTACATTCAAAGATACTAAAAAAAACCGGATGGTGCAAATTTCCAGTCATTTAGTTCCTCTGCTTTTCTTTAATTATAACCCAGGTTGCACCGCTTCCACCATGGTTTCTGTCCGGATGCCCTGATATTCCAAGGCGTTTGTCCTGTTCGATAAAGAGGCGAACCATCGGCCCAAGAACTGGATCGCTTCCAGCAGAATGTATTCCCTTACCGTGAACAATCAGGATTTTCTTAAGGTTGCGATTATAGCAGTCATTCACAAAATACTGAAGTTTGGTCCAGGCTTCTTCTCTTGTAAGCTGATGAAGGTCAATGACAGCTTCAGGATTCATGGAACGAAGGTAGTCAACATTGCTGAACTTTTCGTTGCGTCTTGCTTCTTCGCTTATCTTGTCCTTGTCCACTGTGCCATGACGGTTAAGCCATATGTCCATTGGGTTCATGTGCTTTTTGCTGTCCTGCTCCATTATCTGTTCCCAGGTATAGCCCTGTTTTGCAGCTTCCTTTTCTTCTTTTGTTGGAGCATTTGCCTTCTTATGAGAAACCTGAGGCTGCTTTTTCTGAGGCTTAGCTTTGCTTGCACCTTCCCACTGATTCAGAATGTCACCAAAATCCATATTTTTCTACCCTTTTTTAAAAATACTTTTTTCTATTTTATCAGACAGACCCTGTCCGAAGGAATCCATCCGTAAGTGTCATTGTGGCGTACATACATCCACTCGCCTGCACTCCTTATTATAGAAACAACACTACCCGCCTGAATGGTTACACTTGTCATCATATTATGTTCAGGAATTGGACTCATTTCTCCCCCCGTAAATACGCCCCTTGGAGTCTTGAGCCTTACACCGTAGATTCCTGCAAAAACAGAAGACATAATGAAGAAGGATGCAAACAGTGCTGTCAGAGTCTTTCGCTTGAAAACAAGGAACACTATTGCAGTCACAAAAAACAGGGTTGCAACAAGGCACAGAAGGTTAAAGAAAAAAACGCTTGGCTCGTGGTAGTCGTAAGGAAGTCCGAGGACCTGTTCCACATCCTTTCTTTCCGCAGTAGCCTTTGAAAAAACAAATGAATGCCTTTCCTTTTTGTGAAGTTCATAAAGAGCAAGAACTTCCTGTGGCTTTACCTCTATCTTTTTCTTTTGAGAAGAAACCTTTTCCGATTCGTAGAATGCATAGACAAAAGGATTTTCTTCCTTTGTTTCTGCAATGAGTTCCTGAGACCTGTCCGCTTTGAAATTATATACGGGGCACTGTATGTCTTCTGATGAACCGTTGTATGAAGTTGCCGTTATGAATATTTCAGGAAGGGTATGGACGCCTTCCGAAAGAGGCTGCCAGTCAAAGGTTGCAACGCTCTGAAACTGGGTGATGAAATTTTTTTCTTCCGCCGCTGCCTTGAAATCATATTCCTTGATCTGCTTGAAAATTGAATCTTCAGGGATGTTCCAGAAAATGTTCTGGATTGATTCCATGTACCTTGCAGTTACGGTAAATACAATGTGCTCGCCGGATTTTATTTTGAGGATTCTGTTCTTGATGTTCTTTGCAGATTCAAGGTTCTGGTTCTGGAAGATAACATTTACTTCTGGATGAATGAACCTTGGATTCTGGAAAATCTCAACGCCTTCAACAGGAATCTGATAGAAGCCGCCGTCAATGGTAAGATCGATTGGCTTGATTCTATAGCTTCCCGTTTTTGCAAAACGCATCCAGAGAATGATTCTTGTTCCGTGAGCATAACCGCCACCCTGGGATTCATCGCGAGGAATGAGGACTGTTTCCTTTTTCTGCGAAACAAAACTTACATTTGGAGGAAGTGAGTTAACGGAAATCTGAACGGAATCAGGAGTTACATTTTCAATTTCTACAAAGAAAGAATTGTCGTCTTCCGTAAAGAGAGTATCCTGTGTTGGCCTGAACCTCATGCCCCAAAGATATGCCCAGGAAACCTTGGCAGACAAGGATGTTCCTGCTGAAAGGAAAAAGAGAATCAGTAATCCTGCGATGTTCTTTCTGAATCTTTTTGCTGGCTTTTCCATTGCTGCTGTTCACCTTCTTTAATTATTGAATAGAGGGCATTCTCCAAAGTCTGGTCCTCTTTATTTTCCGATACCGGCATAATTTCCCTGGCACTTTCATTTGAATGACTGGATTCTTCTCTCAAAGAAAGTTCCAGGTTTATTTTTGCATCGGTGCTTGTTCCATCTATGAAGAGGGACTGCCTGAAAAAATTTGCCGCAGTTTCATAGTCACCGCTTCTGTGGGCAATGATTCCTGAATTATACAGGATTGCAAATTTAATCTGGTCTGGAGCATCTTCATAGACAAGATTGAACTTTGAAAGGGCCGCATCATTTTCACCCTGCATAAGGTAAGTTGATCCGATTCCGTAAACCGAATACTGATATACAAATTCATCACCGCGAAGCTTTGCATTGCTTGCAGCCTGAAGAAAATCTGCCGTTGCGTTCTGATAGTTGCCTTTGCCCCAGTCCAGTTTTCCCTGGAGGATTTTTACGCCGTCATCAAACCTTGGGGTACACCCGGTAAAGATAAAAAGACAGGTAGCCGCAGCCATGGTTGAAAGCATCCTTTTTCTTCCACCCTTAATGTCCAGTTCTCCCAAAAGAACCGATGCAATGAAAAATACGATTGCAAGAATGATGAACATCTTGTGCCTTTTCTTTCCCTGAACTTCATAGGTAACGGTTGTTCCGCCGGAAGCTGCAGAAAGTATCTTGAGTATTTTTGTTGCAGAACCCATTTCCGATGCGTCTATATAATCGCATGAAGAAATGTTTCCCGAATTCTTTACAGCCCTGATTATTCTTTCTATCTCTGTAGTGCGGAGGGCTGTCTTTACCCTGGTCTGTCCGTCTCCCGTAAGAATTTCGCTTTCACGTTCACTTCCAAACCCTACGACGATTACAGGTATTCCGTAACGGGCTGATTCTGCAAGGGAAGACTGAAGGGTGTTGTCTGTTTCTTCGCAGTCAGTAAAAAGAAGTATGTATGATGCTTCGGAAGACTGTTCAGGAAACGATGAAACTGCTGCCTTGATTCCCTTTCCAAGACTTGTTCCTTCAGCTGACATGAGTTTTGGTGAGAGATTATCCATAAGGGCTTCAACGCAGTTGTAGTCGTCGGTAAGAGGAATTGCAACAGTACCGTCACCCTTGGCAATAACTACGGAAACTTTTGTTCCGTTGAAATGCTCGATGAGTCCCTTTGCATAAATGGCTGCGGCATTAAGCCTTGAAATTCCGCCAGGTGCATCATGAGCTTCCATGCTGTAGGAAATGTCAAATACAAAGGAAACTGCCTTTCCGTTTTTCTGAACAGGAATTGTATCTGTCCCCCAGGAAATTCCGGCTCCCGCAAGGATTATCATTACTGCACAGAGAAAACGAAAAATTGTCCTGAACCAGAAACAGTGCTCCATTCTGTTGGAAAGGAAATGACCATGGGAAACTTCATTTTTTTCAGAGAGAATTCTTGCAAGCTTTCTGTATTTTATGATTACATGGCAGACCGCAAACGCAAGGGGAATGAAAAGCCAGAAAGCAACTGGATGGGATGCTGAAAGATTCATAGTACCTCCTTTAGGAAAATGCGCCTGATGATCCAAGCAAGGGATGCAAATATTGCAGCCGCAAGAAGGAAGTATTGGTAGTAGAAGGTATCATTGTTCTTTATGTGATAGCTCTGCATTACGCTTTCGTTTTTTCCGATGGTTGAAATTGCCTGGGAAAGGGACACGATTGATCCCGTTTCAAAAAATCTTCCGTCGCACTCTGCCGCAAGTTTTGCAAGGGATGTAGGGTCAAAGTTTGATTCAAGATAGCCTGAATAAACCCTGTTGGTTTTAGAATCCACATAGTCCAGAGGAACTACACCTCGTGTACCGATTCCAAGGATATAAAGTGAAATGTCCTTGCTCTTTGCAAGTCGTGCCGCAGTATTGGGATGAACTGAACCTGCATTGTTTTCGCCGTCCGTAATCAGAACTACGGCTTTTTTTTCAGAAGGAGAATTCTCAAGGTGATAGATGGCCATGCTGAGTCCGTTTCCAATGGCAGTTCCATCTCCAAGTTCACCGACACTCATGGCATCAAGCCTGTCAAAGAAAACCTTTCTGTCCATTGTAGGTGGAATCACAAGGCAGGCTGTCTCCGCCATTTCCACAAGACCGAATTCGCTTCCGTCATTCTTTAAGGCAAGGGAATGGATTGCATTTTTTGCAGCTTCGATTCTATGGAGTTCCCCAATATCCCTGGCAGCCATGGAAGGACTGACATCCACAACAAAGATTATGGATGCACCGCGGGAAGAATATACTTTCTGCTGCTGGTGATATACAGGAGATGCACAGGCAATTACAAGGCAGACATAGAAAATGATGCAGAGGATCTTCACAAAAATCGAGAAGGCCTTTCTTGCCCTTCCGTCCCAGCTGAAGTTTGCACCGTTCCAGTCGCTCATGTTGAGGGCAAAAGTAATGCGGGACAAAACCTTAATATGACGGAGTATGTATACAACCGGAACAAGGAGAAGAAGAATGAATGCACCTGGACTTTCAAATTCAACCATTGATGTCCTCCTTTTCAAAGGCATCGATTATTTTATGTGTTGAAAGAATGAGGGATTTCTTTTCCCCCTTCATGAACCCTGCCTGGTGTTCTTCAACAGGCAGCATTTTTGAATCAATGGAACCCGATGCAAAACGGATGTAGTTGGTGCGGACAAAGTGAGCCGTCAAATCTTCAACGGCCCGTTCCTGCCTGTCGCTCATCATTCCGCCTGTAACGGTTACGATCTTGCATTCAATGTTTTTGCCGGTTACGGAAGCAAAGGGAGTCTTGAACCTGTATTCAAGATATTCACGCAAAACCGACTGCCACTGTTCTGAAAAATCAGCGTCGGTGATTTTTTTGCGGAGGAGCATGTTGAGGTGCCTCTTTGTTTTTACAGCATTTTTATAGAAGCTGATTCTTGTTTTTATTTCCTTCCACTTCCTTAAAATTTCAGGCAGCTTGATAATTGCCGTACATAAAAGTGAAAACAGGATTACTGCAAGAACAAGGAAAAACCAGACATAGTAGTTTGTATATGGAAGAACTTCAGGGGCCTTAGGTGGCCTTAAGTTTGTTGCCCCCAATTTTTCAGCAAGGGAAAGAATGAGGACTGAATTGAGTTCAATGTTGAAATCAGCGGAAATGTTTTCCTTTCCCCTCATGCAGATTTCTTCAAGATTGAATTTCTTGAATTTGATGATTCCTGTCTTCCACGGAATGAAAGTAATGCAAAGGTTATAGTTGATTCCTGTACGGGAAAGAGTTGTTTTCTTAACCAGACACGAAAGGGGATCTTCAAGAAAGTCTTCTGCCTTAAGGTCTATTTCCATTGTTTCGTTTGAAGCAACATTTTCTGCAAAGGCAAAGAAATCTACAGGGCTTCTGAAGGAATACTGAATCTGTCCTGAGTCTCCAATGAAAACATCACGGGGAACCATAACCTGCATGGTTGAATCGCTGCTGTCTTCTTCTGCAGACTGGGCAAATCCTGAGATAACCGAAACTGAAACTGAAATAAGAAGGGCAATGACTAACTTTTTCATAGTGAATACTGCTCTCTCGTATTGAAGAATTTTATGAGTTCTGCGGCAGGGTCCTGCATTGTGCTGATGGAAAGTGGAGCTCCACCGTTTCTGTGGCATTCTTTCTTCCACATTTCATTTCTGTTTTCAGCAGCATCTCTCCATGCCCTGGAAAATTTCTGGGAAGAAGTCGGAAGGACACATTCAAAACCTGTTTCAGGATCCCTGAATGGGACTGCTCCCAGAGACGGAAGTATGTCATCAAGTGGATCGGTAATCTTTATGGCAATGACATCATTCTTCTGGCAAAGATGTGCGAAAGGAGTTTCCCATCCTGCCGCACGGAAATCTGAGATTACAAAAACCAGAGTTCTTTTCCTAAGGAGTTTTTCTGCACCGCGAAGAGCACTGTCCAATGCCGAACCTACTATCTGATTGTCTGTCTTATCAAGTTCGGAAAGGATGAGCATGGCCTGGTTTTTGCCTGCCTTTGGGGCAACGGAAAATTCTATCTTGCCGTCAAAAATAACCGAGCCAACGGGGCTTCCATTGTGAAGGGATGCCATTGTAATGAGGGAAGCACAATCCATTGCAGTTTCAAGGCGGGACTGAATTCCAGAACCCGTATTCATGGAAAGGGATTTGTCCACGATGATGAAGACATCAAGTTCCCTTTCCTCTTCAAATACCTTTACGAAAGGCTTGCCCATTCTTGCAGTAACATTCCAGTCGATGGCACGAACATCATCGCCGCGAAGATATTCACGGACACCGGAAAATTCCATGCCCTGACCGCGGAACAGGGATCTGAAAGATCCGCTCTTCATTCCGTTGGCAAGTGAAAGAGAAGTAAGATGTAAAAGCTGCGCCCTTTGCGCTGTATTGTTCTTCAAAACATTACCCGTCTGGAAAAAGAATCTACTTTATGCACGAACTCACATCAGAGCTGGTGCCGGAAAAACCGCTTCCTACTAAAACCTATCCAACTCGCAAGAATTGGATAGATGAAATCACTTCGTGATTTCATCATGGCACCGGCATGAAATCAATGATTTTTTCAATGAGGTCATCTGCAGTAACATTGTCTGCTGCTGCTTCATAATTGAGGACAAGACGATGACGGAGGACCTGCTTTGCAACTGACTGAATGTCTTCTGCAAGAACAAAGCTTCTGTTTTCAAAAAGGGCATGAACCTTTGCACATCGGAGAAGGGCAATTCCTGCACGAGGAGATGCACCGAATGCGATGTAGCGCTGAATGTCGTTCTTTCTGTTAGGCTGAACTGAATTTGCGCGGGTTGCATTTACGATTGAAACAATGTAGGCAAGCATCTTGTCGTCAACGGTAACGGCATCAACTGCATTGCGGCACTTCTGGAGTGCATACGAATTGAAAACCTTGTTTACCGGAATTCTTTCTGCGCGGCCTTCCGACTTTACGATCTGGATTTCTTCTTCCGGTGTCGGATAGTGAACCACCAGCTTCAAAAGAAAACGGTCAAGTTCTGCTTCTGGCAAACTGTAAGTTCCTTCCTGCTCGATTGGATTCTGTGTTGCAAGAACAAAGAAAGGATCTGAAAGCTTGTATGTATTTTCTCCGATTGTTACCTGCTGTTCTGCCATAGCTTCAAGAAGGGCTGACTGAACTTTTGCAGGTGCGCGGTTGATTTCATCGGCAAGAACAAGGTTTGCAAAAACAGGTCCCTTTCTTACGTTAAATCTTCCCGTAGACTGCTCGTAAATGAGAGTACCTGTCACATCGGCTGGAAGAAGGTCTGGAGTAAACTGAATTCTCTTGTATTCAAGTCCTGAAATGTCAGCAAAAGTTTTTACGGCAAGAGTCTTTGCAAGACCCGGAACACCTTCAAGAAGAACATGTCCACCGGCAATGAGAGCCATGATGATTCCGTCAACAACATCCCTCTGCCCAACAACACGGTTGCCTACTTCTTCACGTGCGCTCTTTATATAGTTGAAACATTCGTCCAACTCGATTTTTGTAATTACATTCATTTTATCCCCTCAATTTATGTATCAAAAATTATACTTTCAATTCTAATCCATGTAAACTTCACTGTGGGTGTGGAAACCAGAATCAATGATGATCTCGTCTATGTTATCCTTAGTTACAACTTCCGGTTCAAGAAGAATGCATGGAATCTTTGAATCTCCGTTGTCAATTGTATCTCCCGTTGCCGCTATGGTTTCTACGCCTTCTCCCTTGCCTATGCGGACTGCATATTCTGCAGCCTTCATTGCAAGTAGGGTAATCGGCTTGTAAACAGTAAAATCCTGATAGCCACGGATGATGTTCTGACAGGCCGCAATGTCTGCATCCTGTCCGCATATAGGAATGTGCCTGTCAGGATAATAGACATTAAGAACGGAGATTACTGCATCTGCAACTGCATCGTTTCCACAGATGATTGCATCCGGAATTTTTCCGCTTGTGATTACATCCACCATCTTCTGTTTTGCGTTGTCATAATCCCAGTCCTCAGTATAGAAAATGTCGCTTATTACAGGACCATGGTTTTTGATTGAACTTGTAATTCCGTTCTGTATCATGGTCATGTTGAAATCTTCCTGGGGACCAAGAATGCAGATCCAGTTTTTTGTTCCGCTTACGGTCTTCATGGTTTGTCCCATATAGTATCCGACCTTAGTGCTGTCTACGGAAATGTATAGATCAACCTTTGTATCCCTGATGAGACGGTCATAGGAAATTACCGGAATACCCTTTGCTCGGATTTTTTCAATTTCTTCTTTAAGGGACTCTGCATCCTTTGGTAGAATTACGATTACATCAACATTCCTGTCCAGCAGGTACATAAGCTGCCTTTTCTGTTCTTCCACACTGTTGCCTGCATTCTGAACAATGACATCAGCATCAAGGCTTCGGACACTTGCCATAAAAACATCCAGGTCCCTTTGCCAGCGTTCGATGGCAAGAGTATCAAATGAAAATCCAACTGTAATTCCATCCTTGCGCTGAGACGACTGTTCGCTCCCCTGCTTTTTGATGCATGATGTAAGGCCCGATGCAAGCAAGAGACAAACTGCAAAAAATGGAGCAAAAACTTTTTTCATCTTTTAACCCCTCACTGATTGTTTGTATTTCTGAAATCAGTCGGTGAAATTCCGAACTTGTTCTTGAACTGACGGCTAAAATAGTTCTGATCGCTGTACCCTGTCTGGCCCGCAATTTCCTTGATTGAAAGGTCGGTTTCAACAAGAAGCTTCTTTGTCCTGTCCAACCTTCTGTCAGTTACGTAATTTATAAAGGTCTCTCCCATTTCTTCCTTAAAAAGCTTGCTCATATAGAACGGACTTACACCTACCGTTGCAGCAACATCTTCAAGGGAATAGTTGCGGCTCATGTTCTGATCGATGTAGTCAATGATTTTCTTTACCAGCGGATTTTCCCTCTGCTCCTTTACGGATGCAACGGCTGCAGCACATTCCACAAGGACATTTGTGAGGAAGTCCTGGATGACGGAAATTTCCTGGGTACCTACAAGAAGACTGAAGGCGGAATCAAAGGAAGTATTTTCGTAGCCAGGATTAAGTTCCTTCGTAATGTTGCGGATGTTTACGAGAAGTTCAAAAACACCGCTCTTTATCTTGTCCATTTCCATTCCGGCAGCAACCTGTTCCGAACAGAAAAGCCCCGCAAGAAACTGAACTCCAGCAGAATCGCCGATGCGAAGACGGTTATAGATTCTTTCACGAACTTCAAGGGATTTTTCAGGAGATGCCGATTTCTTTGTCATATCCTCTGCAAAAAGAAGTTCACCGTTTGGAGATGTACCGTTCAGGGCGTTCATGGCTTCCTTGCAGGCAGAAGAAACATTTGAAAGTTCGTTGGAAAGACGGCTTACCCCCATTCGCACTTTCTGGCTGATGTTCATGCTGAGCATGGTGTAAATGCTTTTTGCCATTTCGTGGAAACATTCAAATAAGTCTTCGTCTATTTTGTCCATGCAGAAAAACATTACCAGTCTGTTTGCCATGAAAGATCCCATGAGGCACCTGTATTTTTCCGTCAGCATTTTTCTTATGCCGCTGTAAAATTCATTCTGGTTCCTTGAATCGCTGTGGGGAACTTCTATGCTTGTAAAGAAATAGTTGGTTACAGCAAGATTGAAATATTCAAGGTAGCTAGAAAGATCTTCCTTCCTGTCGCTGCTGAACATGCAGGAATAAATGAAGTCGCTTTCAACCATTGGAGAAACCGTATCAAGCTTTTTCTGAAGATCCTGACCTTCGCTGTCTTTTCCGCGCCTTTCGTCCACAAGGTTCATTGCATTGCGGACTGTTTGAATTACAATGTTTCTATTAACTGGTTTTGTAATGTACTTGTATGCGCCAAGGTTCATTGCCTCCTGTGCATACTGGAATTTATCAAAGGCACTCAGAACAACGATTACCGTATCCGGCTTAAGGTTCATGATGCAGTTTATGGTTTCAAGACCGCTCATGCCGGGCATGTTGATGTCCATGAAAATGATGTCGATTTTTTCACGGCTTGCAATGGCAAGGGCATCGCTTCCTGAAAGGGCTGAGAATAAATTTATCTGGCCTTCAAAATTCTTCTTTATAATAAACTGAAGGGAATCGATTACAATCTGCTCATCATCACAAGTCAAAATGTTATACATTCTCCGGTATCCTTATTATGAATTTTGTTCCCTGACCGTCGTCATTTGCCACAATGTCAAAGACATCATCCCTATGGAAATATAGTCTTAGGCGCAGGAAAACATTTATGAGTCCTATGCCCGTATGCTCGTCAGTTGATTTCTTCTCTT
Organism: Treponema sp.; assembly: GCA_018384055.1. Lineage (GTDB taxonomy): Bacteria > Spirochaetota > Spirochaetia > Treponematales > Treponemataceae > Treponema_D. The sequence continues at coordinate 21,706 of JAHAZL010000090.1, forward strand.
CCTTTTTAACTTCGCTATAATCCGGAGTAAGTCCACGGCGGGCAGCATCAAGAAGCTTATCCCTTATTGCAGAATCAAATCCACTGCCGTTGTCGCTTACCGAAATCTCCACAAATCCATCGGTGCGCTGAACCTTTAGCTCAACTCTTCCCCTGGTATTCTGAAGCCCATGCTGAATGCAGTTTTCCACCAATGGCTGAAGGGTCATTGAAGGAAGGTGCTGAGTAAACTCTTCCTGCGGAACATCCTTTATGAATTCAAGGCGCTGACCAAAGCGAACCTTCATTATGTACACAAAATTGTCCACCATTCCAAGTTCATCGCCAATGGTTGCATCTTCCTTCTGCTGCTGAATGTTGTAGCGGAAAAAGTCAGAAGTCTGCTCGATGAAATAGCAGGTCTTGTCTGCCCCTTCCATCATGGCAAGCTGTGCCCCCGTATTCAAGGTATTGAAAAGGAAGTGCGGGTTGATCTGGCTCTGGAATGCCTTGAGCTGTGCGTCCGCATAGAGGGCCTGCATTTCCATTTCACGCTCGCGCAGTTCGTTTTCAGTACGGGCTTTTTCCCAGATGGTGTCGATGTATTCCCTGATGCTGATGATCATTCTGTCAAAGGCACGGCAGATGTTTCCGATTTCATCGTGGCTATCCCTGTTGAAAAGAGGAACATCAAAATCTCGCTCCGCAACCCTCAGGGCAACGTCTGAAATTTCTCCCAGAGGTTTTGTCATGGAACCAACCAAGGCATAGAGCAAAAGAAGCAGAAGCAGGAAAAAGCCTGCAAAGAATATGATGTAGAACCTGAGGATAAGGCGAACATTATTTCTGTCGGAATTGTAGACCGTAGAATTCTTCTTCATATAAAGAATGTTCAACCTAGAAATTTCATCTACAAGAAACTGATATGCTTCAAGGCTTTTCTGATAGCTTTCGTTTACCGTTGTGTTTGCACGGTGGGCCGTAACCGCCTTTGACGTATAGCGAAGAAATGAAAGTGCCAGCTGATGAACTATGTATTCCTGATGGCGTACCTCATCTGCAGAAGGGAAAGACTGCATGGTCTGGCAAAAATACTCCACGCGATTGGCGGCAATGTAATAGTTGTTGATGCTTTCGTAAGTTCTGTAGTTTATGTAGGTTTCCAAAGCGTTTTCAGCAAGGACAATATCGTTGGAGAAAGAATTCAGTTCTTCATTGGAACGGAAGGAACGGCTTATGACTCCAAGGGCATACTGGTCGATGATCATAGTTACAAAAAGACTTGAACCTATGATCGTAAAGAAAACGACGATGCTGAACATGATTTTCCAGCGAAGGCTTTTGTTATGAAAGGCTTTGAGGAACAGTTTTTTCATTTGCCATTCCTTACGCGGATTTCCGCACTGATGTAGTTGTTTGCATATCCACGGGTCTTGTATTCAAAAAGCTCCATCATTGCAGTTCTGCCGATTTTAACTGGATCAAGGGAAACAAGTTTTGTAAGAAGACCTTTCTTAAGGTAGATTTCAAAAGTTTCGTTTTCGCCGAAGCCAAGGACCTTTGCCTTGTGTCCAGCCGGAACAGAAGAAACAATCCTCATGGTCCTTAAGGTATCTTCTTCAGTAAGGCAAACGATGGAAATATTCTTGAGCTCAGAATCCCTTATGGCGCTGAGAATTCTTTCCTCATTTTCTCCAGTTGATTTGTCCAGAATTTCAAAGTATTTGACATCGTTGGATTTATAGAAAGTCACAAGATTGCTTACCATGTTTCCGTAGTTTGGATTTGTTGATTTGCCGCTGATGAGAACAAAGGTCCTGTCACTTTTCTTTGCCATTTTTTCTGATTCCACACCAAGCTGCCATCCAAGGCTCGAATAGTTGTTCCCGATGAAGGAAATCTGCGGAATCTCAGGATTGTAGTGACCGATGGTAATCATTGGTATTTCTGAACCGTCAGCGCGAACTGGTTTCTTGAGGTTCTTAACCTGAGGGTTTATATAGCTAATGATTCCGTCGCAGTTTACAAGGGATGCATAATCAACCAGAGTCTGAAGGGACATGTTTTCTGCCTGAAGGGTTGGGGCATGAAGTTCAACCACTGAATTGAACTGAAGGGCAAGGCTTTCTGCTCCCTCAAAAACCTGATTCAAAAATGCCGAGTTGTCGGCCTGTCCGATTACGATGATGTGGTTTTTCCTTTCCTGCCCTGTAGATTCAAAAATTGCCCCCTGGGTGTTCAGCCTTGGAAGGATGTTTGAAAAAAAGAGGATGACTCCTGCAACCAGAAAAACGACTGCCGCTACAAGGAGGGTAAGGAAAACTTTATTTTTAAATGAGCTGTCATCACCTTTCATAATCTTCCATAATTATACCATAAATGTTATTATTTGCCATTATGAGTGAAAATAAAGATTTATGTCCGTGCGGCAGCGGCAAAAACTATTCAGACTGCTGCGAACCAATCATCAAGGGAACAACAAAGGCCCCTACTGCAGAAGCCCTCATGAGAGCCCGCTATACTTCTTATGTAAAGCATGAAATCGACTTCATCATCAACAGCTGCGAAAAAGGTGACAAGATTGCAGAAATCGACCGCAAGGCTACTGAAGACTGGAGCAACAAGAGTACCTGGCATGGCCTCAAGATTCTCCGTACAGAAAAGGGAACAGAAAACGACGACGAAGGAATCGTTGAATTCGAAGCAACATACACATCTGATGGTATGCGCGATATTCACCACGAAATCGGCGGCTTCAGAAAGGTTGACGGCCAATGGTTCTACAGCGAAGGCATGATGCGCCCAACAACTGTTGTACGCGAAGGCAGAAAGATAGGCCGCAATGAACCATGTCCATGCGGTTCCGGTAAAAAGTACAAGCAGTGTTGTGGAAAGAACTGAACTGATTGAAATCAGTTCAATTCTTTCTTCGAGTTTTGCAAGCATAACTCGCGGAAGCTGTATTGCTTGCAGTTGATTCCAAAAGTTAATGCACGACCATACGCTCCTGCTTTGGTCGTGTGTAGTAAGAATTAATCTTCAATTGATTCCTGCTTCAATTTTTATGTTCATGGCGTAGCTTTTTGCTGCGCTATTTTTTTATTAAGGTACAGTTATGGCACAGAACATCTATACAGGATTCCACGGCGTAGAAGAAAAGGTGCGCCGCTATTCAGTTTCAAAACCAGACGGAATCGTTCCACATGTCTACTATTCAAAGCCGGGACCAAGAATCAAGAAGATCATCGGCATGGCAAAGGAAGGCGGAATTGAAGTTTCCCTCATCGACGGCAAGCAGCTTGATACCATGTGTGCAGCGCTTCCACCTCAGTCACGCGATCACCGCGGAATCATCCTTGTTGTGGACGGTGAAGAAGAAAACGCAAAAAACATCGTTGCCCTGGAAGAATGGCTTACAGTCTGCCCCGAAAATGCAACCGTTGTAGTTTTAGACAGCGTAACCGATCCCCACAACGTCGGTGCCATATTGCGTTCCTGTGATCAGTTTGGAGCAAGCCTCCTTGTAATTCCAGACCACAGAAGCGCAAGCGACGTAAAGGACAATGAGATCATCGCACGTACAAGTGCAGGTGCATCAAGCTGGGTGAATGTCGCTAAGGTTTCAAATCTTGTACGTTCAGTCCAGATGCTCAAGGAATGCGGTTTCTGGGTATACGGCGCAGATGCCGGCGGAACATCACTGCAGGAAATCAAGTTTGACAGAAAGACCTGCATCATCATGGGAAGCGAAGGCAGCGGAATGAGCCGTCTTCTTGAAAAGCAGTGCGACAACATCGTTTCCATCCCAACCTGCGGTAAAATCGACAGCCTCAATGTTTCCGTAGCAGCCGGCGTATTGCTCTATGAAAGGTACAGGCAGGGGCTGTAGGATTTAAAATAGTAAAGACACAGAACACCAGGGGTCGTTTGACGTTCAGTGCTCAGGGAAAACAGGCCGTTTCCATGACGGAGGCTGCCTGTTTTTTTGTTTATACGGACAGAAATTTCGTAACGTAAGATTCGTCGTTGATCTGTTCCTTTGTCAAAGGCTCTATGATGTGGCCCTTGTCCATTACATAGCCTCTCTTCGTATAAATTAAGTATGGCCTATTTATATATTTTATCAGACGAAAAAGTGATGGATTTTTCCATTTTTACCATGAAAAAAGTCAGGTTGAATATTTTTCAAAACTAAAAAAGCCTGCGTAGTCAGGGGTTGTCCCAAAACGCGACTTGCAACCGAAGGGCGCACTGGAGCGGCTTTGGGGCAGTTCCTGACGGGAGCAGGCTTTTTCTATTTAACTAAAAGGAAATTAACATCATCGCAGACCAGCCATGCACCGTTTGCACCGTCCTTTGCAAACTCGACTGCCATGCGGACTTTTACCACGATGGTATCAACTGAATCATCAACCATGACGTTAGGAATTTCAACGCGGTCAAATTTTTTCCACTGGTTTGGAACGGTTGCGTTAGCTTTCAGAACTTCTATCTTTCCATTCTTTCTTTTGATTTCCGCTACAAGGCATGTTTCGCTTGGATTTTTAATTCCAGTTCCTTCAAAGGAAGCAAAGCACTTGTATTCCCCCTTATCAAGGCCCTTAAGTTCCTGGCTCAAAGTAAAATCAAAATTGTCAGGTTCCCAACCCGTTGCATAGCAAAGACCTTCCTTTGCATTCTGGTTGTTCTTATCTACCTTAGGATTTCCTTTGCCAAGGTCATTTGTTATGGTCCAGCCTTCAAGAGTGCCCTTCTCAAAATTTCCGTTAACAAGTAAGTTGCTTGCAGTAACATTTACATAGCAGGTAACATCGTCCCCCTTCTTTGTCTTTCCAGTAACCTTGTATTCACCAAAGTCCGGATGAATCAAAACGGTTTCAGCCTGTGCCCTATGCCAGTCTACGGCCTCATCAACAATGCTTCCGTCATTATAGGCAACCTTTGCCGTTGCAGGCAGTTCATTCTGCTTGCCGTAAGCAAATTCCACGCGAAGGTCATCAATGTGAACCACTTTAAGATCACCCTTTGATCCTGTGCGGGCATAGTTCCATACATTGATGCTGTCCAAAACCTTTCCGTCAAAATCAAAGAATGCCTGATTGTCCCAAGTGCCGCCATTGACCGCAGACTTAACTTCCTTGTCATAATCGCGTGCGTTGAAAGTTGCCCAGCCGCTTCCGTTTTGAGCCCAGCAGTTCTGGTTATAGGCAAGGACTTTTTCCGCATCATTCCTAGAAAGGTCAAAGTGCTTTGGCGGAATCCAGGCAGGTTCCCAGTAGAACACACCGATTCCGGCTCCCTTTACTTTTACAACTGCATCAATTACATCGCGAACCGCAATAGCCTGTCCTTCAACTGTAAGGGGATATTTGAATTCCTGGTTTGCAGACATTGTAGAAACAACATTGCCAAAGCCGTCGCCGTCTTCATCTGTGAAGGGATATGAAACTTCCATAACCATGACTTTTTTATTGTAGAAATTCGAAAGCTTGCGAAGAACAACCGAGAGCTTCTTTACATCACCGTGCCAGTAAGGGTAGTAGGAAGTTCCGAATACATCATAATCAACCCCGTACTTTTCAAGCAGAGAAGCCTTGTGTTCAAGATAGCCTTCAGAAAGTGGATCAGTATAGTGCACTGCAATCTGAATGTTTTTATCAAAGGCACGAACCGCATCAGCCCCCGCCTTCACAAGGGAACAAACTTCAGCATCATAAATTTCGCCGCAAAGGCCGTTGTTTATTTCATTTCCAACCTGAACCATGGAAACCTTTACACCTGCTTTCTTAAGTTTTGCAAGAGATCCGGTCGTATATTCAGCAATAGCCTTCTGCTTTTCTTCAAGGCTGAACTTTTCCCATCCCTTTGGAGGCGTCTGCTTGTTGGGATCTGCCCAGAAATCAGAATAGTGGAAATCGATGAGGACTTTCATTCCCAAAGACGTAGCCCTTTTCCCCAGATTGCATGCAACTTCAATGTCGTTGGCTCCGCCACCGTAGGTCCTTCCGTCATTGGTATTTGGATTGTTCCATACACGGATTCGCACAGCGTTTGCACCGCCTGCTTTTAAGAGTGCAATTGGATCCGAAGCCATTCCATTTGCGTCATAGAATTTTGCCCTGCCTGCTTCAACGGAAACAAGGGAAGAAACATCAACACCCATGATAAAGTCATCAGGAATATTATTTACCGGAAGCACCGTAATTTTTTCAGCCTGAGGGTTTATCGTTGTCGGAGATTTTTTCAAGTTGCAGGAACAAAAATTTATCACTGTCATTAGCCCTGCAGCAATTATTGTTGAATTAAAAATCATTCTTTTCATTTTTCACACCGAAAACACTGGAATTTATCAACACGCGTTGACTTTTTTAGTATACCACACCTTTTTACTAAATCAAGATTTTGATTCTGCATTTGAGCAAAAAATTGCGCAGAATGAATTTTTACTTTTCATTCAGATTTTTTTGTAAGTGACAGATCTTGTCACTACCTGCTTTTATACTTCCAGACATATAGGCAGGGGGCAAAGTCATGAAGTTTGGAAAGGCAAATCAAAAAAAACTACTGTCAGAAACTTTGATCGGTAAAAAACTGCCGGGGCAAGGGTTGTAACAAACGGCAACTTGAAAATCTAGATTTCAGCGAAGCCTGTTGTACAGAAGCCCTTGCAGGAGGCAAGTTTTTTATTTATTTAACAAGCAAGAAATTAACATCATCGCAGACCAGCCATGCACCTTTACCAAACTTTGCATATTCGGCCTTCATGCGGATTTTCACGATGACAGATTCCACTGAATCATCAATTTCAATCGAAGGAATTTCCACGCGATCAAACTTTTTCCACTGGTTAGGAATATCTGCATTTGCCATGAAGGTCACGCTGGTTCCGTTCTTCTTTTTTATTTCCACCATAAGGCAAGTGCCGCTAGGATTTCTTACGCCAGTTCCTTCAAAGAATGCAAAACAATTGTAGGTTCCCTTTTCAACAACTTTGATTTCCTGCCAGAGCGTAAAATCAAAGTTGTCAGGATCCCAACCGGTGGCATAGAAAAGCCCCTGCTTTGCATTTTCATAATTTCTTACAACTTCAGGCTTTCCCCTGCCCAAGTCATTGCTTATATTCCAAGGCTTAATTTTTCCGCTTTCAAAGTTTCCGTTGACCAGAAGATTGCTTCCAACAAAGTTGACGATGCAAGTTACATCATCGCCATTAATTGTTTTTCCCCTAACCTTACATTGCCCAAGTGATGTTTTATTACGAACCTCATCAAGTCCTGCCCTATCCCATTCAACAGTTTCATAAACTTTGGAACCGTCGTTATATATTACCTTTACTTTTTCAGGAAGCTTGTTCTTTCCATTTCTTTCAAATTTTACTGTAGGTTCATTTACACGGACAACTTTTCTTTTTCCCACAGAACCATACTTTGCATAGTTCCATACATTGATGCTGTCCAGAACATTTCCGTCAAAATCAAAGAAAGCCTGGTTGTCCCATTTTCCGCCGTTAACCTTTGATTTTACATCCTTGTCGTAACCGTGGGCACTGAATGTAGCCCAACCGCTTCCGTTCTTAAGCCAGCAGTTTGAGTTGTATGCAAAAACAAGGTCAGAAGCAATTTTAGTAATGTCGTAATGCTGTGGAGGAATCCAGGCAGGTTCCCAGTAGAACACGCCTATTCCTGCACCCCTTACTTTTGCAACAGCCTCAATTACATCACGGACAGCAATAGCCTGTCCTTCAACTGTAATTGGATAATTGAATTTCAGACCAGGATCCGAAGTTGTTGCAACATTTTTATATCCGTCACCATCGCTGTCTGTAAAGGGATATGCAACTTCCATTACCATTACTTTCTTGTTGTAGAAATTAGCAATCTTTCGGAGAACAATATAAAGCTGCTTAACATCCCCGTGAAGATAAGGATAGTAGGAAATACCAAAAATATCGTAGTCTACCTTGTTTTTTTCAAGCATGGTCGCCTTGCCTTCAAGATAGTTTTCTGCAAGTGGATCCGTATAGTGAACTGCAATCTTTATGTTCCTGTCAAAATCACGAACTGCCCTTGAAGCCGTTTTCAAAAGATAGCAGACTTCTGCATCATAGATTTCTCCGCACAGTCCGTTGTCAATTTCATTTCCCATCTGAACCATGGAAACCTTTACGCCCGCCTTCTTTAGTTTCGTAAGGCTATTAATTGTGAATTCCCTTATGGCAGCCTGTTTTTCATCAAACTTGAAGTTCTTCCAGGCTTTAGGAGCTTTCTGTCTTTTAGAATCTGCCCAGAAATCCGAATAATGAAAATCGATGAGAACTTTCATTCCCAGATCCATTGCCCTTTTACCAAGCTTGCAGGCAACATTAATGTCATTGCCGCCACCGCCATAAGTTCTTCCGTCTTCCGTTTTTGGATCATTCCAGACACGGATGCGTACTGCGTTTGCTCCGCCGGCCTTTAGGAGTGCAATTGGATCCGCAGGCTTTCCGTCTGCCCCATAGAATTTTGCGCCGCTTGCTTCAACAGAAAGAAGTGAAGAAACATCAACCCCCATCATAAAGTCATCAGAAATATCCATTACAGGGAGTACAGAAATTTTTTCCCAGGATGGATTTATTGTTGAAACAGTCTGCTTTTTAATGCAGCCAGATAATACAGAAATAACAAGAGTCCAAACACACAGGCTGAACATTGCTGTAATTTTTTTCATGCGATCTCCTTGAATTGTTTTCAAACCGATGGAAGTTTATCACATATAAACTTTTAGGCAAATAATGTTCTTTTTTCTTTTATTAAGGAAGTAACTTTCCCTTGTGCATTTCGCTTATAACAGTATAAACATTGTCTAAATTGAAATATAATTCCCTCCACATGAAAAGAAATTTTTTTTACACAGTTTTATTTTTCGCACTTTCCTTTGCACACGCAGAGAAAATTTCCTTTGAATACATTACTCCAAATCACAAAACAACCCTTCCTATTGAATGGAATGAAAAATGGTTTGGACAGGCTTCTTCCTATGAATACCATCACGGAATTGCAAGGATTGCCTGCCTTATGTCTGCAATATCCTACGATACTGAAATGCTTGCAACAAACTACCGATTGTTAGGTATACCATCAAAAAACCTTTCGTTAAACTATGACGTTGATTACAGCGATTCCCTTTGGGGAAACGACCAGTGCGCCTTCAGCATTGCCTCAAAAGACATCAACAGCTCCAAGGGAAAACAATCGTTAGTTATTGTAAACATCCGTGGAACACCCCTGAATGCAAACGAATGGTTGTCAAACCTGAACATAAACGACAGTTCCCAAACGGAAAATTCCATCCACAAGGGTTTTGGAAAAGCATCCTCAATCATCCATACGGCATTAATCTCATACCTGTTAAGAAATAAAATCGATCCAACGGATTCCTTCCTCCTGATTACCGGTCACAGCCGAGGGGCAGCCGTTTCAAACCTTCTTGCAAAAACCCTCTACGACGATGGTTTTTTTAAGCCCGAAAACACCTATGTCTATACCTTTGCCACACCCAATGTTACCACCTCCACAGAATCAAAAAACAAGGAATACGGATTCATTTGGAACATTGTTAATGCTGAGGACATTGTCCCTACCCTTCCATTCTTCAGGGACAACTGGCGGTTTACAAAATACGGCCACACCCGCACCATCCTTAACTACGCCAACAGCAATCAGGAAAAATTCGTCAATGAAGTTCTGCCGCAGATTAACAGTCTATACGAAAGTTTTTTTGAAAGGGATTACTGTCCTTTCTATACAGGTCCTTTTATACCAATCTACATTACAAGACTCGTTTCTTACTATGTTGGAAATGTAGAAAAATTCTACAGGGGATTTTCCGGACTCCACCAGAAAGCAGTGAACCTCATGTACAAAATCTTTCCCGCCGTTGAAGATGACATCAAGGAAAAGAAGGACAAAAGGAAGTCCATGGTGGTCGAAAAAATGAAGCAGGTCATCAACGAAAAGCGACCTGGTTTCACGGAATACATGAGCTATGCCTTTACCGACATGCACCAGATTGAAACTTATCTTTCTTTCCTTCTCGTTACTGAAGAAGGCCAAACCTATTCTGACCTTGATTACACCCTCGTTGTTTGCGAAGGTGCCATTGAGGCGGCAGTCTATGACGAAAACAAAAAGGTATTTCTTGAAGTAGTGGAAGGCATTGTCGGAATTGAAAACCAGACCATCCCCGTTGCTGCAATTCCAACCGCAAGCAAGCAGATTCTTGTAGGCGTTCCTTCCAACATGGATTTTGAAATGTTTGTAACCGATGATACTGTTCTACTTTCACCGGCAAAAGTTCGGCTTGAGCATTTTAATTCTGCCGGTATCTACAAGGGATCTACCGAAGTACAGAAAGTTTACCTTAACAAATATTACGGCAGCAAATTCAGGATTGGGAAAAGTATTGTTGGGAAACAGGGAATAAGAGAAGAAAGAACCAGCTTAGAGGAACGGTCAGAACTTGTAAAACTTGCAAACCTATGGCCAAGTTACAAGATAAGGCTCTATCGGGAATTATCATTCGGAACCGACTGTAACCTTGGCATAGGATTCCACTACGGCATTCCAGTCATTTACGGAACAGCCCTTCTGAACTGGGACCAATCAAAATGGAACAGGGGAATTGATTTTGCCGGAGGTATCGGACATAAAACTGCTTTGTACGGAAGATATTCTCTTGATACGGAAATCCTTGGAAAGGCATGCATTTTTTCTTCCAGGGCTGATACAAGAGATCGGGTTGCCTTCGTTCCGGAACTTAGACTTTCCGTCTCAAGAAACCTTCTTGGAAATTCCAGCGGTTTTGTTGCCTTTGCCTTTGATTTGGAATCAAAAGATTTTAACGACGATGCTTTTCAATCCAGTGCCAGAAAAAGAGCCATATCCGGAATTAGTCTTAATTCAAAAACCAAGCTTTATCCTTGCATCCAGTTTGGACTTAGGTTCTAGAACCTACTTGAAGTAAACGATTCTGTAGGTTCCTGAAATCCCAAAACCCGCCTTCCTGTAGGCATTGTAGGCAGCCATGTTTTCCTGCCTTACCAGAAGGGTTGCAGTACGGCCGACTTTTTCCGCAATGAGGGCGATCCTGTTTACAAGGGCAGTAGCATATCCTTTGCCTCGAAAATCGTTCTGAGTGTAAACTCCGGAAATCTGAATCACCTTGTTCGAAAACATGTTGATGTTTGCCTTTGTGTAAATGCAGTCTTCATCTCCAAGTGCATAAACCGTATTGTTCTTTAAGGCCTTGTCAAGGTTCATTCTTTCCAAAGGCAGATTTACTTCTTTCCAGGGCGGAAGAACTTCCTCAACGCAAAAACCGGTCTGCAGCGGCATAAGCCTTTCGCAGTCTTCCATCTGACATACAAAAGCTTTTGGAGCATCTTCGTCTATATATACCTGTCCGCCATATTCCATGAGGAACATGTTCCTGCAGTCTTTTTCTTCATACTTGTTCTTCAGGAGTCTTTCCATCTTCAGGACTTCGCTTTCTTCCCCGTGGATGCAGAAAACCTTCTTGTCCTTCATGAAATCGGAAACCACTTTTTTCATTTCCTTGGACCACTTTGGAATGCAGCAGACAAAGGAGTGTCCCTTCGAAAAAGAAAATACACCCTGCACATTTTCATCAACTATGGCATAGACACTTTCATCCTGAGTAAGGACTTTTTCATAGAGGGTACTGCAGAATTTTTCATGGGGCAGAAGGAATTTTTCCAGTTCAGGGAAAATTCCACCCTGTTCGATTGCGTGAATCAGTTTCAACGACATCTTTTTCTTTTAAAAATGATGGGCTGTTTTTCAGCCTACCTATTTTTCCTCTCCCTAACAAAAGCATTGCCGAAGCCCTTCATTTCCAGCTGTTTCACCAGCGAAGGGACATCTTTTCCGTCAACTTTTATAACTGAAACCTTTGTATTGCTACCTGATTTTTGAATTGCCACATTCTTGAACTTTGCCCTGGCAATTTTCCTTGCATATTCGCGGGCGTTGTTTTCATCGGAAAAGGATCCAAGCTGAATGTCATACAGCTGTCCTTTTTTAAGTACAACTTGCGTTGCGGCCTTGGCTTTTGACGTGGCCCCTTTTGAACGAGTAAGGGGGATTTTCTGAGCCTTTGCGGCAGATACTGCACTCTGCTTTGTATTTGCCCCCATTTTTACGATGTGGATTTTTACTTTTGCAGTTCCGCTCTTTATCATGCCAAGCTTTACTGCGGCTCCCTTTGAAAGGTCAACTTCACGGCCTGCAACAAAAGGGCCCCTGTCGTTTACGCGGACATCTACGCTTTTTCCGTTGGCATAGTTTGTGACTCTGATGATTGTATTGAAAGGAAGGGTCTTGTGGGCACAGGTCATGTCATACATGTTGAACCTTTCGCCGTTGGCAGTTTTCCGACCGTGAAATTTTTCAGCGTAGTATGATACCACAACCTTGTCCTTGTATAGTTCAAGGCAGAATGCTTCGGACAAAAAAAAGACCGACAGCAAGAATATGACAAACTTCCTCATACCCTCATTGTCGGTCTCTTTTAAGTTAAAATTAATAAAAGACTTAAGTTTTAATAAACATTATTACCCGTAGGCAGATTATGCAATGAAAAAAAATCTGCACAAGCGAAGCGCGGAAGCCTTTTTTTCAGGGCGGAATCTGCCGAGAGGGTAATCTCTTTATTTAATTTTAAGGTTTTATTTTTTAAGGAGTGCTGCAAATGGATTGTATGTTTCGCCGTCATCATCATTGTGCGACGACATGTATTCCTTTGCATTGTCCTGTTCTTCGTTTGAAACAACTGTGCTCAGGGAAATGCGCTTTTCTTCTGCATCAATCTTTTCGATGATAACGTCGAGGACATCGCCTGGATTGAAAACCTTCTTGAGGTTTGTGTTGCGTTCAACATTGAGCTTTGAAACGTGAACGAGACCGTCAATGCCGTCGGCAAGGTTTACGAATACACCGAAGTCTGCAACGCGGCTGATCTTTCCTTCAATCTTGTCGCCAACGCTGAACTTGTCTGCAACTGCATCCCAAGGATCGGCTTCAAGTTCCTTTGTTGAAAGGGAAACCCTTTCGTGCTTCCAGTCTGCCTTGATGATCTTTGCGGTGATTTCCTGTCCAACTGAAAGAACATCTGCAACGCTGCTTACGCGTGTGCGGCTGATTTCTGAAACAGGGAGAAGTGCCTGGAATCCGTTCAAGTCAATGAAGGCACCGTAAGATTCAATGGACTTAACTGTTCCTGTAACTGTCATTCCCACCGTGTATTTTTCTGCAAGGGAAGCAAGTTCAGAAGCAGCCTGTTCTTCAAGAAGAACGCGGTTTGAAACAACAATGTTCTTTCCTTCGTTCTTGAATTCCGTAATCTTGAAAGAAAGGTGCTGTCCAACATATTCCGAAGGTTCCTTTCTCTGGCGGTAACCCATCTGGCTGAATGGACAGAAAGCGCGTGTTGTTCCGAGCATAACTTCGAAACCGCCCTTGATTTCTCCCTTGACTGTTCCTTCTACAGGAATGCCGTTCTTGTATGCATTTTCAAAAACCGAGCTGTCACCCTTTGACTTGCTTCCTGCAATCTTTGTTGTAAAGTGAAGTTCTTCCTGCTTTCCTCCAACAAAGTATACCTTAACCTTGTCGCCTTCTTTTACCGTGATGTTTCCGTCTGCATCCTTGAAGTCTGCAACATCAACAAAACCTTCGCTCTTCAAGCCCAAATCGATGAATACTGTGTCACCGCTGATTGCAACAACTGTAGTTTCTACAAGCTGTCCTGGTTCATATAATCTTTTCATTTTCTTTCCTTTGGTACGATTTGTTTTTCATGCCATTATAGATTTATTTATTGCTAATGTCATCCGTGCGAACATTAAATTAAATTCCGTAGACTTCCTTCTTGTGCCTTGTGCCTATTTGCCTCAAGGCTTCTGCAAGGGGAACTGCTGGATTTTCTTCCCTGAAATTTTTCAGGTCCACACTGAACCTGCCCATGGAAAAATGATTCAGAAGGAAAACATTTTCCCACATTGGACTTTCACCGTAAGCTTCCTTAAGCCTGTCCTTATATCCAAGGAATACTCCGCCCTTTTTAAGCTCGCTGTGTCCCACAAGCCAAAGCTGGGTGTCCACTCCAAGACCAAGATGAAGCCTTGCAGTAATTTCCGCGCACTTAAGCTGGCTCTGCTCAATAAGGTTTTTTATTTCCTCACCGCCTTCTTTTGCCAGGTCCTTCAGCTGCTTTGTCTTTGCCGTATGAACCGGAGTCTTGTTCATGATGACGGTCTTTTTTCGGAAATCCATGTTGAGCTCGGGATTTTTTTTGAAGAAATTTTCCGCAACAATGCCGCTTTTGCCCACAAAATATCGGTTGTTTTTTGCAAGCTGCTCGTCCTTGCCGGGATTGTCTCCTATTACAATCAGGTTGATTTCGTCTTCTTTCTTAATGTCGTCGTAAGCCCTGTTGAACACCACGCTTGTTTCAACATTGTAATCTGTACCCGCAAGATTCTTCTGCAACGGTAACAGTTTTGGTGCCAGCTGCCCCCATTCTTCACAAAGGAATCTGTACTCATCCCTGAAGGTGACAAAAGCCTTCCACTGTTCATCTGTCATAAAATCTGTCTCCCTATAGACAAAAAATGGGTACAGAACCTGCACCCATAAAATCACATTAAACGCCTGTTTCTACCATCACAAGTCTGTCACACGGATTGGAAAAATCTAGCGATTTTTCTCTAGGCTATACTTTTTCTTTCCTGGCATTAACGAATAGCCTTTGCTGTTCGTTTGTGCGGAAGTTACGAAAGGTATAGATTACTAGTGACTCAAAGCTTCCGCACATCCCCATTCTGCATAGTAGGCATCAATGTCTTTCATCAGTTCATCTGTAAGAACCGTACCCTTCAATACCTCTGTAACTTCCTTCATTGTTACGATGGCACGGGCTGGGAAACCGTATTTTTCCGTAATTGTATCAAGGGCGCTCTTTGTGCAGTCTGCCGAAGCCTTTTCCATTCTGTTGAGGGAAACCATTTCGCCCACAACTGTCACCTTTGCCTGGCCCGTTACGATTGGATATGTTTCTTCAATAGATTTTCCGGAAGTTGTAACATCCTCGATGATTACAACCCTGTCGCCGTCCTTGAGTTCAGATCCCAGGATTGCCCCCTTGTCTGCACCGTGATCCTTTACTTCCTTGCGGTTTGAACAGTAGCGGATTTCCTTGCCGTAGAGCTTCTGGTAGGCAATTACTGTTGTTACGGCAAGAGGAATGCCCTTGTAGGCGGGTCCAAAAAGAACGTCAAAATCATCGCCGAAGTTTGCGTGGATTGCCTGTGCATAGTATTCACCGAGCTTTGCAAGCTGGCTGCCTGTTACGTATGCTCCCGCATTCATAAAGAAAGGAGATTTTCTTCCGCTCTTGAGAGTAAACGAACCGAACTTCAAAACCTGGCTCTGAACCATAAAATCAATAAAATCTTTCTTGTACTGTTCCATGACCATAGTGTATCACTTTTTCACCTCCATTGCGAGCGTTCTCTTCATTGCAACCGCACTTCGCCTTCTTCGTCATTGCGAGTAGCGTATCAACGAAGCAATCCATCCGCCCCCTAGTGACTAACATGACACAAAACGATAGAATGTCAGACATAATTTTGGGAGGTTTCTTTATGAAAAAGACACTTTTTACTATTGCAGCAGCTATTTTTTCAACAGCTCTTTCTGCACAGGTTCTTCCATCACCACAGATGAAGAACACACTCTGGACAGGCTTTGGAGATTCTTTTGCAGGTGACACTGTACTCTACGGTATTACCGACACAATGCAGGCTCGTTTTGACAAGAATAACTTTGTCATCGAAGGAATGCTCAATACAAGTTTCCTTGCAAACTACGATTACTTCGGAAAACTTGATAACTTTGTTTTCGGAACATCTAATCAGAATGCCCTCAACCTTCACTACGGAAGAAGAGCCGACGGGAACGGAAGATCAAGTGAAGACACAAACAATTATCTCAACTATGATAATTCAGTAAATTCGCAGAACACTATCCAGGATTCCTACTACGTTAACTTCCTCTACCACATCAACGACAATTTTGATGTAGGTATCGGAACTAAACTCAACTGGCAGGTAGGACCTTGCCCCCGCTACGGAGCATGGCTCTTTGAACCTGGTGCACACTCTCGCCAGGGCGGATTCTCTACAGCATACGACGACAGAGCCGGCGTATGGGCTAAGACTTCATCAGAAAATGTAGGTTCTTACAAATTCTATGTTGACGCTCCAGGTTCTGCTGATGTTGTTGGTTTCGTTCCATTCGCAAACAAATATGCAAAGCGTGCCCTCGGATTCCGCTTCAAGACATCAAAGAAGGACAAGGTTGGCCTTGAATTCGGCCTTGCAATTCCTAACGGATTTAATACAGACGATCCAGCCGTCAACGCCGCTGCTAGAATTGCTCCCTGTGACTGGCTTGCTTTCAGTACAGTTCTTGAAGGTGCCTTCGACCAGAAGGCAAACTTCTATTCAGGCGCTACAATCGGCATGAAGAATTTTATAATCGACGCATACATTGCAGCAGACAGCCTCTTCTCTGACCTTAAGGATGACGAAGCTTACGGCGCAGGTGCTTCCATCACATTCATCATTCCTTCAACAGACATTACTTTGAGACCTGAATTAGGACTCAACTTCTTTGAAAACGACAACTACTCAACATCGTTCTACACAGGCTGTGAATTTGACCTTCCTATCACAAAGGAATTCTCAATTAACATGTGGGGTTCTTTTGCATTTGGTTCAAAGGACAAGAGATGGAGTGATAATCCTGCAACTGACGACTGGGACGGCGGTAAAATCTTCAACTTCAAGCCAGGCATTAAGTTCATATACTCAAGCCACACAACATTTGATGTTTATGTTAACCTTGAAAGCCGCACTGCATTTGACGGAACCAACAGAAAGTGCTGGTCAAGCGGTTTCTTCATGACATACGTTTTCTAATCTGAATTTCATTTTTAGAAATATTAAGGACCTGAAAATTCAAAAGATCTTCAGGTCCTTTTTTATATCCTGCCTCCGGCTGCATTGTTCACCTGTATTTCAAATTCTACTTCAAGATTTTTCCTGAGTGGCTTGTACAGGGCTTTCTCCTCAATTTTTAGAAAGGCAGTTCGGCTTATGTTTTTTGCTCCGTAACGGGCAATGTTATCCGTATAGCTCTGGCTGTCTACAATCATTCCCCCGCATTCAATGAAAGCTTTCATAAAAAGAATGAAGGCGCTTTTGGAACTGTCCGTAGCCTTTGTAAACATGCTTTCCCCGCAGAAAACGCTTCCTATGAGGACCCCGTAAAATCCTCCTACAAGTTCATCATCCTTCCAGACTTCAAAACTGTGGGCATAACCTTCTTCATGGAATTTGCTGTAGGCTTCTATCATCATGTTTCCTATCCAGGTTCCATTCTGCCCTTTTCGACTTTGTCTTGCGCACTCAATCATTACCTGAGGAAAAGCCTTGTCCATGGTGTATGTATAGGGAGTGTGCTTCAGGAATTTTGCTGCGCTTTTCGGAATGTGAAAATCCCGGGGCATAAGGACAAACCTTGGGTCAGTTGAATGCCACACCACAGGATCTCCATCGTCTTCACTGAACCAGGGAAAGACTCCCTGCATATAGGCTGAATACAAAAGCTGCAAATCCATGTCTTCCGTTACTGCACAGATGGAATCGCCGTATTCCGCGTATAAAGTTCCGGGCTGTGGAAATTCATAGATTACGGTTGGATCTACGAGACCACATGGCATTTAAGCCCTCCCTTTTCTACTACTACTTCAACCTTACCACCGTTAGTTAGCCTACCGAACAGAAGTTCGTCAATTAAAGGCGAAGCTATCTTTTCTTCTGCATAGCGCTGGATGTTTCTTGCACCGAATTCCGCACTCAAGCCCTGTTCAGCAATGAAATCGTAAACTTCCTGGGATGCAGTAAAGGAAATCTTCTTTGATTCAAGGCGTTTTGCAATGGCATCAACGGCTTTACAGGCTATTCTTACGGCAATATCCTTGCCAAGGCGCTCAAAGTATACGATTTTGTCCAATCTGTTCCTGAATTCTGGAGTAAAAGTCTTTTCAACTGCATCCTTAAGTACAAAACGGTCGTTAGTTATTATGTCTCCTGAACCGCTGAAACCAACTGAATTCCTGCCCATATCCCTTGCACCGCAGTTGCTCGTAAAGATTATGAGGCAGTTCCTGAAGTCCGCCTTGCGCCCCTGGCTGTCAGTCAAAGTTCCGTAATCAAGGACCTGAAGAAGAGTGTTGTATATGTCACTGTGGGCCTTTTCGATTTCATCAAAGAGGATTACCGCATGGTTTTCCTTTCTTACGGCTTCAGTAAGGACACCGCCGTTTTCATAGCCTACATAGCCCGGTGCAGAACCAATAAGCCGGCTGATGGAATAGGATTCCTGATATTCGCTCATGTCAAAGCGAAGGAGCTTTACACCTAGTTTTTCCGCAAGAACCTTTGCAAGTTCAGTCTTACCGACTCCAGTTGGCCCAACAAAAAGAAAGCTTGCCTCAGGCTTTTCCAAGTTGCGGAATCCTGCCCTCGCCTTCTTTACTGCACTGCATACAGCTTCAACTGCGACATCCTGACCGAATACTTCCGCCTTTATCTTCTGGTCAAAATTACGGAGGTTTTCCTTTTCTTTTCCGCTGATGGTTTCAAGAGGAACCTTTGCTGCCCTTGAAACCACATGGCGGATTTCATTTACCGTTACCCTGCTCTTTCCGTGGAGTCGTGCGTATACACCGCTTTCATCAATTACATCGATAGCCTTGTCCGGAAGCCTTTTGTCATTGAAAAAGCGAACGGAAAGATCCACCGCCTGGGCAAGGCATTCAGGTGAATACTTTACCTTATGGAATTCCTCGTACTTTGGAAGAATGCCCTTTAGGATTTTTATGCTTTCATCACGGGTCGGTTCAAGAATATCTATCTTGTGGAATCTTCTGGCAAGTGCCCTGTCCTTTTCAAAAGTCTTTGTATACTCTTCAAAAGTTGTTGAACCAATGCAGCGGAGATTACCCTTTGACAATGCAGGCTTAAGAATGTTTGCGGCATCAAGGCTTCCACTGGAATTGTTGCCTGATCCAGCACCTATCATAGTGTGTATTTCGTCAATGAAGAGAATAGCCTTCGGTTTTTTCTGAAGGGATTCCACCAGTTTCTTTATTCGCTTTTCAAAGTCTCCGCGGAATTTTGTTCCTGCTACAAGAGAACTCATTTCGACGGAATAGATTTCCGCATCCTTAAGATAATCGGGAACATTGCCCTCTGCTATGCGCTGTGCAAGTCCTTCCGTAATTGATGTTTTTCCAACACCTGCATCACCAACATGGAGGGGATTATTTTTTGTCCTGCGGCAAAGGATTTCAATGGTCCTTTCTATTTCTTCATTGCGTCCTACAAGCTTGTCCAGCTTTCCTTCTTTTGCCAAGTCTGTAAGGTTTACGGCATAGGAATCCAAAGGATCCTGCGTACTCTTTTCCACTGCAGCGGCGGCTTCTTCTGCAAGCTGCTCAAAATTCATTTTTGAAAGGTCAAAGAATTCAGGATGATTAAGTTCAAACTGACGGGCAGCCAAAAGGAATTCCATGTTGATGCCGTTATTTTTCATCATGTAGGAAGCATGGAGCCTTTTGTCTGTCACCATTGAAAACAGATAGTGGTACAATGAGACTTCATTTGACTTTTCTTCTTTTGCAAATGCTTCTGCCTTGGCTAGAACTTCGTCAAACAAAACGCTGTGGGGAATTTCGTCCTCTTCTTCGTATTTTCTTTTTCCCGTTGGATTGTATTCCTCAAGATATTCGAGGACATCTTTTTCCAGGGATGCAAGGTTTATATCCGGATTTATTGCAAAATGATTGATTGTCGCGCTGTCCAGCATGCAGAAAAGGACAAGCTCCGGAGTTGCATATTCAAGGCCTCTTTCATAGACAACATCTTCCGCCTGCTCCAGGAAGCTGCTGAGTTCTTCTGATAATTCCATTAATCTTCTTCCACCGTAATCTGTAAGGGAAATCCCTGGGCCCTTGCCTTGTTCTGTGCAGAACGGGCCTTTGTTGCCGCAATGTCATAGGGATAGACTCCGGCAACCCCCTTGCCGGACTTGTGAATCTCAAGCATGACGGCACTTGCTTCTTCAAAGGTTTTGTTAAAGTCGTCCATCAAAACTTCAACTACGAATTCCATGGTCGTGTAGTCGTCGTTAAAAAACAGAACCTTGTACTGAGGAGGTACATCGAATTCCACTTGGACATCTGAATCTGTCTGGTCCGAAAACTTGGTGTTGCTAGCCATAATTAATAAATATATAGAAAATTTATGCCTTGTTGGCAATCCACTGACCGATCTTAACGCGGTATTCGCCGTCCTTAAGACCTTCTTCAATTTCTGGTAAAAGCTGAACCTTTCCTTTTTCAAACAGAAGGGCAATTGTAGAACCGTGCAGGTCAAAGTAGCCTTTTTCTTCGCCTTTCTTTACGGCACAGTTTTCGTGGTGGTTGATGATTCCGCCAACACTAAAGGCACCGATTTCCACGGAAGCAATATGGCCGAAATTTTCTGTATGAAGGATATTCCAGCTGCGCCTGTTTAATGTAAATACCTTGCATTTTTCCAAAGCCAATGGCTGAACGCAGTAGAGCTTTCCCTTGATGAAGTGATTGCTTTCAACTGTTGCATTGTCGCAGAAAATGTAGCGGTGGTAATCCGTTGCACAGAGGCGGAATACAAGGCACTTTCCTCCGATGAATCTTTTTCCGGTTTCTTCATTCTGGAAAAAATCCGTAAGGCTGTAGTCTGCACCCTTGATGCGGAAAGTGCTGTCTTCGTTTATGTCGTAGGCAGTCAAAAGGCTGTCGCATGGACTGATGAAATGTGAAGGATCGGAATCAAAGGAAACCGTCTCTTTCTTGCGTGTAAAGAAGTCATTGAAGGAACGGAATTTCCTTCCTTTCCATTCATCCATATTGATTCCATTCTTCTTTATGAAAGGCTTGATTGCAGGAATGGAAAGAGGCGTGCGCAAAAAAAGACCAAGAAGGGCAGGTGTCCTTAAAGCAAGAATAATTTCAAGAAGCACTCTGCCTGGTTTTGTTCCGTAAAGGAAGAGGGTCGATTTGTCGTTTGGTTCTTTCTTCATAGTGAGCCTATTAACAGCAGACAATGAGGGCAACTATTTCTGCAATGCCTACACAGATGAGAACGATTTTACCCAGAAGGTTAGGCTTAACGAGCTTGAACGGACTGATAAAGGCAATTCCACAGACAATGAGGATGCCTGCTCCAACATATTCGCTGAAAGGCCTTCTTACTACGCTGCAGATATCATAGATTGCAGGAATGATGAGGGCAATGGAAGTAACAGGAAGCCCTTTGTAAATGTGGCGTTCTTCTGTAGTAACCTTCTGACGTTCTGCTTCGTCAACATTAAAGAATGCCAGGCGAATGAGTGCACAGAGAAGATAGCAGGCACAGATTGCAGTCACGATGTTATGTACCGGTGGAAGTGGTCCAAACTTAAGCCTTGAACCTTCGCGCCCAAGTTCGTATACGATCATTGCAGGAAGAACCCCGTAGCAGATAAGGTCGCTCATGGAGTCAATCTGAATTCCAAAGCCCTTCTGAAAGTCGGTACGGTCTTTTTTTGTAGAAGCAACTTTTCCATCGAACATGTCGAGAACACCCGATGCCATAAGGCAAAGAAGTGCTGCCTTGAAATTCCCGTCAAGAACGTAGCTGATGCCCACAAAGGAAATGATCATAGCCACATAAGTCATCCAAACTGTGTAATTGTAAACACCTAACATATTTATCCCCTAAATTTCCTACACTGTTTTTCCAAGGTATCCAAAAATCAGGCTGTAAGCCAGAATGGTCCAGGGTTTTGCGGTCAGTATAATAATCATGAACCTTTTGTACGACAAATGAGTAAGCCCTGAGAAATAGCACAAAAAGTCATCCGGCGAAAAAGGAAAGGTGATTGCCACCCAGAGAAAAAGCGAATAGTTCTTCCTGTTCCTGTTAAGCCATTTTATACATTTATTGTAATGTTTCTCCCCCATGAGAGAACTTACAAATGAAACCCCAAATTTGCGGGACAATGTGAAAGCAAGGAGTGAACCTGTACAGATACCGATGTAACTGCAGATAAACCCTTTCACCGTTCCAAACAAGGTAGCACCTACAATACAGCCCAGAGCACCCGGGATGACCGTATAAACTACCTTTATGCACTGGAAGAAAGTTAAGATGAGGGGACCGTAAATTCCAAAGGACGCTATATATTCCTGAAGATTTTCCTCAGACTTAAAGCGTCCCTGAGAATATTCATAGACAAAAAATGCAGTCATGGCAATGAAACCTACTGCAAAGACAACTGTAAGCAAGGTCTTTACTTTTTTGCCTGAAGATACCGCCTTCTCATTTTCTTCCATAATTGAATTATTTTAACACATTTTGGAATAAATATATAGATGTCAATGAGCATTGTGGCTTTTTTACTTATTTTCTGATTTTCCTTCAAGGAATGGGCGGGCTACCTTCACCTGGAAGAAATCAACGAGAGGTCCCATGAAGAAAGCGGTGATGATGGTACCGATTCCCACAACTGCCTGGATTCCATCGATTTTCTTTGTGGCAAGAAGGAATAGTCCAACACCGGCAACAACGCAGATTGCATCAGTAATGATTCTGATAAACTTAAACTGCCAGATGTGCCAGGTGTTTGAAATGATGAGGGCAACTGCATCGTAGGTTGAAACGCCAAGGTCAGCAGTGATGTAGAAAGACGATGCAAAGCAGATTACGCCGATGCCTATCAAAAGGAAAATTGCACGGAGGTAAAGGGCAGGGGCAGGGAAGAAGTGCTGCAATGTTTCAAGGGAGAACTGTGCAACATATCCAAGAAGGAACAGGTTGATGAATGTTGCAGGGCCAATGTAGTGGCGGTCAAAAACAAGGCTGAACAAAAGGAGGATTATATTTACGATTACATAGAGGGTTCCAAACTTTATTGGAATCAAGGCATCAAGACCTGCCATAAGGGACTGGAAAGGGTCAACGCCAAAGAATGCATGCTTGAAAAACCCTACTGCAATCCCGCAGATAAGAACACCGATGGCGCTCATGAGGCATCTCTTTACAAAATGATCCTTGTTGAAAATATTCATTGTATGCTCCTTGTCATTCCGAACCATATCCGAAATCTGTGTCATTTGTTTATTGAGACCCCGAATCCATTTCAGGATGACAACTATTTATGATGGGGGATTTGCTTTTTGCCGTCAAGGATTTTAATCAATTAGAAAGAAAATTTAAAATTCGTGTTCTAAAACTGAAGGAAGAACCAGCGGTAAATTGCATTAAGTCGTTCGTTCATAAGGCCCTTAATGATCTTCCTTATGCTGAAAAGCTTTAGTACATTATCGTAGTTTGCGTCGGCTGATATATAGAACAGAATGTCATCGCCAAGATCAGTAACATGAATGTTTATTCGGAGATTTTCCACCTTGCAGGCATTCAATCCCAGAAGGCCAATATTACTTTTGTTCAGGATTGAAAGGTAAAGTTCATTTTCCGTCATCTCATATTCCAGAAGGAATTTCAAATTTCCAAGAAGACGGTCATGCTGGTAGCAGTAAAGGTTAAGCCCGTCGCAGTCTCTTGTCACCATATCTGGAATGTCCCTTGCTTTTTCCAGACCGCCAATGGTACTCACTTTTTTATAAAGTACCGACCCATTGGGATTTGAGTTGGAAAACCTGTAGCGCATGCCGCTCATTTTTGAAAGGGCAGTGAAGACTTCCGATATGTCCTCCATAGTAATTTGCTGAAGGCCCTTCTTTCCACAGGAAAGAACATCTCTTTTTGAAATCAGGTAGAGGAATTCTGCAGTGTAGGGCCTGTCTTCTTTTTCTATTCTTCTGGAAAATATTTTTTCCCTGTAAATGCAATCCGGTACAAGTAGAAGTCTTTCATCCCCTTCATCATGAATTACACTTACAAAGCGTTCCTGCTTCAACTCGTCAATAAATTCTTCAGGAGCAACATCTTCTAACGATAGGGCAAATAGTCCTGAACAGAAGATAAAAGCTAAGGGCACCAGGGTAAAAAGCTTTTTCATCATGGTAGTCATACTAGCATAAAAAAATGTTTTATTATACTTTTCTTCATGTCTATAATCCATTTATCCAACAATATTATTTAAAGGAACAAAATGCGTTGGCTGCGGAAGATGTCTTGCCCACACAGAAAAGATCGGACTTGGAATACGCAGCTATGAACTTAAAAAGATATATAAGTAAAATTTCGGATTTACTTTATATTAAGCACCACAAAGGGGCAGTCTGATTTTTTAGGCTGCTCTTTTTATTGACATCTGTACTCTTCTATAATAGTATTTGTATTGTAATCATTACAATTTAATTACACACAATTCGGAGGTAACATTTATGAAAAAATGGAGATGTAAGGTTTGCGGTTATGTTCACACAGGAGACAACGCACCGGAAGCATGCCCTCAGTGCAAGGCAAAAAATCCATGGGTAGAAGTTAAGGAAGAAGGTGGATTTGCCTGCGAACACGAAGTAGGTGTTGCACAGGGTCTTGATGCAGAAGTTGTACAGGGACTCCGCGACAACTTCAACGGAGAATGTTCAGAAGTTGGAATGTACCTTGCCATGAGCCGCCAGGCAGAACGCGACGGTTATCCTGAAGTTGCAGAAGCTTACAAGCGCTATGCTTTTGAAGAAGCAGAACACGCAGCAAAGTTTGCAGAACTCCTTGGCGAAGTTTTGACAAAGGATACAAAGAAGAATCTTGAAATGAGAGCCGATGCAGAAGCAGGCGCATGCGAAGGAAAGCTTGCCCTTGCAAAGCGCGCAAAGGAACTGGGATACGATGCCATCCACGATACAGTTCACGAAATGGCCAAGGACGAAGCCCGCCACGGTGCAGGTTTCAAGGGCCTCCTTAAAAGATATTTCTAATTGATTGCTTCGTCGCAAGCTCCTCGCAATGACGAAACATAACAGCGTCATTGCGAGCCCGACGACAGAAGTGCATCGTCACTGAATCGTCATTGCGAGCCCGTAACGGGCGCGGCAATCCCCTCCAATATTACAAGGTAAAGAGAACCATCATGATAACTCAGCTTACAAAACAGGAAATTGCAGACAAACTCAACTCAAATAAAATCAGGCCATCTTTACCGCGAATTGCCATCTATGATTATCTATTAAAGAATCCCATTCATCCTACAGCCGACAACATCTACACGGCTCTTGCCCCGACAATTCCAACCCTTTCAAAGACAACCGTCTACAATACCCTAAAGCAATTTGCAGAAGCCGAACTTGTAATAACCCTCACAATTGAAGACGGGGAACTGCGCTTTGATGCAGACACCACCAGCCACATTCATTTCAAATGCTCTAAATGCGGAAAAGTTTTTGACATTTACGAAAAAATTGATCTGGAAGAAGAAATACTTCCCAAAGGATTTCAGCTTTTGAAAAGCCAGACCAACCTCTGGGGAATCTGCCGAGACTGCGGAAACCGTTAGACCAACGGCTTATCACTGAAAGAGAATCAATCCCTCTGGAACAAGGGCACGATAGCGGATGCGGCACTCAACGACTGCTACAAGAACTACAACAAGGGAGAACCAGAAGAAGAAACTGTCCATCTTGAAGCCGGCAAAGTAGTTGTATACGCCGTGAAGAAGAATTGCAAGAATAAATGAGAGAACCTTTGTGCTTTCATTTTTAATGCTGTATACGAAAAGCCCCGAAAGACCTGCACATGTCGCATGAATTACAACTGCTGTCAGCATCCTGAGCCCCAACCTTTCAATTCCCGAAACAAGATAAACCATTGACTCAAAGCAGCCCAAGGCAAGTCCACTCAAGAGGGCACAGGCAAAGAATGCAGAAAGGTTAAGTTTTTTTGAAACGAAGAAAAGCAAAAGCATCTTGATGGTTTCTTCAACTACACCATTGATTAAAAGGCTCTTCAACAACACCTGCATGAGGGAGTGAACAGAAACCAGATGATAGTATTCTATTGCAAACTGAATTGCTGCAATTGGAATTACGGCAAACAGTCCAAGGAGAATGGAAATTACTCCGCTAAGAAATCTGAATTCCTTGATTAAAACCAGCATGCAGGCAAATGCCGCAAGCAAGGGAAGGATGCAAATCAAAAAAGGAATTAATGGATCTGAAATCATTTTTACGCCCTGAACTGTTCAACAGTAAAATTTACGATGCTTCTCATCTGTTCAAGATTTGTCTGGTTAAGGATGCCGAGACGGAAAATGCCTGATTCAATGAGGGTATAGAAAAGGTCGTTCATGTCCTTTACGGGAACATTCCTTATCTCACCTTTTTTCTGACCTCGTATGATGATGGTGCTCATAAGGTGAATGATTCTGATTACACGCTTCCTGATCCTTTCGTTAATGTCAACTCCGCCTTTTTCAAGCTGAATCAGGTACATGTGGAGGACCTTGAAGAATTTAGAATTCTGCTCTGCCACATCAAAAATCCTGAAGAAAATTTCCTTAAGGCAGTCAATGGAATGAAGGTCAGGTTTCTTGATGATTTCCAAAAGCTGATTTTCAAGATCGCCCGTAAGCTGCTTGATGCTGAAGGAAAAAATTTCGCGCTTGTTCTTGAAGTATATGTATAGGGTAGTGCGTGTAATTCCGCAGCGGTCTGCAATCTTCTGGTAGGTAACATCCTCGTATCCTTCCGCAATGAAAAGTTCCAGGGATTTTTCGAGGATTTCCTTTTTTCTTTTTTCGTGCTCTACAACAATAGCCATTTCTATGCTCTTTCCTTAACGGTAAATGTACAGGGTTGTATCAAGGTTTCCGGCCTTCAGGGTTTTGGATGCACTTGCTTTCTTGCAGATGCATTCCTGGAAATTTTTCTGGCTTGTGATTACACCCATCTGCCAGTTTTCAAAGTCAACGAAGAGGGATTTCATTTCACCGTAAAGATCTTCCGCATCAGCCTGATCCAAAAGGCGTTCGCCGTAAGGTGGATTGCAAAGGAGAAGTCCCGTTTCATAAGGAGCACGGATGTCCTTGTAGTCGCTCTGAATGAAGTCAGGACGTTCGATCCTCATATCGCTTCCGATAAGCTGGAGTGCTCGTCCTGCCATTACGCAGGCATGTTCTGCATTGAGCCTTGAGCGTTCAACGGCTGCAGGATCAATGTCGCTTCCTGTAATGCGGCATTCAACATCAGTGCGGATTTTAGAAGCTTCTTCCCTTTTGATTTCAAGGGCACGCTGCTGGTTGTAGATGACGAGGTTTTCGTAGGCAAAGCGGCGGCCAAGTCCCGGTGCAATATTGTGTGCATAAAGGGCTGCTTCAATTGCAATTGTACCGCTGCCGCAAAAGGGATCGTGCAACGGAGTCTTTCGTCTCCACATCATTTCCTGAAGGAGAACCGCTGCTGTAGTTTCGCGAAGTGGAGCAATGCCGCCGTCAGTCCTGTAGCCCCGCTTATGGAGGGCTTCTCCGCTTGTATCAAGAAGAATTGTCGCAACATTCTTGTCAAGGTAAACGCGCACATCTGAACTTTCGCCAGTTTCGGGCATGGAAGCCATGTGCCATACATCGCCAAGCTTTGTGTAGATTGACTTGAGGATCATTGACTGGATGCTGTGCTCGCTGTTGAGCTTGCTTGCATGAACGCGAACCTTGTCCACTATTACGCGGGCAGTTTTCTTAAGGTAGTCCTGCCAGTTAATCTTGTAGCATCCTTCAAAAAGTTCGTCAAAGTTGAAGGCCTTGTATTCTGCAAGCTGAATGTAAACGCGGTCGCTGGTCCTCAGACAGTAGTTTGCACGATACATTGCATCAATGTCACCGCTGAAAGTAACGCGGCCAGGAGCCTGCCTGTCCAAAAGAGAATATCCCAAATGCTTTATTTCATTTCCAAGGATTTTTTCTGCGCCCACGGCACAGAGTGCAACGTATGTCATGTCTGCCTGCCTTTTGATTTTATTTTGACATTTTATCAGCTTTTGTAAATTTGTTCAAATTGAAAGAAACGGCTAAAAAACCGTCATTTTAAATTTTTTAGCGGTTATTAAATATACGGGAAGGGAAAGGAGTTATACATGTACAATATCAAGCGAACAGCAAAGGATTCTGTTTTTACGGCTCTATTCAGTCATAAGGAATATGCCCTGCAGCTCTTCAAGGCACTTCACCCGGAGGAAAAAAATGTTACTGAAAAGGATATTGAAATAATCACTATCGACAATGTTTTGACAGACGGCATTTACAATGACCTTGGACTCATGTTCAAAGACAGGCTGATTATTCTTGCAGAAGCCCAGTCCACCTGGAACGGCAACATGGCCATACGAGGCCTTCTTTATCTTTCGGAAACCTATAAGCGGTATCTGGAAAAAAACAGACTTTCCCTGTTCACCTCTGCCACAGTTCAGCTTCCTGTTCCAGAGATCTATGTAATCTATACGGGCGAAAAAGGAAACCGCCCTGATGAAATTCTTCTCTCTGATCATTATCCAAAGAATTCTACTTCGCCACTACAACTAAGAATAAAAATGATTTATGATAGCAAGGAAGGTGATATAATCTACCAATACATCAATTTCTGTAAAGTGTTTAACCAGATGCGGAAGGATTTTCCTGACAGTGTCGTCATGGCTGTTAAGAACACCATCAGCATTTGCCGTAACAAAGAACTTCTTGCAGAATTCCTTAAGGATCACGAAACGGAGCTGAATGACATTATGTATGATTTTCTGTATAACGAAGAGTACTGGCGAAAGCTTATGCTGCGTGATGAGCGCAAGAAGGCTCGAGAAGAAGGATTGGCTGAAGGTCGTGCTGAAGGCAAGGCTGAAGGCAAGGCTGAAGGCAAGGCTGAAGGACATGCTGAAGGACTTTCAGAAGGATTGGCTGAAGGCCGAATGCAGGGCGCCCGCGACAAGGCTCTGGAGATGGCAAAGAAAATGCTCGCTAAAGGCATGGCAATTAATGATATTGTAGATTTAACCGGGCTTACCTCTGACGAAGTTATTCAACTCCCAAACCAGATATCATGAATTTACATTTGCTTTAACTGGTTTTTCCATACAATAACTATAATAAACTTGGAAACGAAAGCATATTTTATTATCTGTAACCATAAAAAAAGGGCAGCCTTATGACTTGATTGCCATGGGGCTGCCCTGTGGTCTAAAGGGGACTA
>JAHAZL010000092.1 GCA_018384055.1 Treponema sp.
GGTTCTGAGACAGTCGTAATGTAATTATTTTGCTTAATGTTATATGACCAGTATTTTTCCAATGGTTGAATCAATGACCAGCTTTTATAACTCCGAAACTTTTACAAAGCTAAACGATCTTGAAACCGGCCTTTATCTTGAAAGCCCTCTTTATGTCTATGACATTTTTAAAACAGAAAAAGCCTACGTTCGAATTGTTCAGAAAGAAATGTAATTATTTCTTATTTATCCTGAAATCCGAGTTTTTAAATTAACCGCACTTTGAAAACCTTTTGATAAAAGTCCAGATTGCGTTTGAAATAAGAAATTCATACTATTTAATATAGGTATATTTTGCGAATCGTAAAGTAATTTTTTTAATTTCTTTTATTTATTATAAAGGAGGGGAAAGTCTTCCCCTGTCTCCAGCCCGCTTTGCGGTCTTCCGCCACCCCTTCTAACGGGGGTTCAGGCGCCACCCCCGTAACGCCCCAGGCTTAGTCTTTTGATGGTTTTCGTTGTTCTTCGAGCTCGTAAAACTTGTTTCTGTGCCATCTAATAAAGTATTCATTTCCTGCCGTGATCTTTATCTTCTTATCTACGACAATATTCATAAGGATTAAATCATTTGTAGATAAAGCTTTTGAGATAAGAATTTTTCCATCTTCATCAAATGAAATCATATATTTATCGACAAGCTTATCATGATTCGGACAAAGCAAGAGACCATTGTTTTCATCAACTTTTTCATTTTTATCGCTGTCGGCCCAAGATTTTAAATGACTTGCAATAAGAAGTTGTTTATTTGTGATGCCACATAAACAACATTTACCATATTTTTCAATTAATTGATTTCGAAATAATCCCTGCCCTTTCCTTTGCTTTCCTAAACCAATTACGTCAGAGCCTTCAAGATTTTCTAAGGCTTTTATTTGAGCATTTATAAGTTCTTTTTGTTTTTGAGTTTGCTCAGTTTCTGTAGCAATTTCGTTTTCAATTTCAGAAATCTGATTATTAATCTTAGATTTATATTTGTCAAATAGTTCGATAGCTTTTGCTTTCAGTTTTTCAGCTTTTTCTCTCTTCTCTTCATTGTCTTTACCGTCAGCATACCAAACATTTCGACCGGGTGTTTCTAAATAATAATCTTCACCGCGCTCATTTTCAGGAATAAGATAAACATTAGAAGACTCTGCTTTGATATTGTATTCTACACAGTTATTAAAGTTTGTGCGATTTTGTTTTACATCGTCAGGAACTATTTGAAGTGTTGAATATACTGTAGCATGTTCATACCAACCTATTATTCGTTTTTTACCCGAAGGAGGCGTTGCTGTCCATACAACAAGGACGTCATCAAGGGAATCTGCATTAATATCTGTGTTTGCATCAATTTTCGATAACGTAATTCTATTCTCTTTAGATTGAACATAGCCAAAGTAGACTCCATTATTGTTGAAAAAATTATAGCATTCATGACCAATGTTATTTTCGTTATATCCACCACCATTTTTAGGAATATCATCTATTTGTCCTCGATAGTATTTAGTCCAACCAATATTACAAAATAAAACTCTTGAACACATAATTATTTCCTCATTTATAATTATACTTAAAAAAATTTCTTTGCAAAACCCAAATTTCACATTTATAATTAATTCAGAGGATAAAATGGCTAACGAAAAGAAAGTTCTTACAATCAAAAATAATATTCTTGAAAAATGTACAAATTCAAAATTTGCAGTTGATATTGAAATACCAGATGGAGTTATAGAAATTGCCAGTGAAGCTTTTGCCGGAAGATGCGCTAGTGGCTGTGCTTCTCTTTTAAGCGTTGTAGTTCCAGACAGTGTAAAAGCTATCAGACACAGTGCCTTTGCATATTGCTGAAGCCTGCAAAAAGTTACACTTCCAAAAGAACTTGAAATACTCGAAGCCAGTGCATTCAAAAATTGTCGTGCTCTTGAAGAAATTGTTATTCCAGAAGGAATCTCAACAATAGAATACAGTACCTTCAATTTTTGCTTAAAATTAAAAAAAATAACCCTTCCAAAATCATTGAAGGTTATTCAGGAAGGCGCCTTTAGTGAATGTCAGCTTTTATCTGAAATCAATTTTGCCGGTTCTAAAGAAGATTGGGAAAAAGTAGAGGGCAAGGAATATCTTCTCAATTCAGATGTAAAAGCAGCCTCTGTTAAGTGTCAGGATGGAGAAGCAGAAGACCCTGAGTTTTTAATCGAAAATAATGTGCTTGTAAAGTTTATGCGGCCAAATCAAAAGCAAGTTGTTATTCCAGAAGGAATTACAGAAATAGGGGAAAGCGCTTTCCAGGGATTTAAGAATCTAGAAACAGTTGAAATTCCTGAATGTGTAAAAAAAATAGGTCGCTTTGCATTTGATGGTTGTTCCAGTTTGAAGAAAATAAATCTTCCGTCTGGAATTAAGAGTCTTGAATATTCTTTGTTTAACCATTGTGAATCATTAAAAGAACTCATCATTCCAGAGGGTGTTACCGTAATAAAACAGCTTTCTCTTGCCCGATGTGGTTTTAAGGAAATCAAACTTCCTGAAAATCTTAAAGAACTTGATTATGAAGTTTTCACTGGAGACGAAAGTCTTAAGTCAATTGAGATTCCTAAAGCCATTACAGAATTGAAGGCCAGGCTTTTTGAACTCTGCCCTGCACTTGAGACTGTTAAGCTACCAGAAAAAATTACTGCAATAGGAGATTGTTCTTTTGCCGGATGTCTTGAACTAAAGTCAATCAATATTCCTGATACAGTAGAGAAAATTGGTAATCAGGCATTTTTTTCTTGCAAGAAGCTTCAGAATATTACACTTCCAAAGAAGCTTACAAGTATGAAGTATGAAGCATGAAGTCTTTAGGTACTGCGAGTCGCTGGAATCAATAGAAATTCCTGGCACCCTTGAATCAGTTGATGGAAATAACTTCTCGGACTGTGACTCACTCAAAAAAATTATTGTGAATGAAGGTGTAAAGAAGATCGATAGATTTGCTTTTAATCCTTGCCCGGCCCTAGAGTCAGTAAAGCTTCCTTCAACTATTGAATATATTGATCCTGCTGCTTTCTGTGATTCAGAACCACAGCAGGTAAAGGAACTGGAATCTCTTTCTGAAGTTTATCCTGTAAAGAATGGAAAAATCAGAAGTAAATCTAATAAGGTAATGCTTGTTTTAGAATAAGGAGCCATAAAAATCCCTAATCATGCAAAAGCCAACACGGCAGATTGCAGCCGGGGTTGCACCGGGAAATGCGAAGAAGAATTTATAAAAGTAATCTGACGCAGTCTGCCCTGAATGGTGTTCTGATCTGTCTGTAGCATTCTCTTTATTCCCTTAAATTCTTTTTCTTTTCTGGAAAAAGATGATTATTTATGTTATAATTCTTATGTTCTTTAGGGAGTGTTTATGAAAGCTAAAAATGCTATTAAACTCGCGGTATTTGCGGTTTTGATCTGTGTAACTGCTGTTTTTGTTACTGCAGGTTCTCGTTTTCTTTTTGAATCAAATGCTAAAAAAGAGCTGTTGCAGCTGCAGCAGACCAAGCTTCTGGAATTCAATAACGGCATAAAAGACCAGATGGCATTAAGCATTCAGATGTCTAAATCGCCTTTAATTGTTTCCTACATGAAAAATCCTTCTGATTCTGCACTTGCTTCTCAGGCTTTTAAGGAAGTTGCTGCTTATCAGGATTCTTTTTTAAGTCATCTTACATTTATGATTAATGACAAGGATCTTAATTATTACAGTAACGGTAATCTTGTTTATAATCTTGATAAATCAGATCCCTCATCAGCCTGGTATATAGCCACTTCAAAAATGACAAAAGACTACGACCTGTTCGTAGATTATGATGTGGGCTTAAAAAAGACTTATATGTGGGTTAATGCCATTGTAAGAGATGAGCAGGGTGGTTTCCTGGGAATCATAGGAACTGGAATCCCTCTGTCAGACTTTGTTTCTTCAATGTATACAAACCTTCCAGAAAAATACGAAATGTATCTTTATAACTCAAATCTCGAAATTTCTGGTGCTACTGACTTAAATCTCCTTGAAGCAAAAACCATTATTTCTGATCACCTTACTGACCTTAAGGGTTTCAAGGGCGACCTTAAAGTTTCGGAAAATTCTTTCTATTCTACATTGTTTACTGTTTATTCAATTTCTCCTGTTGAATCCTGTGGCTGGAGTATTGTAATTTTCGAAAAATTTACTGGGGGAGCCTTCCTTAAAAACTCAGCTATTCCTGCTGTTGTGGTTCTTGCCCTTATTCTGGTTCTTTTTGCCTGTCTGACTGCCGTTAGAATCGTTAATCCTTTGAATACTCTTTCCAGTGCTATTTCTCAGTTTGCAGGAAGTGAAGCAGACCTGAGTAAGCGAATTGATATAAACAACTCTAAGGCCGGCATGGCTGTTATTCCAAAACTCATTGAAAACTTTAACCAGTTCGTTGAAAAACTGCAGGTTATTGTTCAGCACTTAAAAAGCTCTGACGGTGAACTTTCAGAAAACGGAGAAAAGCTTTCCGGAAGTGTTTCTGAAGTCTGCATGGCAATTGAAGAAATCATTGCAGAAAT
Source organism: Treponema sp. (assembly GCA_018384055.1). Taxonomy (GTDB): domain Bacteria; phylum Spirochaetota; class Spirochaetia; order Treponematales; family Treponemataceae; genus Treponema_D. The sequence goes on from JAHAZL010000092.1 coordinate 4,579, forward strand.
CAAGAAACTTAACAACGGTTTTGCCAGCCAGTCAGAATGCGTTGCACAGACATCTCAGGCCGTTAACAAGATTTCTTCAACAATCGGTGATTTAAACAATCTTATCGAAACTCAGTATAAAAATGTAAATGATGCTTCTTCTGCCATCAGCAGCGTTGTAACCAGCATCAGTTCCGTAAATCAGACTGTAGATAAACTTTCTTCATCTTATGTAAACCTTGAAAACAACCTGATTCTTGGAATCAACAAGCATAACGCTGTAAACAGACAGATTGACGACATTCAGCAGCAGAGCGAAATGCTTCAGGAAGCAAATAATGCTATTTCTGCTATTGCAGAACAGACAAACCTTCTTGCCATGAACGCTGCAATTGAAGCTGCCCACGCCGGAGAAGCAGGAAAAGGTTTCTCTGTTGTTGCTGACGAAATCCGTAAGCTTTCTGAAACTTCTGCAGAACAGTCTTCTACTATCAGCGCCAAACTGATGCAGATTGAAGAAACTATTTCTGGCATTGTTGAAGGTTCTGCTGAATCTAAAGAAGCCTTCGAAAAAGTTTCTGAAGAAATTAAAACTACCGGTGAATTTGTTCAGAAAATCGGTTATGAAATGAAAAATCAGGAAAATGGTTCCGGCAGAATTACTGAATCTCTGAATATTGTTAATGAAACAACAAGCCGGGTAAAACAGGCATCAGCTGTTATGACTGAAGAAAAGTCTTTGATCGTCAATCAGATCAGCAGACTTCAGGAACAGGAAAGTCATATCAAAGCCAGTATGGAAGAAATGAATTCAGGTTCTCTTAAGATAAGTACTAACAGTGATAAACTTACAGTACTTGCAGAGGAGCTGGAAGATTCCATCAGACAGATTGGCACCGAACTGGAGCAGTTCAAAGCTTAAAGTAAATAATTCCACTTTCATCAAAACTGCCTGACCAGATCCCTTCAGATATTACATCCCCTGCCGTTGGTTCATTAGTTGCGTAATTGTAATTTACAATTTGATACTTTCCGTTGGGGTAAAATATCATCTCTGGATTTAAATCAATGTAAGGAACTGCTGCAGTATATGTGAAAGTGATGCTTTTTGTAAGCACCCCAGTGGGGAAACTGTATTACACAAAAACATGGAATGTTCCAGAGATAATCTGTAGCTTGTGACAAATCCCATGTTTCTAAAATACTTTTGTAGCTCCAATCGGTAAATAGGTACCACCATTATCTAATGCTTCCACTGTAAATGAACTCCATACAGGTCTTTCGGCAATTATCAAATTTGAGGGATTATTTATTCCAACAGTTTCTGCAAGTTTATAAGTTCTGTAGGCACATTCCTTTATGCTTACAACCGTACCTGCTGTTAATTCTTCTGTTGTATAATTTGGGCTCCACAAACCTTCGGAAAGAATTACTTTCCCATCAGATGATTTATATGTTACTTGATACTTTCCATTTGAATAACCATAAAATACGAATGTTCCCATATTATCGTTGGGATTTCCAGTCAAGTCTACACTATAAGTTGTATATCCCTGTAAATTCTTCATCGAAAGGTTTATGAGGTTTTTCCCTGCGTAAACAGTATGTTTGTCAGAAGTTCCCGTGAAAATATGTAATGGCTCAATACGGTTTGCTCCTTCTTCTGTTACAACGTTCGGGTTATATACATTCGCTTCTACATAAATTTTTGAGCCAGCAGGAACGGAATTAAATTCAATGGTGTATGTTCCACTGCCTGTGATTTGAAGGCTTTTTGTTTCCTTATAATCGCCAAGAACAGATGCTACAATATAATATCCCTCGTAATCTGAACTTACCGAAATATTTCTAGCAGAAGAATTTCTTGCAAAATCCGAGCCGTTGAATGTAAGCGAAAGCGACGAACTTTAATCATTAAAATTTGAGCATGAAATTATTGCAAGCAATATAAAGCAGGTAGAAAGCAATCCAAATAATTTTTTCATAGTTTTTCTCCTCCGAAGGGGCTCACTGAGCCGTCTTTATAACATAATTTTAAACCGCATTGCACGAAAGTTCAATGCCGGCTTTGAAAATGATGTTATGTGATTTAAACTTCATACTTAGATGCAATTTCTTGCCATCTTGGTATATCAAGTTTTACACCATAGAATTTTCTATAACTTTCAATGAAATTCTTTTTCCAAGTTGCGGCTGATTCGTGTGTTTTTGGACTCTGATATACAGCTTCCTCTATTGCGGCGATAAAATCTTCCATACTTTTAAACATTGGAATATTACCAGGTCTATCACTATACCAAACCCCAGGTCTGATTTTATGGACCACACCTTGTTTTACTTGTAAATTTATAGACCAGCCATCCATTCTTCGGGTAATTTCCCAGACTTTTTTAAGCCACAAATCTTTAATGGTCACAATACCATCATCGCTCATATCATACCCAAAAATAAGATAATCTACATTTAGCATATATGGTTTTTCGATTATTTCTTCTTCATACATTCTAAAATCCGCAATATCGAATCCTGGGCTTGCAGAACGATTGAATGCCTTTACTTCCAATAAGTCAGATGTTTTGTCGTCTGGATTTAAAAAGAAATCTGGAGGCATTTGAGTATTGTCATTAAGGGCATATTTTATACCACGCTTATCCATCCAGCCTTGAAGCCATTCCTGTATTATGTTTCCGACAACATCTTTCTGCTTTACAATTATATCTACATCGCCTAAAAAGAATTTTATTTGTCCTTCTATTTCAAGCAATTTATCTTCATCAAGTAATTTTTCAAATACTTTAAGCGCATTCACTTTCATTCTTTTTTTTCTCTGTCAATATTGTTAATACACGCAATGCAACTTGTTTTATTACAGGAACTACAACAGTATTCCCCAATAAATCATATCCGTCTTGTAATGAAACATCAAATTTAAAGATAGTGTAAAATTTAGTTCGCAATTTCGTATTTAAAATTGAAAAAAGTCATTGAAAACACCAGAATGTTTTTTTTGCTAAAGAAAACTCAAGGGTGTTTAACAATGACTCAAGAAGAGATTATTAGAAATTGCGGAAATTTGCCAGACGGGAAGCAGCAGGATCCGCTCCATAATGGCGACTGTCCCAATTGGTTTTAGGCAAACTGGACTTTTAAGGCGGCTGTCTGCAGTTCGAGTCTGCAATGGCTCACGAAGCATCGGTTAAAAACGGTGCTTTTTTTTGCACTTTTGCCGGTTTTGCAATACATTCTGATACTGTTCAAAAATATAACCCTCCATCAAAAACTGATACCTGCCATATAGTATACTAGATACAGTATACAAAATACAGTATACTTAAAACAGGTGAAGCAGAATGAACAGAACTTACATAGCCATTGACCTTAAGTCCTTTTACGCCTCTGTGGAATGCGTAGAAAGGGGGATGAACCCATTGAAGACGAACCTTCTTGTGGCAGACCCCGACCGCAGCGAAAAAACCATCTGCCTTGCCGTTTCCCCTTCCCTAAAGTCCTTTGGTGTTCCAGGCCGTCCAAGACTTTTTGAGGCCAAGCAAAAAATAGACCAGGCAAACAATGAAAGGCGGATGAAACTCCCGTCAAAAAAGTTTTTTGCAAAATCCTATCTTGCGGATGTGCTCAATGACTGCGGCGACTATGAAATAGACTATGTAATTGCAAAACCAAGGATGGCCTTATATATAGAATATTCCAGCAGAATCTACGGAATCTACCTCAAGTACATTGCCCCGGAAGACATACATGTCTATTCCATTGACGAAGTTTTCATTGATGCAACTCCATACCTTAAGCTTTACGGAATGACAGCCCACGAACTTACGGTAAAAATGATCCACGATGTATTTGATGCTACCGGCATTACGGCAACGGCAGGCATAGGTCCAAACCTTTTCATTGCAAAAGTTGCCATGGATGTGGTTGCAAAAAAACTGCCGCCAGACAGAAAGGGGGTGCGCATTGCAGAACTGGATGAAATTGAATTCAGGAAAAAACTTTGGCCGCACCAGCCCATTACCGATATATGGCGAATAGGTGCAGGAACCGCAAAACGGCTTGCAAAATACGGGATTCATACTTTGGGAGACATTGCGCGATGTTCCATTGGAAAGCAGAATGATTTCCTGAATGAAAATCTTCTCTACAAGGAATTCGGAATCAATGCGGAACTTTTGATCGACCACGCCTGGGGATACGAGCCCTGCACAATAAAGCAGATAAAGGCATACAAGCCGAAGAACCACAGCCTTACCAACGGACAGGTTCTTCCAAGAGCCTATGAATATGAAGAAGGCGCCATCATCGTAAGGGAAATGGCAGAACTCCTTTCATTGGATCTTGTTCAGAAAAAGCTTCTGGTAAAACAGATTTGCCTTTACATTGGCTACGACATAGAAAATGCAGAGAAAATAAATTTCATGCCCCGCAACGAAATAAGGGAAATGAATCTTTGCAAGGATGGATACGGACGACTTATGCCTTCACCAGTTCAAAGAAGGATGAATTTCAAATCCTTTACACAGAACATCGACGACATCTGCGATTCCTTTGAAAGAATGTACCGAGCCATAACGAATCCAAAGTTTTCCATAAGGCGCCTGTTTCTTGTTGCTTCGGAAATTACTACGGAAGAGGAACATTCAAAAAACGAAGGATGGTGGACACCAAGTCTTTTTGATTCAGACAGTGAAGAAAAGCACCGTCAAAGCAAAAAGCTTGAAAATGACAAGGCAAAGAAAATTCAGGCGGCAGTCCTTTCCATGAAAAGCAAATACGGAAAGAATACCCTTGTAAGGGGATTGAGTCTCCAGGAATCTGCCATGACCATGACACGCAACAAGCAAATTGGCGGGCATCAGGCATAGAAGAACTTATGAAAACTCAGAACAATTACGACGACATGCTGAACCTTCCGCATCCAGATTCGGTGAATCATACGAGGATGGAAGCAGACAAAAGAGCTGCCCAATTCATGCCTTTTTCTGCCCTTACAGGTTATGAACAGAGCATAGAAAAGACGGCCCAGGAAATGGAAAAGGAGATTCTGGATCAGGAAAAGGGAACGGAACTCTTTGAATCCACTTAATTCAAGGTTTAAATAACAAAATATTACTTGATATTCCTACTTGCTAGACTATAATTGAAATGCTGCAAAAAGCAGCAAGGTGGAAATATGACTTACTATGTAGATATTAATGCCGCAACCTGTGGTAGCGGTACAAAAGAAAATCCATTCAAGCAGATCAATGAAGCTGCAAGAATTGCAAAGCCAGGTGATGAAATCATCGTAGCTCCTGGTGTATACCGCGAATATGTAAATCCTGTAAACGGAGGTACAGAAGACAAGAGAATCACCTATCGTTCTGCAGAATACAGAAAGGCGGTAATTACAGGTGCAGAAGAAATCAAGAACTGGAAGAAAGTAAAGGGAAATGTTTGGGTTGCCCGCATTCCAAATGGAATCTTCGGTTCATACAATCCATACAAGGTACAGGTTGCAGGCGACTGGTTCAACGTTAACTTTGTTGCTCATACAGGTGAAGTTTTCCTCAACAACAAATCCCTATATGAAGTTACAAAGATGGAACTTGTTGAAAAGCCTGTTGAAGACAACATCAAGTCTTGGGACAAGGAATTCACAAAGCATGTCTGGTACACAGAACAGGACGAAAAGACTGATGAAACAGTAATCTACGCAAACTTCCAGGGAAAGGATCCAAACAAGGAAAATGTAGAAATCACAGTTCGCGAAAACTGCTTCTACCCTAGCGAAGAAGGACGCGGATACATTACATTGAGCGGATTTACAGTATGCAAGGCAGCCACTCAGTGGGCTCCTCCAACAGCATACCAGGAAGGAATGATCGGACCTCACTGGTCAAAGGGGTGGATCATCGAAGACTGTGAAGTAAGCCATTCAAAGTGTTCGGGTATTTCCCTCGGAAAATACAAGCAGCCTAACAACGACAACAAGTGGTCAAAACTCAAGTTCAAGGACGGAACACAGACAGAACGCGACAACATCTGTCAGGCACAGATTGAAGGCTGGACAAAGGAAAGAATCGGAAGCCACATTGTTCGCCGCTGTGACATCCACGACTGCGGGCAGACTGGTATCGTAGGACATCTTGGAGGAGTTTTCTCAATCATTGAAGACAACCACATTCACCACATCAACAACAAGCAGAATCTTGCCGGTGCTGAAATCGGTGGCATCAAGATGCACGCTGCCATCGATGTAATCATCCGCCGCAACCACTTCCATCACTGTACTCGCGGACTTTGGCTTGACTGGCAGGCACAGGGAACCCGCGTAAGCCAGAACCTGTTCCACGACAATACTCTTGCACGCGACTACCTCCTTAGACCTGAAAACCTGGACCTCTCATGCGGAGAAGACATCTTCATCGAAGTTAGCCACGGTCCAACACTTTTGGACAACAACATTTTCCTCTCAGATGCAAACCTGAAGCTTCCAACACAGGGTCTTGCCATGGTACACAACTTCTTTGCAGGATCATGGACGGCAGTTGGTCATGGTGTCCTGAACGGAGCCCTTACAGAAAAGAGGCAGAACCAGGCAGTACGCTATACCCCGTACCATGTTCCACACAGAACAGAAATCATGGGCTTCATGAGCATTCTTCACGGTGACTGCCGCATCTACAACAACATCTTCATGCAGCAGCCGATGCGCCCAGGTCTTAAGAAACTGTCGGAGATGATGAGCGACAATGAATGGACTGACGGAAACTTCATTGCAGGTACACATACATACGACATGTGTCCAACTTACGAAGAATGGGTAAAGCAGTTTGACGGCTACTGTGGGCTCGGAAGCGCTCCAAGTGACCGCTACTACAATCCTCTCCCTGTTTGGGCAAAGGGCAACTGGTACTTCAACGGTGCAAAACCTACAAAGAATGAAAAGAATCCTGTAGTAGACAAGGAAAATACAGTAACTTATTCCCTTGAAGAAAAGAACGGAAAGTGGATATTCAAGACAAACGCATACGACTTCATCAAGGAAAGCAACTGCGGAATGATTTCTACAGAAGTTCTTGGAGAAGCATTTGAAAGCGAACAGAAATTTGAAAATCCGGACGGAAGCGAAATCGTATTCAATGCCGACATCTTCGGAAACAAGCGCGATGTAGTTCCTCTTCCAGGACCATTTGCAAGCGCAAAGAAAAACTTTAAGGCTGAATTTGAATTCTAAGCAATGCTGTTTCCCTGATATTTTCGGGGGTACGATGTTTAGAATTCAAAATGCATAAACAAAAAGGCTGTCTGACGGAAAATTACACTTCCATCAGGCAGCCTTTTTATGCCTCAGAAAACAATCAACCTGCAAAGTTTACTGATTTCTTTTCTTCTGCAATGTTCTGGAGGGCAAAACTGTAAAGGATTTTTGCAACATCAAAGATTGGTTTTTTAACGCTTAAACCCATGTTGCGGGCAAAATCAACGGAAGCCTTTGTTGCTTTTGGATTCCACAGTGTTGCATAGGCAAGGTCCACATACACAGCCTGCTCTGATGAAGCAATTGCCTTAATGTGATTGTTCATCGAATCAATTGAAGCTTCCTTGTTGATATTGTTCATGGAAACAAGGGCAATGCGGCATTTACTGTTGACCATTTTAATTGTAGAAAGCAACTTAAGGTAAAGGCTGTCAAACTCAGAAGGACTTGTCTTGAAAAGTTCCATGTCTTCAGCACCAAGTCGAATTATGATTCCGTCAGACCTAAATCTTGCAACTTCCTTAAGATAGTATTCAACTGCATTCTTAACGGATAGTCCCGGCAAGCTTTTATTCATCAGTTCAAAATCAAGGCTAAAATCATCTTCCAGCTGCTTTACTGGAATTGAGCGCTCATAGTCTCCTCCCATCAAGACAACATTGTATTTCTTTTCGGGAACTTCACGCATCCTTTTCGGAATGAAATCGTAATCTTCTGCATTTGAAAAAGAAAAATTTTCTTTCTGCGGTACAAACCTTCTTGCATTATCATAATTCATATTCAATTCTTCCTTCTTTCTGTCCAAAGCCTTGTTCCTAAAAAAAACAATCACATTGGCAAAAACAATTGCAAGGTTCAGGAAATAAACGGCTAGAACATAGTTGAACTGCCTGTTGATAATCTTTGCAACGATACCAGCAACATAACCGGTAATGATAAGACAGATAAAGGCAAGGCTTGTGCTCTTTGCTGTCTTTGCTTTATAAGCCTTGACTACATTTATAGGCCAGGAAAACCCAAAGCATACCAGCATGCCTGCTTCAAAAAGATGTGCTAAATTCATTTTTATTACCTCATTCTAAAATGTACTTCCCAGGAAGTTGTCTGTATCATACTCTCCTGCAGAAAACATTCAATTTTTTGAAAGTATTAAAAACAAATGTTTTTTCCTGCAATTTTTTTTACTTTCAAAAGCCTTTCAGGAAGTTTTTTATGTGATAAACTTCAACTGTATGAAAGAAAGAAAACCTTCCGGAAAAATAAAAGGAAACCTTACAAGCTTAAGGAAAATAATTACAAGAACTCAGGTTGCACTGATTGTTTCAGTTACGGTTTTGTTAAGTTCCGGTGGTCTTATAATAAACATAAAATCCAACAACAAAGCCTTCAACCAGAACCTGCAGAACACAACCGCACTTGTTTCCAGAATCTACGGTTTTACAAAAAATTTGAGTCAGCCTAAACTCTGTGAATATTTTGACGGAGTTGCTGCTGATCTTCCTGAAGTAGATATTTTTTCAATTGTAGACAAGAACAGCATACGCCTCTACCACACCCATCATCACCTCATAAATACAAAATACGAAGGAACCCATCCTGATTTTTCAAGCTGCTCTACAAGTTACTTTACAGAAGATTCCAACGGTCCTTCAGGTCCACAACGACGCACCTATTCTGCCTTTTACGATGCAAAGGGAAATTACGAAGGCTTCATAATGACCATCAGACTAAAGACTTCCATGAGGATTGTAACAAGAAACACTGTTCTTCTTTTTGTCCTTGTTACCCTTGCAGCAATTTTCATTGAACTTGTAATCTGCGCAAAGCTTTCTTTTGAAATAAAAAAATCATTTCTGGATTTTACTGAAGATTTTGAAGGAACTAAGTTTCTCGTAGATTCCATGAGGGCAAACAACCATGACTTTACAAACAAGCTTCATGTAATTCTGGGATTGATTCAGATAGGACAATACGAGCAGGCTATGAACTATATTCAGAATATTTCTATCATCCAAAGAGAAACAGTCACTTTTGTAATGCACAACATCAAGAATTCCTCCCTTGCTGCACTGCTCATAGGAAAAATTGCAAGGGCCAGCGAGTGCAATGTAAAGATTTCTTTTCAGGAAAACAGCCATTTCAAAAATGAAGACATAGACATTCCATCAGAGGCTCTTGTTACAATCACCGGAAACTTAATAGACAATGCCTTAGATTCAATGAACACCAGAACAAACAGCACCAAGGAACTTTCCCTCGGGATTTTTACGGACACAGGCAAAATGCTTTTGATTGTTCAGGATTCAGGAACTGGAATTGCAGATGGCTTCATCGAAAAAATTTTTGAAAACGGATTTTCAACAAAGGGAACCGGACGCGGCGTTGGTCTTTTCCATACTAAACAGCTCGTTGAAAGCCTTGGCGGCGAAATCTATGTAGAGTCTCAGGTTGGGAAAGGATCCTGTTTTACGGTAAAATTAAGCAGGTAATTGATGGGGAAGCATAATGGCATATAGAGTTCTTATTGTAGAAGACGATCCAATGGTTGCAATGATTAACGAGCAGTATGTAAAGCAAAACAAAAACTTTACGGTAAGTACCATCTGCAGGAACGGAGAAGAAGCCTTAAATTTTCTTGAAGGAAACAAAATCGACCTGATTGTTCTTGATGTCTATATGCCCGTCATGGATGGAGTGGAAACCCTTAAGCGAATAAGGGATAAAAAAATATCCTCGGAAGTAATCATGGTAACGGCTGCCAACGATACAAATACCCTTGAGCAGACCATGCACCTTGGAGTATTGGACTACCTCATCAAGCCTTTCACGCTTGAAAGATTCTTAGTTGCACTTGAAAAATTCCTTTCACAGAAAGAAACTCTAAAACAGAATTCAATAATCGACCAAAACTGCATAGACAGACTGATGACACAGATCGGCACACAGGATAAAAAAATCAAACCAACTGAATACCCCAAAGGCATAAACAAAAAGACTCTGTCCTCGATGATTGAATACTTTAATGAAAATCCCGGATGGCATAGTGTTGACATGATTGCAGAAAAATTAAAGATTTCAATCGTTACAGTCAGGCACTACATGAATTATCTTGTCCAGCAGAAAAGCATTGTTGAAGACATTAACTATGAAACTGGCGGACGCCCATGCATGCTCTACAAAAAATCGGACTGTCAGGAATAAAAAAAGCAGGCAACAAAAGCCTGCCTTATGTCATTTTAAATACTAGAAAAAATCAGTCTTCCTTTCCGACAAAATCCATGACTTCCTGTGCAGTCTTTTCGTCACCAAGGCAGCGGGCTGCAGTATTTATCTTTGCACGGATCATAAGGTTCTGTGCAGTCTTTTCGTCTACCCCGCGGCTCTGCATGTAGAAAAGAATTTCCTTTCCAAGGCGTCCAATGGAAGCACCGTGACGGCCTTCAACAGCTTCTTCGTCGCATAGGATTACAGGAAGACTTTTATTTTCAACCTTAGGATCAAGAAGAAGGACATTTTCCTGTTCATCGCCCTTGCTTTCGGCACAACCGTTCCTAAAGTCTATGGTGCCGCGCCAGGTCTTTTTACCGGTACCGCCTACAACGCCGTCAACAGCCATGGTACTTTCTGTTTCGCGCCCTGTGTGCAATGAAACATAGTTTACATCAAGGCTTTCCTTGTCATTGACAAGATAGGCATTGTGTCCATTGAAATGCGATTTGTATCCTTCAAGGGCATTGTAGTTGCCCCAAATATTGTCTTTTCCGCCCAGAATGATTTCTGTAGTTTCAACAGTTGCATTGTCTCCGGCCTTGCTGCCGAATGAAACAAAAGTCTTTGCAGATTTTCCGCAAAGGTTAACAAGGCCAACACGAACAAGAGCATTGTCGTTTGCAATGACACGGATTCTAGCTCCTATGGTTCCGTCAAAACCTTCTGCCGACTTAAAGGCAAAAATGAAATTGCTTTCGCTTCCTTCTTCTGCAACAATCTGAATTTCATCAATGGCATTACCCTTGTCTGCAGAATATTCGATTCTTGAAGCATCAGTTTTCTTCCCTGCGGCAACAGAAAATTTTCTTGCCTTCAGCTTGAGTTCATCAAAGGCTGCATCGAATTCAGCCCCCATGCCTGTAGCAATGGAATCAAAGCACTTGCATTTAGATTCTACGGCAGCAACTCCGTCAGCCAGGGAAACGGCAGGTTCACACTGAGACCCCTCAATGCTTTCAAGGGAAGTATTGTTTATTTTAAGAAAATTCCATGTAAGTGATGGAAAATTATTTGCTTTCATCATATCCCCCATCTCAACCTTGTCCTTTCATCTCTAATTGGATCAGGTTGTTCATCTCAACGGCATATTCAAGAGGAAGTTCTTTGCTTACAGGATTTGCAAAACCGCTTACGATCATTGCACGGGCATCCTCTTCGCTGATACCGCGGCTCATCAGATAGAAAATTGCCTTGTTGGAAATGCGTCCGATTTTAGCTTCGTGTCCAATATCGCAGTCATCGGTCATGATGTTCATGGCAGGAACGGTATCACTGCGGCTTTCGTTATCCAGCATAAGGCTTGAACAGTCAACGCTAGCCTTGGCATGCTTTGCACCTTCGTTTACAACGATGGCACTTCTGTAGGTACATGCACCGCCACTTTTTGAAATTGACTTTGTATTTATGACAGTGCTTGTATTCTTTCCGATGTGGACCATTTTTGCACCCGTATCAAGGTTCTGCCCAGCACCTGCAAATGTGATTCCGGTGAATTCACAGGTTGCATTATCACCCTTGAGGATTGTCATCGGATAAAGATATGAAATGTGGCTTCCAAAAGAACCGCTTACCCATTCCATGCGGCCGTTTTCTTCAACGATGGCACGCTTGGTGTTAAGGTTGTACATGTTCTTTGACCAGTTTTCAATTGTAGAATATCTAAGGCGTGCATTCTTCTTTACATATAGTTCAACACAGCCTGCGTGAAGATTTGCAACATTGTATTTAGGAGCAGAACAGCCTTCGATAAAGTGGAGGTCTGCACCTTCGTCTACGATGATCAACGTATGTTCAAACTGACCTGCCCCCGCAGCATTAAGGCGGAAGTATGACTGAAGGGGAATCTTTACCTTTACATTCTTTGGAACATAAACAAAAGAACCTCCCGACCAGACTGCACCGTGAAGGGCTGCAAATTTGTGGTCCGTAGGAGGAACCAGATGCATGAAGTATTCCTTAACCATCGGTCCCCATTCAGGACTCTTGAGGGCACTTTCAAAATCCGTATAGATTACCCCCTGGGCTGCAACATCTTCCTGAACATTGTGGTAAACAACTTCACTGTCGTACTGTGCACCGACACCTGCAAGGCTCTTGCGTTCAGCTTCGGGGATACCAAGCTTTTCAAAAGTATTCTTGATGTCATCAGGAACATCTTCCCAGCTGGTAGCCATGTCTGTCTTGGCTTTAACATAAGTAACGATTTTCTGTATGTCCAGGTCACGGATGTCCGGTCCCCATTCAGGTTCGTTGATGCTGTTGAAAAGATGGAGGGACTTTAAACGGAACTCCTTCATCCACTCTGGATCTTCCTTATCTGCACTGAGCTTTTCCACGATGGAATCATCAAGGCCCGCGCGGATCTTGTAGAATTCCTCATCCTTTTCTTCGTAACGGAAATCGTAGAGGCTTCTGTCTATTTCATTAACTTTTGTCTTTTCGTTTGACATTACTTGCTTTCCTTAAGCTGATCCTGCAAATCATCTTTGCTTACAGAATTTTTGATTGCATCCATAGCGGCCTTGGCAGCGGCGGCAAGGGCAGCCTTTCTTTCCTCATCCTTAACTTCCTGTGGAATGAACTTGTCGAATCCGTGCTCGTTGATTTTCTGAACAAGAGAACCGTCGCCTGTGTGAACAAGCTTACCCTTGACCATAATGTGGGTCTTATCAACCTTAAGGCTTTCAAGGATTCTTGTAGAGTGAGTGATGATCAAAAGAGAGCCGCCAACACTCTTCATGTATTCTTCAATTCCCTTGCTTACTGTACGGCAGGCATCAACATCAAGACCGCTGTCAGTTTCATCAAGGATTGCAAATTTTGGCTTGAGCATCAAAAGCTGAAGAATTTCACTCTTCTTTTTTTCACCGCCGGAAAAACCAACGTTGAGGTCGCGTTCAGCATAGGAATGGTTCATCTTGAGGATGTCCATGTTTTTTTCAAGTTCCTTTGCAAACTGCATAAGCTTTATTTTCTGGCCAGTAACCTGCTGCATGCTTGATCGGATGAAAGATTCAAGGGAAACGCCAGGTACTTCAAGTGGTTCCTGGAAGCTTAGGAAAATGCCTTCCTTTGCGCGGAGATCTGCAGTAAATTCAGTAATGTCCTTTCCATTAAAAAGGATTTTACCGCCAGTAATTGTATATTCAGGGCTTCCCATGAGTGTATAGCCCAAAGTCGACTTGCCGGCTCCATTTGGTCCCATAAGAACATGGGTTTCACCAGGATTGATTGTAAGATTGATGTCTCTAAGAATAGATTTAGTTCCGATGTCAGCACACAAATTCTGAATTGTCAAAAGTTCTGCCATAATAATTTCCTAGTATTTTAGTTGTCATAAATATACTAAATATATGGAAAAAAATCAAAGCAAGGTATTTATTCATGCAGGACAGAGGGGACAGACCCCTAGGACACATGGCTTAAAAAAGGTTATAAGAAAAAATGTCAAAAAAATACTCCACAATATTCAATTTTTTTTAAATTGTGGCACTTTTTTGGGCAAAATTAGATTTTATTTAGAATATTTTACAGAACTTCTACAAAGGAAAGATTGGTTTCTTTTCTCTCGTTCAAAATATCAAGTAATCTAAATGCTGGTCCTGTTGGATGAGTTCTTCCACATTCCCAGGCTTCAACTGTTTTCTTTGAAACTCCCATATAATTTGCAAAAACAGTTTGTGTCATACCTGCATTATTTCTAATCTGTCGTATTTGTTCTGGATTAAACTCTTTTATAGGACTAATTACATATGTAGTTCTTTTAGCAGAGCCAACACCTTTTTCAAAATCAATTGCTTCTTGGAGACCTTTACATAAATCTTCAAATAAAGAATTCATATTATTACCTCCTGTTTTTAGCAGTTTCATCTTTTAAAGCTTTAACAAGCTTCTTCAAAACATTTTTTTCTTCGTCAGAAAGATTTGCTTGTTCATTTTTGGTAAAAGCAGTAATCAAATATGTAACTTCGTATTCAGCAAAATCTGTATAGCAAACTCTTACACTACCACTTTTCCCCCTGTTTTCAAGTGCAAATCTAACTTTACGAATTCCACCTGTTCCTTCCATAACAGGTCCAGATTCAGGATTCTTTAGCAACATAATTTGTAATGCCAATAAATCTTCATCCGATAAACCTATTTCCTTCCATCTTTTTGTAATTAAGGAACTTCAATAAATGTACGTTTTATCTGTTCTTCCATATAATAAATATACACCCTATTTTATAGGGTGTCAATATTTTATCAGAAACTTTTTACCCTCTCCATTCAGTGCAACTAGATTTATATTCGTTGCTTTGCATATTCAATCATGTTTTTAATATTGAATCGTTTCAATGCGTTTGGAAATTTTTCTGTGATTTTTTCATAAGCTTTGATTATGGTGTCATTTCTCTCTTTGCTTGCAATTTTCACCAAGGTCTCAGACATATAAACAAATTCCAATTCATCAGTAAGTTGAGAAATAAACTCTAGTGTTTCATCAACATTTCTAGTAAGAAGTTCAACTTCCTTATCAACAATCTCATAGTAATCGATCGTATTATTTATATCGATTTTCTTTAATTGGTTAATCAAATCTGTAAATTCCGTTGCTATCATTGACTTCTCCTATTTTTTTGAAGGCTGTTTCTTTGCATCAGGATAAATTGATACAATTTCACCATGATTAACTTGAGCAATAACACGAACGCCGTCGTAAGTTCCGGTAATAGTCCCCTTTTCTGGTAATTTACCGCCATTATGGTTACTTGCAAGATGATTTGCTGCTGCAATTACTTTTTCAGTCGTCCAATCTTTCGAAACCAAGAATGATTATTCCCATCCTGTCTGAAGGACTGATAAGAGTTTTTTTATTTTACCTATTCTTACACCATTATCATACGCATAATTTACGTCATTAATTATACCGTTTTTATCCATGAAATCCATAAAATCCTGTCCGTGAGCACCATTAATATGCCATCTAGCTATTCCATTATCAGGATCATATTCACCTTCCATAACGTGTATCAAAGCATCATGATGAATATAAGAACTTCCGTGGCTTGTGTAATAAATTCCACTTCTACCGCTACCCATTGTTTTTTTTCCTCATGCTGCAATTTTGTCCAGTTTTCATAATGAACCAGAGGGGACAGAGGGGACAGACCCCTATAGTCGGAAAAGACGGAATCAGAATTCATTTTTCCATGACAATGGAAGTTTCCATTTCTGGAAAAACATAAGGAGTAAGTTTCCCCTCCATTTTCATGAATTTCCATTTGCCAACGCTCGTAAAAATTTCCTGAACATATTTCTTCTGATTTAATCCTTTTATTCTGACATTCGGGTGATATGCACCTATGAACACTCTATCACTGAAATAAAAAACCTGTTTCTTTCCTGCGAAAATATTTTCCGAACAATCACTCCGACACTGATTGAGCATGAGGCCATTTTTCATAAGGTTTAAAGTTGAACCGAAAATAACAACATCAGGATTTATGTTCCTTATCCTATCCACAAGTTCCACCATTGATTTCCTTGATGCTTCAACAAGTTCATTATATTTCGCTGATGATTTTCCTGGCGTCTGCTTAACATTCATTATTGCAATATACGGCATCACTTTGGAAAGTTTCCTGTAATCCGAACAATACACTTGTGATTCACCATCATTAAGAAGGCTGTAGGATACCTTGGAAACAGGACCAAAAGTTCTCTTGATGTTTGATTTTGTCTTACCTCCTTTCTTCCTGTTTCGACACCTGACCATCTTCATGTACTCTGCAAAATCAAAGTCCGATCCAAAAGTCTTTTTAATATTAAATTTTCCATTGGTCTCTTTTAATATCCAAAGTATTTTTAACGGAGCCTTGATGAATTTTTCCTGGTCTATTATCCCGTCAGTGTATTCTTTCATACATTCCCCAATTCTGCCCTGATTGTTTTCTTCCATGTTTGCAGCATTTACAACTGCATCAACATTCTGTTCGGCACTGCTACCATTAATTAAATTGAACTTAGACATAGATTTCCCCTTGTTTCATTACTATACAATCATATACTCTATCTTTTGCTTTTTTCTACTGATTCATCACCTTTCTTAGAAAAATTGTTTTCATCGGATTTACTACTTTCTGTTTCTGGTGATTTTTTCTCTGCCCTTTCAAGAATTTCACGCATACTCTTTGAGAGATAAGCTTCTTGTTCAACATACTTAAGTTTCATATCGTGCCTCCTACAATATTCTTTTCCTTATGGTCATATTTAGTACACACCCTATATCAATTACTGATAGCAGGTTAAATATTTTTATAAAATTCAAAAATCAGATAATTAGTCGAATTTTTTTTTGCCGACGATTGGAATACATCAACCATTAACCAGAGGGGACAGACCCCTAGAGCACATAGAGCACAGAAATTTCAGCTTGAACAGAAGAACAGAGAGGGGACAGACCCCTTTTCCACGTCATTGCGAGGAGTGCAGCGACGAAGCAATCCATATGACAGTTGCTTGCCCCAAGACGTGGATTGCTTCGCTTCGCTCGCAATGACGAGATAGGCTCGCAAAGAAAACAGAGGGGACAGACCCCTATAGTCAAGAGAAAAAGGGGTCTGTCCCCTCTGACATGTCATATTTCAGGCAGAAAGGTACTTTCTTAAAGCAGAAGACTGTTTTGAAGGCTGCATCCGACAAAATATCACAAATTCTTGATTAACCCTTGAAAAAAAATCTTTTATCCTGTATATTTACCCTACCTGGCGCTTTAGCTCAGCTGGATTAGAGCATCTGCCTTCTAAGCAGAGGGTCGGCAGTTCGAGTCCGCCAAGCGTCACTTGCTTCCTCTTTGAGGGAGCTTTTTTTTTGCCATTTTAAATAAATACACGGGAGCGGGAGTTTTCATGAAAAAGTTTTTTCTTCTATTAATTGCGATTTTTATAGTGAAGGTTGCAGTTTGGGCTGTAACAAATAAAGACAACATTTTAGACAGGGGGGACAGACCTGACGAAACCATTTGTGCATCAACAGCCGATAGTTTCAGTAACTTTCCTAACAAGAATTGCGAGGAAATTCTTGTTACCGAACATGAACATGAACAAAGGGGACAGACCCCTATGGGTTCGGAAACAGTTTTTTCAGATTTCTTTGCAGAACTCAATGCAATTCCGGTCTGCAATGGAAATGACACAGATCCAGACAACAATAAAGATCACGAAATACACACCTACAGCGGTTTTACCCTCTGCTACAGGGAAAGCTACGAAGATGCAGAATGGGTTGCCTACATTTTGACCAGGGAAGAACTTAAAGCCGTTACGGGAAGAACAAATGACTTCCGTCCAGACCCATCAATTTCTACAGGATCTTCTGATTTAAGCGACTACAAGAAATCAGGCTATGACAGGGGTCATCTTGCTCCGGCCGCAGACATGGAATGGAGTATCAAAAGCTGCAGGGAAAGTTTTTTCATGAGCAATATGACGCCCCAAGCTCCACAGCTTAACCGCGGAATGTGGCAGCAACTTGAAAGCCAGGTCAGAAAATGGGCAGACAGGTTCGGGAAAGTAATTATAGTTACAGGCCCCGTTCTTGAAAAAAAAGCCGAAGAATATCCAGCCATCGGAGCAAACAGGGTTGCAGTTCCAGAATATTTCTTCAAGTCAATTCTTGCACAGTCAGAAGAAGGAACGGCCATGACCATTAACTTCATCATGCCAAATTCAAAATGCGAAGGCACCCTTTGGGACTATTGCGTGACGGCAGACGAAATTGAAAGCAGAACAGGTTTCGACATCTTCTCTTTCTTACCCGATTCAGAAGAAGAAAAGATTGAAAGTTCAGTGAATATTGAAATGTGGAAATAAGAAAAAGCCCTATGGATTTCTGATTTATGGAGGTCACAGTAAATCAAATTTCCATAGGGCAGAATGATAATCAGATCAAGTTTTTACAGAGCATCATCTCCACGTTCAGCTGTGCGAATTTTTACAGCATCATCAATATTTTTTATGAAGATCTTTCCATCTCCAAAACTGCTTGTATTAAGTTCATCAAGAACCCTTTTGATGATTTTTTCAACAATATCATCCTTTACAACAGTCCTTACGCTCAGTTTAGGAAGAAGGTTTATTCCTGGGGTTTCTTCCCTTGTATAAACCTGTCCAGAACCACGCTGATGTCCATAACCAAAAATCTGAGATATCATGACACCCCTTGCACCTTCGTAATCAAGGATCCTTTTCAGATTTTCAAGTTTTTCCGGCTTAATGATTATTTCAAGTTCCTTCATATGTAAACCCCTTTAATGTTTTTTATTAGTATTCAACATCACCATCAGGAGTCTTCATCCATACATTTTCATGCTTCCACTTGTAAGCAATCATGTAGATCCAGAGTACAAATCCAACACCCATGTATCCTGCAAATCCAGCCCAAGTTCTAGGACCGATTCCGATTGTTGTAAAGAATGAACATCCAAGCATGATTATAACAGAAAGAATCTTGATGATCTTAGGACACTTGTAAGGTCTTTCCCATTCAGGATGCTTCTTGTCGATTACCATTGAAGAAATCGATGTAAGTGCATAACACAATGCACAGGCAAAAGCCATAAGGTCAAAGAATGCTGTAATTGACTGCATTGCAATGAATCCAACAGAAACCAAAAGGATAAGAATGTTTGGCAAAATTGGCTGTCCATATCTGTTTGTTGTAGCAAACTGCTTTGGAAGGAAGTTGTTTCTACCCATTGCATAAATCATGCGTACTGCAGAGTACCAGAACCCAAGTACTGATGTACCGATTGGGAATACGATTCCTACAATACCCATAATGATTACAAACCATGTAATCTTTGGACCAAAGCAAGCTTCAAGAGCTTCGAAAGTTATGAATGGATGACAATCACCCTTGTTTGTAAGTTCTTCCCATGGAAGTGCACCAGCCATTGCAAAGTAGAAGATTACATAGATGACACCACATGTTACAACAGAACCAAGGATAGCCTTCTTCTGGTCCTTGATTGGGAATGTACCTTCTTCAACCATTGCAGGTACAGTTTCAAACCCGAAGAATGGAGTAATCATGAACGAACAACCGACAGCCCATGCAATTCCGACTGATGCAAAGGAACCACCCCATTCCTTCATGTTGCTGCTTGTAAAGAAGTTCTGGAAGTTTTCAATTGACCAGTGACCGCTGAACATGAACATTGCAGAACAGATGAGGATTCCGATGATACCTGCCATGAGCATAAATGACTGAACCTTTCCTGCCACAACATTCTTGTACATGCTTAATGCACACCAGAAACACAGGATAACAGATCCAACGATTGTTGCAGTTGTACCGTCAAGGTTAAATCCAAACTGATGGTTCAACCAGGCAAGGATTCCAAGAACACCAGCTGCAGGAACTGCAACCCATGCACACATGATGAGCCATGCAGACCAGAAGCCTGCATGCTTGTTCAGACCAACCGTATTAAATACAAGACAGGATCCTGCTGCAGGAAGCATAGTCGAGTATTCCGCATAAACGAAAGCTGTTGGCAAAATTGCCAATGTCATCAATGCAAAGGCAAGGAATGTTGCAGGTCCTGTATAGGACATGAAGATTCCATCCCAATAGCACATGAAAGTAAAGATTGCGCCAGTAGCCATTGCATAAACATAAAGCAACTTCATTGACTTAGACAAAGCACTTCTTGATTCTTCCATAATAGTTTCTCCGTAGTTTAATAAGTTTTTATGATTATCCGAAAAGTCTCTTGAACCTTTCAGCCAAATCCATTGTTCCTTCCATCCATCCAACGCTCAACTCTGCAACCGGACCGGACTGCTGATGAGAGCCGAGCCAAGCCGTAAGCTGAAGTCGTCTCATCATGATGAAAGTATCAATTTCCTCAAAATCGGTATCTGTAAAAGGCAGAACCTTCTTATATCCAGAAAGCCAGGCATTAACCAGTTTTGGAACGATTGGTTTTGATTCGATAAAGCTCAAAGCCGAAGCCAAATCCTGAAGATGCCAACCGAATCCACAGTCATCGAAGTCGATTACCTTTATCTGTTCTCCTTCAATAAGCAAGTTTGCAAGTCTTAAGTCAGCATGAATCAAACCGAAGTTGTTTCCAGTCTTACCGTATCTCTTAAGCCTTTTTTCAATAATCTGAACAACATCTTCAAGGAAGGTCTGTGCTTCCGGAGTCATATCCGGGAATGCACGCCAGTCACCCCATTTAGGTGTCTTACCGATTACATTGTCGAAACTCCATTCAAAGCGATCGATTTTTGAGGTTCCGTTCCAGATTTCTGTCTGGCGATGAAGGTAAGCTGTTGTTTCACCAAGATACTTGAACTGCTTTACCATCTGTTCTTCATCGTTTTCGTCAGGAGAAGATCCCTTAAGGAACTCGGTGATCACACAGTTGTAAACCTCTCCATCCGGACCTTTCACGTTCTGAATATATTCACCGTTAAGACCTTTCATCGGATCGGCAACAATCAAAGGTGTGTATTCATTGATCTGTTTAAGCCACTTCATTTCCGAATTAAGTTCACTCAATGTGTGATATCCTGGACGACCAATTCTAAGAACACCATCGTTGTTTCCAGTTTCTTTATTCTTGACCATGTATGTAGCATTTTCAGAAAGGACGATTAATTTTGCTTCATCCTTGTCCTGCCACCCGTAGTATTCCAAGGCCGATTTTGCAACCTGGTTAAACAAATCCATATCAAAATTCATATGTACTCCTATCTATTCAATTCAGTTAAACTTTCATCCAGAGCCGAAACAAACCAATCGATGTCTTCGGACTTAAATACAAGCGGTGGTCTTACTTTCAAAACATTTCCATAAGGCCCACAGTTTGATGTAAGAATCTTTTTTTCATACATCTTGTTTATTACAAGCTGAGCCAATTCTGGATCAGGAGTTTTGCTCTCAGGATCTTTGACAAACTCTATTCCTATGAAAAGTCCGGCACCCCTTGCATCACCAACCGACTCCCCATGTTTTGCCTGAACTTCCTTCAATGCCTTTAGGAAATCTGCTCCAACTGTTTTTGTATGTTCAAGAATATTTTCTTTCTCAATAACATCAAGCACAGCAATTGCAGCAGCCATTGAAACTGGATTTCCGGCAAATGTATTGAAGTAAGGAAACTTCTCGCTGAAAGCTTCAAGAATTTCATGTTTCCCGCAAAGCCCTGAACAAGGAATTCCATTTGCCATAGGTTTACCCATGGTAACAAGGTCAGGAGTGATTCCATGTCTTAAGAAGCCCCAGAAAGAATCTCCTGATCTACAGAAGCCAGGTTGAACTTCATCGCCTATGAACAAGCCACCGTTCTTATGGACAACATCAACAGCAGCCTTGAGGAATCCCTTAGGATAAGGCAGGACTCCATCAGAACTGAAAATAGAGTCAGCAATGAAACATGCAAGCTTGATTCCATGGGCTTTCATGTCGTCTATCTGCTTTTGGATCTCATCGCAATACCACTTTGTAAACCCTTCCGCATCATCTCCAAACCTATAGAAGTCCGGAGTAGGAACAAGACGAACACTATCAAGAAGTTTCTGACCACCTCCGATAGATGGTGAAATTGCACTCACAAGTTGTGTATTACCATGATAGGCTTCCTGAGAAATAAGGATTCCTGTTCCCCCTGTGTATGCCATACAGATTCTCAAAGCCAGGTCATTTGCTTCTGATCCTGAACACATATACATGGCACGGTCAATTTCTTTTGGCATGAGCGAAAGCAATCTTTCACTGTAGTTGATGATGTTTTCATGAAGATAACGTGTATGGGTGTTGATTTTTTTCATCTGTTCATGAACAGCCTCAACAATCTTTGGATGTGAATGTCCCATACTTGGAATATTGTTGTATGCATCAAGATACTTATTTCCCTCAGCATCCCAAAGATATTCACCTTCCCCTTTTACAAGGTTCAATGGTCGTTTGTAAAAGAGTCTGTATGAGCTTCCCATACAGGATTTACGACGCTTAACAAGTTCCCTTGTTGTTGGGTCAAGGGAATCGGCATCCATGCTATTAAATCTGTTGCAATCCAAGATGCTGGACTTTGCAAGTCCCGGTACATAAGACATTTCACAACCTCCAAAAAAATAAATTAAAAAGGCGTACAAAACTCAAGCTTTTCCAGCTGAATCTTGTACGCCCTTGTACTCAGTATGCTAACCGGTTTGTTTACCGGCATTCATCATTCGTTGTCTAAGTTATACAAAATAAAAATCTATATTTCTTTGAAAAAAAATTAGTTCATATTGTATTTTTTTTAGGTTCTCATGATTCTTCTATCACATATTTTTCAATAAGAAACTGTTTGTACATGATTGGTGTTACTCCCATTTTCTTTTTAAATATTTTTGTAAAATATTCCTGATTTGCAAATCCCAACGTGTAGGCAATTTCTTTTATGCTCATTTCATTATCCCTTAAAAGAACTTTTGCACGGTCAATCTTAACCTCCGTCATAAAATTGACAAAACTCATATTTGTTATCTTTTTGAAAACATGGCTTATGTAGCTTGGGTTCAAGAAAACGCCTTTGGAAACATCATCAAGAGATAATTTTTCATCCACATGAACTACAGCATATTTCCCAATTTTGTAGACCAATTTATCATCAATCATCTGATATTTAGTTACCATGGCACTAGCTTCTTTAAAGTTCATAATCCAGATTCGGATAAGTTCACCTTTGCTTTTAAGTGAAAAACCAAAACGATATGTAAAATCATCCTTGTATAGAAATTTTTCAAGCCATGGTTTTCTTTCAATCAATGTCTCGTAGATATACAGTTTTGCCTTGTCTGAAATTATCTGACAGTTAACCGGATCATTATTCCAATCCTTGAAAATCTGTTCAAAGATTTCACTGATAATAAAATCCTCGCTTCCACCGCCAAGAAAAATATTTGCAATCAGGGCATCAACCTTGAACTTTAATTCATTTTCCACATAATCAACACCATAGTCACAGCACATTCTTGCAACGGACTCCTCCAATGTTGATTCGTCAAAAGGATCTGTAAGATAATCATATACTCCGCTCAGGAAATAGCATCTTGTGGTCTTATATGATGAATCTCTGCCGATTACAATCAGTTGAAGCTTTGCAAATTTTGTTACAAAATCATGAATCCTTTCCGGAGAAATTAAGTCAGTACCATCAGAGAAGGCTATCAGAATATCCGATTTTCTCTGGTGAATGCTTTCAGATAGCAATTCAGAACTCCTGATGATTTCTGTATCAAGATCGAAATTCCGGAATTTTTTCCAGAAAGAGTATTTCATGATTTTTTCAGCATTTACGCCTTTTCTGTCAAAAAAAGACACACGATGCATTTTATTGACCCATTGAAGAAGTTTCTGGCAAGGTACTTCCACCATCAATTACAATCTGAGTTCCTGTTATGTAGCTGGATTCCTTGCACCCCAGGAAGGCTGCCAATTCACCAACTTCTTCAGGATCTGCAAGTCTTTTAAGTGGAACTGCATCGGCAATAGCCTTAATGGCGCGTTCCGGATGCTCTGGATCAGACTGCTGTGCCATACCTTCAACAAGTGGTGTAAGTACATATCCCGGACAAATAGCATTCACACGGATATTCTTATCTGCAACTTCACGAGCCATTGATTTAGTAAATCCAACCAACGCAGCCTTTGAAGTTGCGTATGCAACCTCACCAGGATCAGCAACCATGTCACCAGTTACAGAACTCATGATCACAACTGCCCCACCACCGTTTGAGACGATGCTTGGTAGAATTGCTTTTGTTGCATTCCACACTCCCTTAATGTTTATATCGATATGCATGTCACGGTTTTTGAAATCGTCGTCACCCAGGAAATCCTCAAGAACGCAGATACCTGCATTACAGACCAATGTATCTACTTTTCCATATGTTTTTTCGGTTATTTCAGCAAGCTTATTACAGCTTTCAAAATCAGAAACATCAACCTGAACTCCAGTTGCCTCAAATCCCTGTGATTTCAATTCAGAAGCAAGTTCAAGTACCTTAGGTCCCCTTGCAGCAAGAACAAGCTTGGCGCCGTATTTTGCATACACTTTGGCAATGCCTTCACCAATTCCCTTAGATGCACCTGTGATTACACATACCTTTCCTTCAAGTTTCT
This sequence comes from Treponema sp., assembly GCA_018384055.1. GTDB lineage: Bacteria > Spirochaetota > Spirochaetia > Treponematales > Treponemataceae > Treponema_D. The sequence continues at coordinate 29,243 of JAHAZL010000092.1, forward strand.
TCATATTTCACCTCTTGAGCAATAAAAAAAGGCACGGAACAGGAAGATTACTTCACATTCCGTGCCTCTTTGCACTATTGAAATTCAATCATAAAACAACATTTATGATAAGGTATTTTTTTTATGTCATTTAGTAATTTTTTTAGGTTTCCCATCGAAAGCCATCAAAAATTCCCTTGATTTCAGCCCAGTTTTTTCCGTAGAAATCACTATATTCTACAATTTTATTTTTATCTTTGCTACACCATTCATCCTCAATTCCACATGTTTTAAGGCCAATTTTTCTTGCAGACCTAATGGCATAAAGTGCATCCTCAAAGACAATGGTCTCTTCTTTTCTTGAGCCAAGAAGATTCATTGTAAATAAAAAAATATCCCCTTCATGTTTTGAAGTATTGTATTCCGAGCAAAAAACAAATTCATAGAAATATTCCAAGAGCCCGTTTCGTTTTAAACAGGGAAACACAACTTTCCTATCTGAAGCTGTAAGAAGTGCCATCTTTACATTTTTTGATTTGAGCAGTTCGAGGAATTCAAGGATGCCTTCCTTTTTTTTAATTTTATTGGCATAGAAATCAAATAAAACATCGTTAATTCCATCTACTATTTCCGATTCTGTTTTATTGATGCCGTATTTTTCCCTGAAAACATGAGACAACTCTATTGTTGTTTTTGTAAAAAAGAGTTTCTTCAGTTCTGAATTCTCATTCAAACCTAACCATTCAAGACATGCACCACCTACTTCGTCGTAAATACCCATGGAATCAATCAATGTTCCGTCAAGATCAAATATGGCACCAGAAATAGTCATAGTTCTGCAATTGTCTAAAAAAATCAGACTAAACAAAATGGAATATTTATAGTTTCATTTATATTTTCTTTAGAATGATTCCTTATAGCGCTACAAAATCTTGCAGAGTTCTTCTACATCTTCCATTTTTGTTGCCCAGCTTGTGGCAATTCTGATTACTGTATGTCCTTCATCATATTTTTCCCAGAAGCTTACGGCAACTTTTTCAGTCAGTTTCTTGTACTGTTCATTTTCAAGAACTACAAAAATCTGGTTTGTAGGCGAATCTATGCAGAAAGTATAGTTTTTCTTTTTTAGTTCAGTCTTGATTCTGTCGGCACATTCGATGGCATTGGCGGCAATCTTTGTGTATAGTCCATCAGTAAAAAGCACATCAAATTGAATTCCGTTCAACCTTCCCTTTGCAACAAGGGCACCGTGCTGCTTTACTTGAGCCACATAATGGGCTGGCATATTTTTCTTTGTAAATACAAGGGCTTCTCCGCAAAGGGCTCCGACTTTGGTTCCGCCGATGTAAAATATATCGCAGAGGCGGGCAATATCTTCCATTGAAGCATCGTTTTCTTTTGCGGCAAGGGCATATCCAAGGCGAGCTCCATCCATATAAAGAGGAATGTTGAACTCATGGCAAACTGCAGAAATGTCTTCCAGTTCTTTTTTAGAATAAAGGGTGCCGTATTCTGTAGGCTGGCTTATGTAGCACATTCCAGGGAACACCATCTGTTCGTGGTTCTCATCTGCAAAAAAATCTGCAAGAGTTTTTCTGAGTCCTGAAGCAACTACCTTTGCATCCTTTGTTTCTGTTGTAAGAACCTTGTGTCCTGAAAATTCAATGGCTCCTGCTTCGTGACAGGTTACATGTCCTGTAGTTGCAGAGACTACGCCTTCGTAGTCATGGCAGATTGTGTCTATTACAATCTGGTTTGTCTGGGTTCCGCCTGTAAGAAAAACAATCTGGGCATCAGGACAACCGCAGGCAGCGGCAATTTTCTTTTTTGCACTTTCTGTATAGACATCGGTTCCATAACCTGAAAGTTTTTCCATATTTGTTTCAACTAATTTTTCAAGAATTTTTGGGTGTGCACCTTCGCAATAATCATTTACAAAAAACAGCATGATATTTTCCTCTGAATAGAAGTAAGAAAATAATAATGAATGAACCGGCGAATGTAAATTGAAAAACTGTTATGGCATGGCTAGGTCAAAGAAATTTCACTTAGTTTTTTTGGTGGTTTTCCCTCAGTAAGAACTATAGAAGCTATTTTTCCTGATGAGGGCATTTTTAACTCTTTCATGAATTCAATTCCTTTCTTTCGCTGAAAATCTTCAAGTCTCTTTGCAAGGGAAACATGTGGATAAAATTTTTCAGGACAATAATGAGGGCTGATTATAGTTTCATCCAGCAAAGAAAATGAATCTGAAAACATTTTATTGAGTTTCATAAGTTTTTCATTTACAACAGGAACATAAAGTACATGGGGAATCTCAGACTGACATTTTTTGAAAGAAACATCAATTTTATAATCCGGGAAAAATGCATTTTCAAAAACAGATATTATTTTTTCTGCATCAGCCTTACTGTGAAACTGCAGCAAAGTTAAATGAGAAGGAATATGATTGGCAGTCATGAAATCATTTCCTGTGAATTCCGCAGTATCATCAATAATCCTGTCCAATGCATGAGAAGTTTGATTGTCAAAACAAGCAGTCACCAGATACATCATTTGCAAAATCCGAAATTTCCCATTTAGAAATTTTCAATTTAATAAAAATGTATTCTAAATAACAAAACAAAAAAACAATTTTATATTATAATATAAATATGAAAGATTCATTTGTAAATGTTAGATGTGATGAGAATAATCCAAAGTGGGAACAAGCCGTAAAACGCGAACATTCCCTCTACAACAGAAATGGAATCCGTTCAGAATTTGAACGAGACTACACCCGCATCCTCCACTGCGAAGCCTACAGAAGATTGAAGCACAAGACTCAGGTTTTCTATGCACCGCAGAACGACCACATCTGCACAAGAATCGAACATGTTAACCATGTTGCAAGCGTAAGCACTACAATTTCAAAACATCTAGGACTCAATGCTGAACTTACTGAAGCAATCGCCATTGGCCACGATATAGGTCATGCACCTTTCGGGCATACAGGTGAAGACATACTGAACAAACTAATTTCAAACCAGAAGGAAGGTAAAAATGCACCTAAGAAATTCTGGCACGAAAGGAACAGCCTTTTCTTTGCAGACTACATTGAAACCCTTCAGGATCCTGACGGTTACGGAACAAACCTTGATTTAACCTACGCCGTTCGCGACGGACTCATCTGCCACTGCGGAGAAGTCGACCAGCAGGGGTTAAAGCCCCGTGAAGAAGCCATGGATCTATACAACATCAAAAGACCTGGTGTTGTTTCTCCTTACACATGGGAAGGCTGCATCGTAAAGGTTGCCGACAAGGTTTCCTTTCTTGGCCGTGACATTGAAGATGCAAGAAGCTACCACATACTGGACATGGCAGCTTACCGTCAGCTTAGGGAAATCGTTGGCGCAACCCTTGGCTTTGGGCCAAACAAGAAATATTCAAACCACACGACAAACGGTGTCTATCGATCAGGCCGTGCAGTAAATACTACAGTTCTCATAAACGACATGATAGTTGACCTTTGTGACCAGAGTTCTCCAGAAAAAGGTCTTTGCTTCAGCGAACCGTACTACAAGTTCATTTCGGAACTCAAAAGATTCAGCTATGCCAACATCTACAAGAACTGGAGGCTTGAAGAATTTGCCCGCTATGCAGAAAACATACTGAGCACAATATTCAGGACTTTGATGAAACTTCAGGTGTATGCACAGAATGGAAGAGTTGAACAGGCATTGAGATATATGCCAAGCCTTCAGAAAACTTTCGGAAACTGGCTTGTTAAATATTCAAACTATGATGCCCAGAAAAAGAACATCCTTCATGTAAAGACAATACAGGTGTTCGACATCAACGACAACGAAAGCTGGGAAAAATGCATCATTGAATTCATCAGCGGTATGAGCGACCAATTCGCAATCCAGGCTTTCAATGAAATCGTGGGATTCTAAAAAAGTGGAAGAAGTTAAATTTTCCTGTAACGGCTGTTCCCTTTGCTGCAGGTTCAAGGGTGGTGTCGTAATGCTTTCAGAAGATGATTTGTCGCGTCTTGCTTCCTGGGCAGAACTCACGGAAGAACAGTTCATAAAGGTGTACTGCCAGTGGCTTGAAAATGCAGACGGAAAGGAATACCTGTGTTTGAAAACAATGCATAAATCAGAGGAAACAGACGATTGCATTTTCTGGGACCCTTCACTTCCAGGCTGCCAGTGCTACGCTGCCCGTCCAGTTCAGTGCAGCACCTACCCTTTCTGGACTAAGATTCTTGAATCAAAAGAAAAATGGGATGCTGAAAAAAAACACTGTCCTGGAATCAATGAAGGTGAAATTCATCCAGCAAAAGAAATCGAATCTGAATTAAAAAAATACGAAGGCAGAATTCCCATTACAAGATAAAAATCATTTTATCACTTCACTCCAGGAAGGAATCTTTTTTCCTTCCTTAACAGCCTTGTCTACCATTGTGTAATATTTTATTTTCTTTTCCAGATGGGCAAGGCCTGCCTTAAGGTCCTTTATTTCTTTTTCTGTTTTCTTTTTCTGCTCCATCATCATTTCAAGAATATTCTGCGACTTTTTTTGAATGTTTCTTTCATACTCAAAGAAGCGTTTTATTTCCTTTAATGGAAGACCGGCTTTTTTAAAACACTCAATGGCATTAAGCCTGTCCACATGGGAATCATCATACTTTCTGTGATAGCCGTTTAGATGTTCAACATTTTCCAGCAAACCTATTTCCTCATAATATCTGAGGGCCGAAGAAGTAAGATTAAATTTATCTGACATTTCCTTTATTGAATACATACATGCTCCTTTCACCAGTCATATTTTATCACAAAACCCCTTGAGTTCAAGTTAACTTTAAGTTGTATTATATAATCGGAGGAACAGCAATGAGCTACTTTGCTTCTGAAAAAAGATATGACGGAATGAAATACAATCGCTGCGGAAAGTCAGGCTTGATGCTTCCGGCTGTATCCCTTGGTTTATGGCACAACTTTGGAACAAACGATGACTTTGAAACCATGCGACAGATGTGCTTTACCGCCTTTAATGCAGGAATCACACATTTTGATCTGGCAAACAACTACGGTCCACTTCCAGGTTCTGCAGAAGAAAATTTTGGTAAGATACTGAAGGAAGATCTTGGCATTTACAGGGATGAACTTATTATTTCCACAAAAGCAGGATATGGAATGTGGCCTGGTCCTTACGGTGACTGGGGCAGCAGGAAATATTTGATTGCCAGTCTTGACCAAAGCCTTAAAGGGATGGGACTTGAATACGTGGACATTTTCTATCATCACCGCATGGATCCAAGCACGCCTCTTGAAGAAACCATGGGTGCATTGGATCAGATTGTAAAATCAGGGAAAGCCCTCTATGTTGGAATTTCTAACTACGATGGAAAGACAATGAAGAAGGCGGCAAAAATTCTGTCTGACCTTAAGACGCCTTTCATCATCAACCAGAACAAGTACAACATTTTTGACAGAACCATTGAAAACAACGGTCTTAAGAAAAATGCTCCTGCAGAAGGAAAAGGAATCATCACCTTCTCTCCTCTTGCACAGGGACTTTTGACTGACCGTTATCTTAATGGTATTCCAGAAGACAGCCGAATCGGAAAAAATACACCATTTCTGCGCAAGGAAGCCCTTACAGAAAGCATAATTTCAAAAATCAATGGACTCAATAAAATTGCCGAATCAAGGGGACAGACCCTTGCTCAGATGGCCTTAAGCTGGATTCTAAA
>JAHAZL010000016.1 GCA_018384055.1 Treponema sp.
CTTAAAAGGTTTGTGCCCGGAAGAAAATGTAATTTTTTTGATTTCAAAAAATCTATTACCAGATAGACCTGGTCGTTCTTTTGAATTGAATTTGAAACCCAAGTCATGCACATATTTTTGCTATAGATCGGCTTAAGTTAATGACATTGACATTTCATACTTTACAAATGTTTCATTAGCTTCGGAAAACCTCAACAAAGCAAATAACTTTTGTGACAAGAATGGAAAAAAGATTGGTGAAACGGAATGTCTTGCAACAGAAGCTGATATCTCAGGAAACTTTGTAGATACAGGAATCAGGGCTGCTACAGGTGATGTAACAGTATATGTAGAACTTCTTGCAGGTGGTCCTGACACAGATGAAGACGGAAAGGTTGAGTCTGATGAAGGGAATGGTTCTTACGAAATCAAGATTTATGACTCTGAAGCTTGGGATGCAACTGCAAAGAAGCTTAAGACAGATGCATCGGCAAAGAAGACAAATACTATTGAAGCTGCAAAGACAGGTGATACAAAGGCTACACAGTATAAGCTCGGTATGTACCTCAATGCTTATGCAAATTCTACGCTCAAGGGAAAGGTTACTCTCGTAGATACAATCAACGAATGTGAAATCGAATTCGAAGACTAATCTTTAGTACTTGTTAAGATTAAGGCCGTCCATTTGGGCGGTCTTTTTTTTATATTTATTACAAATGACTGTCCATAGAAAGTGTTGATGCGCCGATTGAGCAAGTCGGAACCAAGCGGCTTATACTAAATATGCGGTAGTTTTTAGCATTCTCCCATCCAGAAAAATCGTCAGATTTTTCGAATCCGCGTGACATTCCCGTGAACGCCGTAGGCACGAACAAATCCGCTGGAATTTCATTTTATTTTTTCAAAAACAGCACATTTTTATATTTTTCGCGTTTATAAGATATATGAGTGGGAAAGGAGAAATATTGAAATATAAACGCAAAGCGAAGGACTCTGTCTTTACAAATCTTTTTGGCAGAAAAAAGTATGCCCTGCAGCTTTTTAAGGTTCTTCATCCGGAAGAAAAGGATGCAACTGAAGATGACATAGAAATCATTACTATAGAAAACGTAATGACCGACGGTATCTACAATGATCTTGGGCTTATGTTTAGAAGCAGACTAATTCTATTGGTTGAAGCACAGTCAACTTGGAATGGAAATATGGCAGCCCGCAGTCTTCTATATCTTTCGGAAACATATAAAAGGTATTTGGAAAAAAATAAAATTTCCCTTTTTACATCGTCAACAGTTGAACTGCCTGTACCTGAAGTATATGTAATATTCACAGGCGAAAAATCAAACCACCCTGAACGGATAAAACTTAATGATCATTTCCCCGACGGTACGGTTTCACCACTACAATTAAATGTCAAAATGATTTATGATAGCAAGGAAGGAGATATAATCTACCAGTATATTAATTTCTGCAAAGTATTTGACGAAATGCGGAAAAAATATCCTGAAAGCATTGTGCTTGCAGTCAAATATACCTTTAGGATTTGTTTTGATAAAAAGCTGCTGTCAGAATTCCTGAAGGAACATGAAACGGAGTTGAACGACATTATGTATGATTTTTTGTATAACGAGGAATACTGGCGAAAGCTTATGCTGCGTGATGAGCGCAAGAAGGCCAGAGAAGAAGGATTAGCAGAAGGATTAGCAGAAGGTAGCCGGATGAAATCCCTTGAAGTGGTTCAGACTGGAATTCAGATGAATCTTTCTGCAGAGCAAATTTCGAAACTTTCGGGTCTTTCGCTTTCTGAAGTTGAATCAATGATGCCTATGTAAAAAAACAGCCCTCCGATCGCAAAATCAGAGGGCTGCGTTCTTTTAAAGAATCAAATCAACTTACATTCTTTCGTTTTCAACTGCGACTGCATTCTTGCCCATGTAGGCAACAATCTTGCTGCCGTCTTTAAGCATTGATACAGGAACAACTGCTGCTTCGATTTTCTTTCCATCCACTTCGATGTATTCGATACCCTTGTTGACATGCTGGGGATTCTTTACTTCAATGTGGAGTTTCATACCTCTCCAGCGTCGGTCTGCTGTAAAGCCGTCCCAGTCTGCCTTGAGACATGGATCAAGCAAGAGACCGTCGCACTGAGGTCTGATACCGAGCATGTACTGAGTAATGGAGTAGTAGTTCCATGTAGCGGCACCAGAAAGCCAGGATACTCTTGTGTTTCCTGCACGAGGGCTAACAGAAGAATATGTTGTCTGACCGATTACATAAGGTTCGCTCTGGCGAACTTCTGCCTTTGTGTTGTATGCAGCAGGAAGGGCAGCCTTAAGGTATTCATAAGCCTGGTCTCCGTTTCCGCGCATGATTTCAGCGATAACGCCCCAACCCTGTGTATGATTGAAGATACCTGCATTTTCCTTAATGCCTGCAGGATATACAACAGATGTCATGATGTTGCGGCTTGCGTAAATGAATGGTGGAGCACAGAGCATGAGTCCGTAAGGTGTTGCAAGTTTTTCCTTTACGCTTGCAAGACAGTCGCGAACCTGATCTGGTGTTGCGGCTCCAGAAAGAACTGACCATACCTGAGTATTGAAGTAAATCTGTCCTTCTTCGATTGAGTGAGTTCCGTAAACTGTTCCGTCTTCAGCGATTGCCCAAACGAACCACTTTCCATCCCAGCACTTCTTCTGAATGTTTGCATCAAGCTTGTCGCGTTCTGCGATTGCCCACTTTGCTTCGTCTTCTTTTCCAAGGCGCTTTGAAATGTCTGCATAAGTTGTAAGTCCAAGGCGGAGCTGGAATGCAACGAAGAGGGATTCACCGTGGTAGCCAAGTTTAAGACAGTCGTTCCAGTCTGCAAGGAGTCCGCAAGGGAGCCCGTTTGCACCCGTTCTTTCAAGGTTGAAAAGGAGAGCCTGCTTAAGGTGTCCGTATACTGTTGCTTCTCCCTGGTCTGCGTAAGGAACTACACGGTTGTAGAAGTCAAACTTGCCTGTTTCTGCAACAAAACACGGAATTGCATTGAAGAACCACTGGCAGTCGTCTGAACGGAATTCTTCTGCCGGAATCATCTTCTGCTTTCCTGCAACGAAGTCCTTTGAAATAACAGGAAGGGCACCGCCGTTTGCAAACTGTCCGCTCAAGAGGCGAACAAGGCGTTCTTCAGCTTCTTCTGGGATTGCTGCTGATACACCGAGGATATCCTGAACTGAATCACGGTAGCCGAGGCCGTCGCGTTCTCCGTTGTAAACGAGGGAAGCTGCACGAGACCATGCAAATGTAATGAGACAGTTGTAAAGTCCCCAGACATTTACTGTGTGGTTGATGTCTTCGTCTGGAGTCTTAACATTAAGGCTTCCGAGCTTTGCGTGCCATGCCTTGACCAGCTTGTCGAATTCTTCATCGCACTTTGCGATTGAACCGAATTCCTTGACTGCCTTTTCTCCTTCAACATTTGCATCGCCGATGCCAAGGAGAACTACAAGCTCCTTTGTTTCGCCAGGTGCAAGTTCGATGTCAGACTGCATTGAGCCACAGATGTTGTCACCGTATGCATTAGAATTCTTGCATTCCCCGTTGATGACTGAATCAGGTTCCTTGTAGCTTCCGTATGTGCCGATGAATGACTGGCGGTCTGTATCGTAACCTGTCATTGGCTGTCCAACGAGGGCCATCCATTCGCTCATGTAGTCACCGATGGCTGGGTTCTTCTGGTGCTGAAGGTAAAGGTTTTCGTGGATGGAATAGCGGAGCATGTTCTCCTTTGCCTTTTCTCCCTTACAGATGAAGATGGAATACTGAAGATTAACCTGGTCCTGAGTTGTGTTCCACTGGTTAGAGAATTCACAGTATGTGAAAGCACGGAGTTTTCTTGCCTTTGAACCTGTGTTTGTTACCTTGAGCCTCCAGTATTCGAATGTCTGCCCAAGAGGAACAAAGTACTTTGCTTCAGACTTGATGCCTTCATATTCAGTTTCGAAGATAGAGTAAGCAGTACCGTGGCGGCAGATGCTCTTGTATTTGTCGAGTGGTTTTCCTACAGGCTGCCATGAAGCAGACCAATAGTCCTTGCTTTCCATGTCGCGAAGGTAGAAGTATCTTCCCGGCTGATCCATTGGGATTGAGTTGAATCTGAGGCGCATGAATCTTCCCTGTGCACCAGATTTGTAAAAACCGTAACCGCCAGCATTGTTTGTGATGACAGCACCGTATTCTGTAGAACCAAGATAGTTGCTCCAAGATGTAGGTGTGTCAGGGCGTGTTACAACGTATTCCATTGCTTCATCGTCAAAATAGCCGTACTGCATTCTGAACTCCTTTCATTGTTTTATTATTTCAATATACAGAAAATATATTGTTTGTCTACATTCAATCATAAAAATGCAGGCAACTTCTAAAAGTTAACAATATGAATCGTTTTTCTTCTATTGAAAATATTTGAAATCTTATGATTTTTTTTGGAAATGGAAGAAACGCTCAATAAATTGAAGAATTTTCACCTTAGAATAGTGATTTTGGTAAGAATTTGTTTGACAATTTAATATCGGGGACTTATACTAATATTTGAAACCGGTTGCCCGTATGGACGTCCGGATTTTAAATCTTAACCCTCGGGTTCCTAATTAAAAATTTAAAAATAGTGGAGTCCGATGTAATATTTTCATATGCATAACTAATAGGAGGAACGTATGAAGAAATTGGTTGCAGTTGCTGCTGCAGTAGCATGTGCATCACTTGCACTCGTAGGATGTGCAAAGAAAGACGGAGCATCAGCTGGTAAGGATGCAAGCAACAAGCTCGTAGTATGGTCGTTCACAGACGAATTGGACGGAATGATCACAAAGTATTTCCAGGAAGATGGTCGCTTCAAGGGTAAGTATGAAATCGAATACTCACTCACACCAACAGACCAGTTCCCAAACAAGCTTGACCCAGTTCTCGCATCTGGTTCAGGATGTCCAGACGTTTTCGCTCTCGAAGACGCATTCGTTCGCAAGTATGTTGAATCAGGACTTCTCCTTGATCTTACAGACGTATACAACGAAATCAAAGACAAGATGATTGCTTACCCAGCAGAAGTTGGTACATACAACGGAAAGGTTTACGGTCTCTCATGGCAGGTAACACCAGGTGCTGTATTCTACCGCCGCTCACTCGCAAAGAAGTACCTCGGAACAGATGATCCAGCAGAAGTACAGAAGGCTCTTGCTAACTGGGACAAGTTCCTTGAAACAGCAGAACTCCTCAAGAATAAGTCAAACGGAAACTGCTACATCATTTCTTCAACAGGTGACCTCTTCAAGCCATACGCATCTGGCCGCAAGGATCCATGGGTAGTAAACAACAAGCTCGTTGTAGATCCACTTATGGAAGAATATATGAAGATGTGTAAGGTTCTTAAGGATCGTGGTCTTGAAGGTCGTGTTGGTCAGTGGTCAGAAGGTTGGTTCGCTGGTATGAAGGGTGTTCTTGCTGATGAAGCAGGAAACACAAAGGAAGTATTCTCTTACTTCCTCCCAACATGGGGTCTCCACTATGTTCTTAAGACAAATGCTCCAGAAACATCAGGTGACTGGGCAATGTGTGCTGGTCCAGTAGGATACCGCTGGGGTGGTACATGGGTAGGTGCATGGGCAAAGACAAAGAACCCAAATGCAGCTAAGGAACTCATCAAGTACGTAGCTACAGACGATACATTCCTTGAAAACTGGGCAAAGGACACTGGCGACGTTGTTTCTAACGCTAAGGTTATTGCAAAGGTTAAGGATAACTTCTCTGAAGCATTCCTTGGTGGACAGAACCACTATGCAGAATTTGCTGAAATGGCAAAGTCTGTTAACGGAAAGCTCTCACAGGGTACAGACCAGGCTATCGAAGGAATCTTCGGTGAAGCTGTAGGTTCTTACGTAAACGGTGAAAAGTCTATGGAACAGGCAATCGCTGACTTCAAGGAACAGGTTGCTGCACAGCTTTCACTTGCTAACTAATTTGATTAGTGTTTAATACCTGATATAGCCGCCTGGAAACAGGCGACTATATTGGGTTTTTTTTTGTCCGGTTTCTGCCGGAATTTGTGAGGTGCTTTGATGAAGAAAAAATCCGGAATAGAAACTAGAGTTAACAGAGCAGGTGCAGTTTTTGTTCTGCCTTTTATCCTGGTTTACGCAGCATTCCAATTTTGGCCTGTAATCTATACCCTTCTGCTCGGTTTCAGCGACATAAAGGGCTTCAAGACAGATATGGGCTTTGTTGGTCTTGAAAACTTTAAGAGGCTTGTTACAGACAAGTACTTCTGGGATTCTGTTTACAATACTTTCTGTATGTGGGGACTTAACTTTGCCCCTCAGCTTAGTATTGCTCTTATTTTTGCAATCTGGTTCACAGATTTCCGTTTGAATTTGAAATGTAAAGGTATATTCAGAGCCGTATTCTATATGCCAAACTTGCTTACAACAGCATCTATTGCTATTTTGTTCCGCAGTTTGTTTGCATATCCAATTGGTCCTGTTAACCAGTTCCTTACTGGTACCTTGAATATATGGGCTACTGAAATTGTTGATGGACAGGAAGTTCTCCGTGGTTTCAACTTTTTCCGTATGAATGTTACTCCAGACAAGGATTACCTCATTGACTGGGTTCCAAGAATTATCGTTGCATTCATTCAGTGGTGGATGTGGTGTGGACATACTTTGATCATGCTTATGGCAGGTATCACAAGTATTTCACCTTCATTGTACGAAGCCGCTGTTGTTGACGGTGCAAACCAGAGGCAGCAGACATGGATGATTACAATCCCATTGCTTCGCCCAATGATGCTTTACCTCCTCGTAACATCAATGATTGGTGGTATGCAGCTCTTCGAAATTCCATTCCTTCTTACAGATATGCGCGGTGGCCCTCGCTATGCTATCAGAACAATGGGTGTTTACCTGTATAATATGGGCTTCCAGGGAAAGACTGACTATTCTTATGCAGCAGCAATTGCCATTGGAGTGTTCATCATTACAATCCTTCTTGCTACTATGATCAACCAGATGATTAAGGACCGTAAGTTCAACCAGTGGTGGTATCTCTTGCTTATGTTGGTTTTCATCATCGTTGGATTCGCTCTCTACATGTGGACAAGATTGTTTATTCTCTTGCTCGCATTCGGTTATGTTGGTGTTGGTGTAGTTGCACTTCATCACTACTTGTATGAAAAAAGGAGGAACAATAGATGAAAAGCGATAGAGCAACCCTTACCGCCAAAAGATCGATAGTTTATGTTCTCATGATCGTCTTTACAATTATAGCGGTTGTGCCAATTTATTTGATGCTTATCAATGCAACACGTTCGAATGCACAGATTAACGAAGGTCTTTCTTTCCTTCCTGGTGGAAATACAATGACAAACTGGAAGAACCTTACAAACCGTAACTTCCAGATTTGGCAAGGTTTCAGCAACAGTGCTTTCATTTCTGTTTGTTGTACAGTGCTTGGTGTTTACTTCTCTACACTTACAGCATATGCAATTCATGTATATAGATTTAAAGGTCGAAATTTCCTTTGGGCATTCATCCTTATCGTTATCATGATTCCAGGTACACTTTCATTCATTGGTTTCTACCAGTTCATGGCTAAGTGTCACCTTACAAACAGTTTCATTCCTTTGATTGTTCCAACAATCGCTTCTGCAGGTACTGTATTGTTCATCAAACAGTATATGGAATCAATCCTTTCATTTGAACTTATCGATGCTGGTCGTATCGATGGTGCAGGTGAATTCATGATCTTCAATATCGTTATTCTTCCAATTATGATTCCTGCTCTTGCAGCACAGTGTATCTTCTCTTTCGTTGGTTCATGGAACAACTTCATGACACCATTCGTTCTCCTTTCGGATCAGAAGAAGTATACACTTCCTATGCTTGTTCAGACACTTCGTGGTGATATCTACCGTACAGAATACGGTTCAATCTACCTTGGTGTTGCTGTATCCCTTATTCCAATTCTTGTATTCTATGCATTCATGTCTAGATACATCATTTCCGGAATTACAATGGGTTCTGTAAAGGAATAGTCCTAATTTTGCAGCAGGGTTTCCGGACTGGGAACCCTGCTTTTTTTTTCATAAAAAATATTTTCTGGAGTTAAAATAATGAAGGTTTTCAATCCAATTCTTTCTGGTTTTCATGCAGATCCATCCATCGTTAACGCAAACGGTGAATGCTATATTGCAAATTCTACTTTTGAGTGGTTTCCTGGCGTAGAGCTTCATAGGTCAAAAAATTTGATTGATTGGCAACCGGTTGCCTCGCCGTTACAGACAAAAACACTCCTTGATATGGCTGGAAACAAGGCTTCCTGCGGTATCTGGGCTCCATGTCTTACATATTGTGAAACTGAAAAACTTTTCTATTTGATCTATACAAATGTTCGCAGCTGGAATGACGGTCCTTGGAAGGATTGTCCAAACTACCTTACAACAGCTCCTTCAATTGAAGGTCCATGGTCGGACCCTGTATTCATGAATGCAAGTGGCTTTGATGCTTCAATGTTCCACGATGATGACGGAAAGCACTGGTATATCAATATGGAATGGGATTACCGCCAGACAGGTCCTCGCCAGTTCTCCGGTATTCTCCTTCAGGAATATGATGCAAAGCAGAAGAAGCTTGTTGGCCCTGTTCACAAGATTTTCCGCGGAACAGACATTGGTCTTGTTGAAGGTCCACATCTTTACAAGAGAGACGGATACTACTACATATTTGCTGCTGAAGGCGGTACATGCTATGAACATGCTATAAGCTGCGGCAGGTCTAAATCCATCACAGGACCTTATGAAGTTCATCCTTGCAATCCATTGATTTCTTCTTATGGTCATGACGAAATTCAGCTTCAGCGTGCAGGACACGGAGCAATGTGCAAGAGTCCAGACGGAAAGAAAGACTATCTTGTATATCTTTGCGGTCGCCCTGTAGAAGGAACAGAAAGATGTATTCTTGGTCGTGAAACTGGCATTGCAGAACTTGAATGGAAGGATGGCTGGCCATTCGTAAAGCAGCCTGATGGTTCACTCCAGAACTTCCCGCCAGAATACATTGAAGTGGAAGGTGAAGGCGAAGTACTTCCAGGACACGGAGCAATTCATCCTGCAGAAAAATATACTTTCAACAATGATGACTGGAAGCTTGATTTCAAGACACTCCGCATCCCGATGACAGAAGAAAGGTTCAGCACAAAGGAAAGGCCAGGCTGGCTTAGAATTCACGGCGGACAGTCTCCTGTTTCAACTTTCGAACAAGGTCTTGTTGCTCGCCGCCAGACAGACTTTAACTTTGAAGCTGAAACAAAACTTGAATTCAATCCTACAAACTTCCAGCATTTTGCAGGAATGGTTTACCGCTATGATGAACAGACACAGTACCTCTGTGTTGTTACTCACGATGAAAAGCTTGGAAAAGTTCTCAATGTAATGACAATCATGCCTGAAGGATTCATCCGTGAGATTGAAATTCCAATCGAAGACAATAAGCCTGTATGGATCAAGCTCAAGGTAAACGGAAAGAAGGGATTCTTCTGGTGGTCACAGGACGGAGTAAACTTCCGCCAGATGAGACCATTGCTTGATGCTACAAAGCTTTCGGACGAGTACGGTGGACAGGGATTCACAGGAGCTTTCGTTGGAATGTACTGCGCTGATATGGTTCAGTATGAAAAACCTGCTGACTTTGAATACTTTGTTTACAAAAGAGTATAGTTAAATGGTGACGATTTATGATATTGCCAGGGAAACAGGATATTCGGCTCCTACAATTTCCAAGGCACTGAATGGAACCGGAGGCTTGAGCGTAAAGACTAGGGACAAGATCCTTAAGGCTGCTGAAGCACTCGGTTACAAACCGAATATGGCTGCACGTTCTCTCACTACAAAAAAGTCATACCTTGTAGGCGTGATTTTTGAAGATGCCGACATGCAGCGCGGTTTTGAGCATCCTCTTTTTGGCGGTATCATGAATACAATCAGAACCGAGATGGAAAATTCCGGGTACGACCTGATTTTTCTATCTCGTTCACTTCTTGCAAAAAAGCGTTCTTATCTTGAACATTGTCACCACAGAAATGTTGATGCTGTAATGATCATCAATCCATTAAGTGTTGACGAAGATTTGATGGAACTTGCGAATTCAGACATTCCCTGTGTTTCAATCAACTACCTTATTCCTGGAGTTCCTTCGGTAGTTACTGCTAATGTTGATGCAGGTTATAGGGCGGGAAAATACTTCATAGAGAAAAACCACAAAAAAATAGGATACATTTCAGGTTCCTTTACTGAATTCAATCTTGCTGCAAAGGAAAGACTTGAAGGGCTAAAAAAAGCCATCTCGGAAGCTGGCGTTGAATTCAGCGAAAACAACATTGAGTATTGTTCAAAATGGACAAGAGAATCAGGATATGAAGCCATGAAAAGGCTTTATCAAAAAAATCCAGAAATTACTGCAGTATTTATTGCCAATGACAACATGGCTTTCGGTGCTATGGAATATCTTGAATCAATAAACGTTAAGATGCCTGAGCAGGTTTCAATCATCGGTTTTGATGACGAACAGGCATCTGAATTCATTACACCTTCATTAACTACATTCAAACAGAACAGAATTACCATCGGTAAGCTTTCTTCTGAAATGCTTATGAACCTTCTTGTTGGAATTCCTGTTCATGACTGCGTCAGAGTAAAGGCTGAACTGGTGGAAAGAAAGTCTGTCAGAGACCTTTAACAGTAGCAATGTATGGAAATGCCATGCAAAACTGTTTCCATACAGAGTCAATACTAAAAAACCTTTTGTTTACAACTAATATTTCTGCATGTTATAATAAGAAGATAAAAACAGTTTCGGGAGTATACCAATGGCATACGAAGATGACGATCAGTCTTTTGAGGCTCTTTTTTCTCAGGCAGAATCAAACAGCATAACTTTTGAACCACAGAATGTTACTGATTTGATGAGTACTTCTTCAAACAGAGATTTCAGCCGCTATGTTGAAGAGCAGGAAAATTCTGTAGGCAAACCAAAAATGATTGGATGCATTCCTGAAGTTGACCTTAACATAAAAGAATTCCGTCCAATTGAAAAATATTTCAATGAAGAACCAAATCAGATTTACGATGATCCTTCATACTATAAAAAATGTCTTACAGGTGAAGGACAGAGTTCTCAGCGCCTGCATGGACTCCTTGTTAAATACCTTAACTGTCAGGACAAAAAGGACAAAACAGTTTATCGCCAGCAGATTGTAACTGCATACTGGGAGTTCTTGAGGACACTTGCTCCAAAAATGGCAAGCACTGGAATTCCGGACTGTAAGAGAATGGCCATGAGATTCGGCATTCTTCTGCCTTCACTTGCTACTCCAGAACAGAAAACAATGTTTGCAAAATCCATCGACAGGAACAATACCTATGAACCTGTCCTTTATATGGATGAATGGATCAAGAGCATTGCCCTTGGACATATGAAGCCTTCTGCAACAGATGAGGCTCCTGTTAAGGGTGGCAATAAGGGACCTGGCGCTGAACAGGCAAGGCTTCAGCAGCTAAAGAGCAAGAACAGCGGAAAAATTCAGACTTCGGAAAGCCTTCTCAATGCGAAGGAATCAGAAAGGCAGACTCTTGAAGCTCAGGTAAAAAATAGGATGGAGGAACTATTTGTCCACGAATCTGTCATCGGTTTTGAGCCTCACAAGGCACCTTATACTGATTTGCAGAGAAAGATGTTCAGTGACATTACAAACCTTTTCCGTTCACTCCAGAAGGTTGATAAGGAACTTACAAATTACCTGAACGATTTTAAGGAAGCCAAGGGAATTGAGGATAGCCTCAATGCAAAGTCAGGTGAAATCGTTGAAGAAGTTAGTGTTGGCAAGGAAGAAATCCTTGGAGAAATGAATACTTTGAGGCAGATGCAAAAAATGACTTGTGGCCGCCAGGGCAACCAGTTCCCTGTCTTTACAAGGGAATTCTTTCACTGTATCGACAAATTTACAGGATTCCGTGAAAACGTAATCCGCGAACTTCAGTGGATTGAATCCATTGATCCTCAGTGTTTCTGCCGCATCCACAAAAACATTCCGCATAGAATTGTTCCCTACACACTCCTTGTTCCTTCTTACGGGGATTCAGGTTTCTGTTGGGAACCATTTGACAGATTCAACAGACTTTCAAGCCGCGGTAGAATCTGTATTCCTATGTATCCGCGCGATCTTAAGACAGCTTGTCTTACTGCTGTTGCCGATTTGCGCTGGCAGGTTGCAAAGGAAAAGGCATCCTTTGACTGGATGAGTGATGGTCTCACAGGTCATTACTATCAGTATCTTGAAGAGCATAAGATGAAGGGGGACATCAAGCAGTTCTTCATTGACGACTATATTCTTTGGATGACAAAGGAAGCAAATGGTACTCAGAAGCTTGATAAGGAAGTTCGGGCAATATTCTGGAGATACATTCCGTTCCCACAGGAACTTAAGGAAGAACTCAAGAAGAGAAGCCTTGCATACGCAGAACTTTTCCAGAGGGACATTAACCGCAGCATGAGCGACGGTTATTGATTTTTGGTTTGTTTTAAAATATGGACAGTCCCTTTATTATTTGCAGTTCTTTTTTTTAGCTTAATAGGAAAATCAGGACATCAACTTTTTATTCCTCTTCCAGGAAGTCGAAATCGTTATTTCTCATTTTGGCCAAATCAAGGAGCCCCAGCTTGAAAATTGTACTCTGGTTTCTTCCGTGTTCTTTGGAATAGTAAAGAGCCTGGTCGGCTTTTTTGAATATCTGGCGAGGTTCAAGAAATTCATGATGATCGATGATGACGCCACCAATGCTGACGGTAACTTTAAGAGGAGTGTTGTTTTCATAGATTACCATTTTTTCAATGGCTTTTCTGATTCGTTCGGCTACCTTGAAAACGGAATCCTGAGTGCACTGTGAAAGAAGAACAGAGAATTCTTCGCCGCCGAATCTTGCAATACAATCCTCGTTCCTTAAGGTTTTTTTGAGAGTATTTGCAATTGAAATTAAAACTTTGTCTCCAAGAAGATGACCCCAGGTGTCATTAAATTTTTTGAAGAAGTCTATGTCCAGAATAAGTACGCCTGCACTCTGGTTGTACCTTTTGATTGATGAAAGAGCAGAATTGAGTCTCTGGAAAAAGAAATCATTGGTATAAAGCCCTGTCTTTGCATCTGTGATGGAAGATTCGTAATGAAGACCATTCTGCATTGTGATTGAAAGAATAGAAAAGATTCTGCTGATGTATGAAATCTGAGAATCAGTGTATTCTGAATCATTGATTTTGTTTGTAATGAATACAATGCCGTAAGTACCACCAATTGCAATCAAAGGAATTACAAACAATGGATTGATGTCAGTTATAGTTTCATCAACAATTTCCTGTGGCAACTTATCCTTGATTTCACTGAAAAGATGAACGTCACCGGATTGTTCCTGGGTAAGGTTTTGATCGAAATATTCTTTTATGTAAGAAAAGCAGTCGGTTGAAATGTTTTCGTCGGTTTTAACAAGTCTTCTGTAGACATACTGCCTCAAATGTTTTTTTCTTGGTGGCTGGAAAAGGAATACAAGTTTGTCAGGAATAAAGTACTCTAGGAAGCGGGAACACAGGAAGTCTATCATGGAATCGACCTGTGTAAGGGAAATCAAGTGGGAAATGTCATTGACTATACGGATTAGGTCAGTGTTTTCCTTTTTCAAATTTTCGACAGAGGAAAGCATGCCTGACTGCTGCAGGTTCTGGAACTGAGTCAAAATGTTCATTGTTGATTCGTAATTGCTTTCTTCCATATCTTACCTCCAATGATATCACAGGTTTTTCCATAAGTAAAAATTATTATGGAACATGGATGATCTCGCGAGGTTTTGACCCGTTTGCAGGACCAACGATTCCACGTTCTTCCATAAGTTCAACAAGGCGTGCTGCACGGTTGTATCCAATGCTGAGTCTTCTTTGAATGTAGCTGGCACTTGCCTTTCCTGCCTGAACAACAATTTCCAATGCCTTGTCATACAAAGGATCATCAGCTCCATCGTTGAACAAAGACATCTGTCCGTTTGCTTCGTCTTCTTCATCATCAACAAAAATTTCATCGTCGATGTATTCGGGTTCTCCCCATTCCTTTACGGCTTCAACAACGTCTTCAACTTCCTGGTCAGTTACCAAAGTTCCCTGGATGCGGACTGGGAAAGGATCTGTTGCACTTGCATAGAGCATGTCACCTTTACCAAGGAGTTTTTCTGCACCTACCTGATCAATGATGATTCGGCTGTCTGTTTTGGCGGCAACCATGAAGGCAACACGGCTTGGAATGTTAGCCTTGATCAAACCCGTGATTACATCAACTGAAGGACGCTGTGTTGCAAGGACAAGGTGGATGCCTACCGCACGGGACATGGCACACAGGCGGGCTACAACGCCTTCAAGCTGTTTGCCAGTAGTTGCCATAAGGTCTGCAAATTCATCGATGATGACGATGAGGTAAGGAAGTTTTTCCGTTGCAATGTGCTGATCAATAATTTTTTTGTTATAGCTGGAAATGTCACGGCAACCGAGGCTATCAAGGACGGCATAACGTCGTTCCATTTCACAAAGACAGTACTGAAGGGCCTGCATTGCTTTCTTTGATTCTGTAATTACGGGAGTAAGCAAATGCGGTATGTTGTTGTAAAGCTTGAGTTCAACAACCTTAGGGTCGATGAGGATCATCTTTACATCATTTGGACTTCGCTTGTAGAGGATGGAAAGAATCATTGTGTTGACGCAGACTGATTTACCTGCACCTGTAGAACCTGCAATCAAAAGGTGAGGTGTCTTTACAAGGTCCATGATCTGGGTTTCACCCTGAATGTCTTTTCCGAGGATTACAGGGACAGCCATCTTCTTCCATTCCGGCCTGTTCTGTTCGATACATTCGCGGAAAGAAACGATGGCCCTTTCCCTGTTAGGAATTTCAATGCCGACTGCACGCTTGCCTGGAATTGGAGCAACAATGCGGACTGCCTTTGCTGCAAGGCGGAGTGCAATGTTGTCTGCAAGTCCGACAATCTTTGAAAGCTTTACGCCAGGGGCAGGAAGAATTTCAAACATGGTAACAACAGGTCCCTTGCGGATGCCAATAATTTCTGCCTGAATGCTGAATTCCTTCAAGGTCTCCTGAAGGTTAAGTGAAGCCTGCTTTGTTTCTTCATCAATGATCCAGTATTCGTTTTCATCGTACTCTGTAAGAAGGTCTGTGGAAATCTTATAATTGCCAAGCTTCTTCTTTTTTGGAGGAAGGATTGCTTCTGGTTTGGCAGTTAAATTTGATGCAGGACTTGTTGAAATCAGATTACCCTTGGAATCAACTACAGCAGGAGCAAGAGGATCTACATTTTCGTTTGCATTGCCTTCAACTGCCTGCCTTGCATCCTGTTCCATCTGAGAGAAAATGTCTCCAATTCCAGTGGCATCTGGATTGAAGTTTGCAGTTTTATCTGCATTTTCAATGTTGGAAATGATCTGATTCTCCATGAAAGATTCATCAATTTTTTCATCTTCTTCATTAAGAGCAGATGCCTCGATTTCTTCCTGAAGGACAGCGTCTTCAAAAGGTTCTTCAATTTCATCCTGGATTACAGGATCTTCAACCGAATCTTCCTGACCGTAAAGGAAATCATTTACATCTTCATTATTGAAATCATCATCAATATGTTCTTCGGCTTCCTCAAAATCCATGTCATAAGTAATTTCGTCATCGGCATTGATGTTGTCGTCAGCATCAAAATCATTTATGGTGCCAGTAAGACTTTCAGATTCTTTTTCAAACTGATCGATGATATCCAAGTCATCAAAAGTTTCATCCTTTTCAGGAGACGGAACTTCAGTTTCCACTGGTTCAGATGCAGAAAATTCTGCAAGTTCATCTGCAGAAGGAATATCGATGGTATCTGCAATTTTTTCGTCTTCTTCAATTTCAACAGCTAAAGTTTCTGAATTTTTTTGTGAATTCTTTATGTTTCCTTCATCGTCAATGGACCAATTGAAAGAAATCTTATTCTTTACTTCCGCTGCAGGAATTTCTACACCTGCTTCAGGTTCTTTGATTTCTTCTTTAGCTTCTAATTTTTCGCCAGGATAATTCTTTTTTCCGGCAAAAGAGATTTTATTGACAAAGAGAGACTTGAGGTGAGAAGGCTTGGTCTTGAGGAATGAAAGGGTCTTTTCCTTTGCTGAAACATATTCCCGTGTTTCTTCATTGATATTATCGGAACCATCAAGTTCACCGTTGTCTTCATAATCTTTTGGATCTGCTTTAGGAAGGTTGCTGTACTGTGGACCCCATTCAATTTCTTCAACGGCAGGCTGCTTTTTTTCTGCCCTGGAAACAGTTTTTTCTTCCGGCTTGGCCTTGAGCTTGTTTTCAATGAAGGAGGCAAGGGTAACGGCCAATAGATATTCGAGTACTACAAGAAGAAGTGCGATGAAAATTATTGAAATAATCTTAACAAAGGCAAGGGGACTTGTGTCCATGTTTGAAATTGCAAGGCATGTCCTTTCTGCAACCACAAGGGTAAAAAATGGAATGATGCTGACAAGGAGAATGAAGGCCCTCTGAATGTTCCACTTTGCACTGAGGCAGAATGCACCTGAAACAAAAAAGAATGCAGGAATCAGGACTGAACAGAATCCGTATACGGAAAGCAGCATCTGTCCTAGGGCTGGAAGAAAACGGCTGCTTGTAGAACCAAAGTCCAGGAGACCTAAAAGAAGGCCAATGGAAAACAATGCTGCCACGCAGAAGAGAGCAATACCAGTAATAGTTGCGGCAATTCTTTCCTTTCTAGTCATTGTAAAAAACTCCGAAAAATACAGAAATTCCCTTATATTATCGGTATTTGGAAGTTGGTTTTTTAGCAGTAAAGTTGCAAAAAAACACTCATGGTTGTATACTATACTTGTGTCAGAATTATATATTGTAGCTACGCCTATAGGAAATCTGGGGGACATCACTTACAGGGCTTTGGAAACCTTTAAAAGCGTTGATGTGATAGCGGCGGAAGACACCCGCCATACACTTCAGCTTTTAACTCATTTTGAGATAAGGAAACCACTGATAAGCTGCAGGTCCCAGAACGAACAGTTTGCTTCCGAAAAGATCATAAAGATGCTTGATGAGGGTCAGACTGTTGCCTATGCCAGCGATGCAGGAACACCTGGAATCAGTGATCCTGGGGCAATCCTTGCGGGGCTTGCAAGAAAGGCTGGACACAAGGTAATTCCGATTCCTGGAGCAAGTGCATTTGCATCCCTTGCAAGTGTAGCAGGAGCGGGTGGAAAGACCCTTATTTTTGAGGGATTCCTGTCACCTAAACCAGGCCGCAGGAGAAGCCGACTTAGGGAACTTATGGCAACAGGTGATGCCATAATTATTTACGAAAGTCCCTTCAGAATTGTTAAACTTTTGACGGATATTGCCGATATTGAAGAAGGAAGAAGGGTTGTTGTTGGTCGTGAGCTGACAAAGCTTCATGAAGAGATAACTGAAGGAACAGCGAGAGAGGTTCTTGAAGATTATGGCTCAAGGGCTAAGGTCCAGGGCGAGTTTGCAATTTTTATTTCCGGCAATAAAAATGCTAAACTTTTAGATGAATCTTCCGATAATATAAGCGAGGCTTAGTATGATGATAGACAAAGTTAATTATGTATCACCTGTGAACAACCTTCAGAGCACAAAACGCTCTAACAATGTTGCAAATTCACAGAGAACATCTGATGAAATCAGCGTTTCAGAAGAAGCAAAGGCAGCTGCAGAAGCTATGTACTTGAAGCAGGTGTCTGATGAAACTCCAGATATTCGTCAGGACTTGGTGGAAGAGATTAAGCTTAAGATTCAGGATCCAAATTTCTTCAGCGATGCTACAATCGCTGCAACTGCGGACCGGATTCTTAGCGCATACGGACTCTAATAGAATTCCGTAGTCGTTTTAAGGGGATAAATAAGGGCGGAATAACTTTTCCGCTCTTTTTTTTTGCAAGTAAAAGTATAATTTTCATAGATTATGTGGTTTTTAACCGCAGGATAAAAGGAAAAAACAATGGCAGACTTCATTTTCAAAATCTCACCTAACATTGTGCTTGGTTCGTATACTGCAAACAGACTTGGACAGTATGCCCTTGAATACGGACAGAATTTCATGGTCATCATGGATCCTGTCCTTAAGGAATCAGGAACTTCAGAAAAGGTTTTGAATTCACTTAAAGAAAAGAACGTTGAATACTTTGTCTTTGACGAAGTTCCAAACTGTGCAGATACAGAGACATTGTCCAACACCCTTAAACTTGCCCAGGATGCAAAGGTTCACGGAATCATTGCGGTAGGTGGCGGAAGGGTTCTTTCTTTAGGAAAAGCTGTTTGTGCAGTCTATTATGAAAATAAAAATGTATATGACTTCATTGACGATCAGATGGTTCCTGGAAACAGGATGCTTCCCTTAATCTGTGTTCCTACAACAAACCGCGATTCTTTCCTCTTTACCGACAGGACAATGGTTACGGATTCACGCTCTTCCAAGGCAAAGCTCATAAAGACACAGAATGGTCTTTGTCGTCTTGTTCTTTGGGATCCAAACCTTCAGATTGCCCTTACGGAAAAACAGGTGGAAATAATGGCTGTTGAAGCCCTTGGTTTTGCAGTGGAAGGATATTTGAGCCAAAAGGCAACTTTCTTCAGTGACATGATTATCGAAAAGGCAGTTCAGCTTTTAAGCTACGCCCTTGACGGTGCGCCATCCCTTTCGATTACAACCCCACAGGAAGTTCTTCTTGCTCAGGGCGGATGTATGGCATCCCTTGGTGCAGCATCCAGTTCTTACGGTGCTGCCCATCTTCTTTCTGTTGCAATCAATTCCCGCTATAAAGTTTCCCGCTCCCTTTCAATGGCAATTTTGCTTCCATACATAATTGAAGATGCGGCTACATTCCGTGCAGACAAACTTGCTGTCCTTGCAAAACTTTTGCGTGCCTGCGAACAGGATGCAACTTCTGCAGAAGCAAGTGCAGCCCTTGCAGAATATGTTCGCAATAAAATTGCAAAGGTAAACATTCCTGCCCGCCTTAAGGATCTTTCCCTCTCAATCGAACAGCTTGCATTAGCCGCAGAAGATGCGGGTGAACTGGACCTCATCAATAACCTTCAGCGCAGTATGACGACAGACGACCTTTTTGAAATCATTAAGAAAGCATACTGATGATTGATCCAAACAAACTTTATCAGCTTCAACCGGGGCAGAAGAGAAGAAAGCTTGCCCTTACTTTTGGTGAACTTGAAAGGGACATTGCAGGAATTCCTGAACCCGGCATGGAGTATAACTTTACCCGCATGACCCGTCAGG
The DNA here is from genome assembly GCA_018384055.1 of Treponema sp. Lineage (GTDB taxonomy): Bacteria > Spirochaetota > Spirochaetia > Treponematales > Treponemataceae > Treponema_D. Next base: position 19,409 of record JAHAZL010000016.1, read on the forward strand.
AATACACAAAGGCAGTCTGCCGCATTGTTCTTGAAGATCCTCAGCTGCCACAGGAAACTGCGGCTGAATTAAAGAGGCTTATAGAGGCTCCGGAATTTGACGAGCGACGCGTATGCAATTTTGCCCGTAATGCCCTTCTTGCACTTATCGGGACATTCCCTGCAGAGTGGGATCTGGTAATAGCTCCCCATTCTTCTGACAAACTCACAGTTGAAAAAAGGAATTTCTTTAAGGGTGTATGCGTCTATGCAGAAGACCTTCGTTCCCCATTCAACATTGGATCCGTTTTCAGGACTGCAGAAGCCATGGGATGTGAAAAGGTTTACATTTCACCGAACTGTACGGATCCTGCACAGACAAAGGCCGTGAGAAGTTCCATGGGGTGCATCGATACTTTGGGATATACAAGGTGCACACTTGATGAACTTCCTGAAAATATTCCGGTTTTTGTTCTGGAAACCGGAGGAACCCCAATAGATAAATTTGAATTTCCTAAGGAAGGTATTGTAATCATAGGTTCCGAGGAATTGGGTGTAAGTCCTGAAGCCTTGAAAAGGGCAACTTACGGACGAGTTACCATTCCCATGACAGGACTTAAGGCAAGCCTTAATGTTGGGGTTGCTTTTGGAATCCTGATGCAGAAATGGAATGAAGCTCTAAGGGGTGAATGACTCATACTTATTGGACAGCCCCCCTATGTACGGGAAGCAAAGGTATCGCCTGGACAAGCCCGATAATGACAATTTGGTATTTTTTAATAACCTAAAAAGTTTTGGTCGCTTTTTTCATTTAGCGATTGAAGGAAGTTGAAAGACGATCTGCAATGCCCTGAAACTGTTCTTCGGAAGTAATGTTGAAGTTTTCAAGGACATCCGTGTCAATTTGCGCAAAATCAATGAGGCCTTCGCTGTAGTGTGCAATCATGTCTGCAAGATAAATTATGTTTGTAAGTTCCTTTGATGATTCCGGGGCATTTTCTGGATTGTGGTGATATCGTAGAACATCAATGAGGACAGGAGGAAAGTTCCATTTTTCGGCAATGCAGGCACCGATTTCCCCGTGGTTGCATCCTGCTACAAGGTTTTCAAATATTTCTTTTGAGACATTCTTTTTCTGGCAGATAACTTCCAGCTTCTGGAAAATGTTAGGGCGGGCATTTTCAAAAACAATCTTACCCATATCGTGAAGAAGACCGCATACATAACTGTCCTCAATGTTTGATCTGTTCCTGCAGAAATTGCGTGCCAGGTTGTAGGCGTAGAATCCTACCTGATAGCTGTGGTCCCAAAGTTTCTTGCTCTTTTCCGATGAACCTGTGACAAGGTTTTCCATGGATCCGATGGAAAAGAGAAGGTTCTTGATTCCACGCAAACCTGCATATTTTACCGCATCTTCAATGCTCTGGCATGGATGTGGAAGCATGTAGGCGGCAGAGTTAACCATCTTGAGCAATTCACCGGTGAGGGAAACATCATTGGAAATTTTTCTTGCAATGTCGCTCATCTTGCTTGTAGGAGAATTGATGAGGTTGTTTATCTGCGTAATGTTTTCAGGGAATTCTGGAAGGCTGTCAACAAGGTTTGCAAATTCCCTTGAAAGGGAAATGATGTTTTCTTCAACGGCCTTATCAAGAGGAATGATGATTCTGTTGATCGTTTCATTATTTTCAGAAAGAATCTGATAGTTGTCTTCTGTAAGTCCAAATCTTCTGAGGATGAGGACCATGATGGCGAGACCAAGACCTGCACCTTCAGATTCATCAAGAAGATGTGTGATGCCTTCTTCTACGGAAGTATACTGGAGGGCACGGGTAATCTTGTCGTGGATTCTCTTGTATTCGAATACAGTAAGTTCTGCGCGGTTGCGGATTTCTACCTTGATCTTGTTGTTGCGCATCTGGTAGATGATTTTGATGAAGTACCCCTGCTTTCTCTGTTCTTCAAGGAAGTAGTTGATGTTTGTAAGGGTATCCATCTTGAAGTTCTGCATGCCTTTTTCATAATCATCAATATTCTTGATGTTAAGGCCTTTGTTTGCAAAGTAGATGCGTTTTGTATTTGCTTTTTTTGCGTTGTTGACCAGTTCTTTTACACAGTATGCAAGACCTTCGTAATAAGACTCCATATTAAGGAGCTTGAGGAATACATCAAGGATATCAACAATGTATCCTTCCATTTCAACTGGAAGCGTGTAAGTTGTTACGGTAAGAGGAATTCCTGTTTGGATAGCGAGATTAACTTTTTCTTTATCAACTTTAATTTTCTTTATTTGTGCCATAACTCACTTCTTATTCATAATATTATAGTGTTGCATATTTCTTTTTTCAAGAAGAATGGAGATTTTAGCATTTTTGTTTCCTATCGCAAAAAAGGACGAAATAGTTTAGAATGTGACTATGACAAATCAGATTCAGGCCGAGCTTTTAGTTCTTGGACTTATTCTTCTTGGAAGCTCAAGATTTCTTTTTGTTAGCCATACAAGAAAAGATTCTATGGCGGTAGTTCCCCTTGTTGGATTCATAATTTCAATTTTCAACATTGTGATTTTCGGTATATCTATAAGAGAAATAATCATAATGCAATTTTCCCTATGGGCGACCATCTGGAATTTCCGTTCCATGCTCCGCCTTCTGTCGGATGTTGTTGTTGACCATTACGAGTTGAAGCTGGTTATAATCAGCGTCATTAATGTAATTGCCTCCGTTTCTTTAATTTTTGCAGTTTTCAATTTCTTGCCGGCATCAGTAAATGCCAGCAAAATGGGAGTGACTGAAAAAATCAGTGTTTTGCACGGAAATTTTAAAAATGGATTTTCCGAGATTAAGGAACCGTTCAAGGTAACTAATGCTAAAATCTGGAATTTTGAAAGTAGCGTTTCAAATCCTTCGGGAAGAACTATTGTCGTATTTGTTCCTCCAAAAACAGCAAATGTGGAAATTTACAGGATTTTCCTTCAGAAACTGGCAAAGAACGGATATTCAGTGTATGCAGGTGATTTTTATACTTCTGACGGAAAATGGTTCAACAGGTTTCTGGACATGCCTTTTGCAAGGCGATTTGCTTTCCTGTTTACATATTTAAGGGATGAAGAACGGTTCAAAGAAATTTACAGGGCAAATAAAACTGTTCTTGTAAAGGAATATGAATGTCTCCTTAAGGAAGCTGCTCCCAAGGAAGGCGAAATGGTATTCCTTCTTTCAGAAAATGATGCGGCAGAAGCCATGAAAACTGTTTGGGAACAAAACGAAACTTTGATAAAGGGAACATACGATTTGACTTTTATTGATAACAACCCTTCAAAAGGATTAGGACCAATTGAAAACACAGATCCTGTTCTCGCATGGCACTTAGGTTTGGAAAAGGACCGCAGCGGATACATTTCCAGTCACCTTGCAATGGATGTTACCGACTTTATAAGCCGCCAGATCATCGGCATGGATGGGGAATAAAGAAAACGAGCATCAGGAATATGGCTGGAAGGAAAAAAATCTGTCAGATGATGGATAATACATAGAACGATGAGTTTCAGTATCTATTTGATTTCATACTTCATCTTTTTTTCCCCGGATTCAATGTCGTACCAAAAGAAGGTTGTGCCGTCAAAGGTCATGTAGCTGTGCCAGCTGTTTTCCTTTGGAAGTGAAAGGCTTCCGTCGTTGATGTAGGTAAATCCTTCAAGTTCCTTTACGCATGGTACATGGAAGTGTCCGCAGACGAGGATGCTGCCCTTTGCGAACTTCAACGGTTTTTTGTCGTTGTAAAGGTGTCCGTGAGTTGCGTATAAAGCCCTGCCGCCAAAATCAAGGACTGCATAGTCTGCCATCATTGGAAAATCTAGAACCATCTGGTCAACTTCTCCGTCGCAGTTTCCCCTTACGCATACAATTTTTTCCGCAATGCCATTTAGCATGGAAAGCACTTCTTTCGGGTTGTATTCTTTGGGAAGATCATTGCGGGGCCCGTGATAAAGAAGGTCGCCCAGAAGAAGAATTCTGTCAGCTTTTTCTTCATGGATTTTTTCAAGGAGTTTCCTGCAATAATAAGCCGAGCCGTGAAGGTCTGATGCGATAAGCCATTTCATAAAGATAGTATAGTGAAATAAATCGGTTTTATGCTATACTATAGGAATGAAAGAGAATACAAAAAATAAAGTTCTGCCTTTGATTTTATCTGCCGTCGTAGTTCTTCTTGATCAGATAACAAAGGCGCTTGTAGTCAAGCATATCCCACGCCTTAGTGTTTGGGCAGATGATGCTGTAATCGAAATCCTTGGAAAATACATTCGTCTCATTCATGTCAGAAACAATGCCATTGCATTCAGCATGGGACATACCCTTTCACAGAATGCCAGAGGAATTCTTTTTGCAATCATGCCACTTTTGATAATCATTGCGGTTTATGTAATCTATTTCCGCAACAATGAATTTACAAAAACCCAGCGCTGGTGCATCTGCGGAATTCTTGGCGGTGGAATCGGAAACCTAATCGACAGGATCTTCAGGCCGGAAGGGGTTGTTGATTTTGTTGACTGTTACTTCTGGGGAATCTTTGGAATGGAACGCTGGCCAACATTCAATCTTGCCGACAGCGCTGTAATTGTATGCGGAATAATTTTTTTAATTACATTCCTGGTTCAGATATATAAGGATTCAAAAAAAACTGCGAAAAATAAGGAAGGAAAAAATGAATAGAGGAACTTTTGCCATTCTATACATGTTGATTTCAAGCATCATCAACATCATCTACACACTTGTAGTTTGTGCCATCGTTGTTGTTGGATCTTTGTACGCAATGAAATTTTTATTTCATCCGGATCCAAAATACTTTGGAACAGCTGTAACGGTCTTTTTTGTTATTGGACTTTTGATTTCTTTCATTACATATTCAAAAATTTCGATGAAGGTTGTAAAGAAGTATAAGTTTGATGAACGCTTTGGAAGAAGTGCTCCAAAAAACAATAATACTGCAAAGGCAGAACCAAAGAAAACTGTCCTTCCTGATTCTGTAAAAGAAGTGGAAGAAGAGGAGAAATGGAGGAGTTAAAACTGTTCCAGTTTCAGCTCCTAAAGAGAATTGATTCGGTCGCAGTCCACGACCGTTTTGCGGGGCAAAAGCATGATTCGGCCGCAAGGTGCGGCCGAATTTTTTTGTCCTAATTACAAGGCAATTCCCTTGAAGTCTTCTATTGATTTGTAGCCGTGGCTTGTCATGAAGGCTTCGAGCCCTTCAATGATTTCTACCATTGCGTTTGGATTTGCAAAGGTTGCGCTACCGACCTGAATTGCACTGGCACCGGCCATGATGAATTCTACGGCATCCTGCCATTTTGAAATTCCGCCGAGGCCGATTACTGGTACCTGTTCGTTTTCAGGAAGCTTCTTGATTGCTCCACAAACATCGTAAACCATTCTCAAAGCAATAGGCTTTACTGCAGGACCGCACATTCCGGCCTTGATGTTGTCAAAGTACGGGCGACCCTTTTCAATGTCGATGGCTACAGCCTGGATTGTATTGATGAGGCTCAAACCATCGGCTCCGGCTTTTATACAGGCCATGGCAACTCCGATAAGGTCAGGAGCATTTGGTGAAAGCTTGACGATCAAAGGTTTCTTGGTTGCCTTGCGGACGGCACCTACGCATTCAGCGGCACATGACGGATCCATACCCCAGGCCATACCGCCGGCCTTAACATTAGGACAGCTGATGTTGAGTTCGATCATTGGAACTTCAGTCTTATCGAGGAGTTCTGCTCCCTTTACATAGCTTTCAAGACTGTGGCCTGCAAGATTAGCCATGGTAACTGTATTAAGGGCAAGCATTTCCTTAAGTTCGTGTTCGATGAAGTGTGGAACGCCAGGATTTTCAAGGCCGATGGAATTAATGTCACCACCTGTGATTTCAATGATTCTTTCGCCCTTGTTTCCTGGTTTTGGTTCAAGGGTAAGGCCTTTGCTTGAAACACCGCCAAGGCGTTCTACATCAAAGAAACCGCGGTAGTTCTGTCCAAAGCCAAAGGTTCCGCTGGCAGCAATTACAGGATTTTTAAATTTTACGCCTGAAATGGTAACGGAAAGGTCTGCTTTTTCCCCGACACTAAGAGGCTGTCTTCTTGTTCCGTTAGGCTTTGAAAATTCAAGGATATCGCCGTCAAATACAGGTCCATCCTTGCATACGCGGCGGTTTCCGTCCTTTGTGGAGATTGTGCATCCAAGGCAGGCACCAACACCGCAAAGCATTTTCTTTTCGAGGCTAAGGTAGCATTTGATTCCCGCATCCTGACATACCGACTGGATGTAGGCAAGCATAGGGGTAGGACCACAGGCAAATACTGACTTATAACCGTTAGTTTGGATTGTTTCCTTTGTAAAGGCTGCACTGAGCATACCATGGATGCCCCGGGACCCGTCATCCGTTGTAATAACAAGGTTTTGGGCATTGATGAATTCAAGGCCGTAGGAACCGCTCTTGAAGCTGGCATAGAAATCATAACTTCCGTTAGGAAGACTGGAAGCAAAATTTGCAACAGGGGCAACCCCGATTCCACCGCCGATAATAGCCATACGACCGTTAGTTTCATTATTGAATTCGCCGAAAGTATTTCCCAAAGGGCCGTTCATGGAAAGCATGTCGCCTGGAAGGAGCTTTCTCATCTCTTTTGTTCCTTCTCCCTTTTCAAGGATCATGAACTGAACCTTAAGTGTTTTTCCGCTGCGTTCCGAGTGGTAAACGCTGATTGGACGTCCGAAAGTAACATTGCTTCGGCTTCCCTTGATCATGTAGAATTGCCCTGGTTCAGGGGTTGCCTGTGTATCGCGCTCCAATTCTGCCTGTACTTCCATAAGGAAAACATTAGGCTGTCCTTCGATATCTTTTACAAAATTTACTCTAGCATCCCCGTAAAAAAGTATGCCGTTCCCGTCTTTGTCGATCTGTGGTTTGTCGCATGCCATTTGAATACCTCGTTTTTCTGTTTCCAGATTTTAAGCTGGTCTACAAGTGACTTGAGTTCATTTTCCTGAATTGATGAACCTTGAGTCACTGTCTGCAGCAATAATATAAGATTTTTGAGAAAAAGACAGTTCATTGCCAGTAAAATTTTCAATATATCATCCATTCTGTTCATTTACACTTACATAATGATTTCCATAAGTTTCGGGCATTTCACTTATTCACTGACGGCAATAATGACGATAACATTCTTGTTGAAAAGAATTCTCCTGAATTGAGTCGGGAAGCTCATTTATGCCGTTGTCAAACTTAACTTCCCGCTGAGTAATTGCATCATGAAAACTGAAAGTTCATCGGCATAATCGTTGAGAAGAAAGCAGCTGACAATATGAAAGGGAAAATTGAATAAAAATTTCGGATGTAATACTATGTAGACATGAAACTTAAAAAGACGATTATTATATGCGGAACTATTGCAGCTTTCTTAATGGCTGGAATTTTAGGAGGCGCAATGTATCTTGTGAATTATGCATTGGCGCCGGAAGACGGAACACAATGCTATGAAAGTGAAAATTTTTCAATCAACGATAAACTGAAGAAACTGCATGAGAAAAACGATCCGCAGCATCTTCTTGCAGAACAGGAAAGGGCTGCGGCTTATCCAAAACTTAAAAAAAATGCGGCTGTAATAAAAGCAAAAAGTTTTGATGGACTTGAACTCAAGGCTATTTTTGCAAAACCTGAGAATGAAGAAAGTCATGACTATGCCCTTGTAATTCACGGTTACAGGTCTGAGCCTAGGGATCTGGCTCCAAATGCAGTTCACTTTTTGGAAAAAGGGTGGAATGTGGTTTTGCCTGGGCAGAGGGGGCATGGGTGGAGTGAAGGAAAATATGTGGATATGGGTACCTTTGCTTGCCGTGATATGGTAGTTTGGTGCAACAGAATCCTCGAAATGGATCCTCAGGCAAGGATATTGCTTTTTGGAATTTCCATGGGTGGTGCCACAGTGATGATGAGCAGCGGAGAAGACTTGCCGCCAAATGTAATTGCCGCCATTGAAGACTGCGGTTATTCTTCGGTTTGGGACCAGTTTGTGTACAGGCTTAAATATGAATTTCATTTGCCTCCATTCCCGATTCTTAATGCAGCATCAATGCTATGCAAATGGAAATACGGCTTTTCTTTTAAGGATGGGTCAAGCGTAGATTCCCTTTCAAAAGCAAAAATACCAATGCTTTTCATTCATGGTGAAGAAGACGATTATGTTCCTTACAGCATGCTGAAAAAGAATTACGATGCAAAAAAAGGAGAGAAGGAAATTCTTGCAGTGAAGGGTGCGGAACATGCAATGTCCTGCTATGTTGATCCGGATCTTTATTACAGCCGTGTGGACGGCTTTATTGAAAAATGGTTTGAATAGAAAAAAGGGGCTGTCCAATAAGTATGAGTCATTGCCGTGCTCGACACGGCAATCCCTTTTATTGCAATTAAATGGATTTTCGGATCAAGTCCGAAAATGACGCTTTTTGAACTTATTGGTCATCCCCTTTTCATTATCTTTGGTTGACTTAA
>JAHAZL010000095.1 GCA_018384055.1 Treponema sp.
CTTTCAATTATGAATTATGAATTATGAATTATGAATTATGAATTATGAATTATGAATTATGAATTATGAATTATGAATTGCGAATTATGAATAATTTTACTATATTATACGCCTATGTCACTGGAAGAAGATTTAAAAGACAAACTGAACCCGGAACAGTACCGAGCTGTAACAACACTGGAAGGACCAATCCTCATCATTGCAGGGGCTGGCTCCGGAAAAACCCGCGTAATCACATACAGAATCGCAAACATGCTTGAAAAAGGCATTCCCCAAAGTGCCATCCTTGCCCTCACCTTTACCAACAAGGCTGCCAGGGAAATGGAAGAAAGAATCAAGGAACTTACAAACAAAAAGCTTCAGAACCTTACCGTAAGCACTTTTCACGCCTTTGGTGTACGTATCTTAAGGCAGGAAATAGAGGCATTGGGCTACAGACCAAACTTTTCGATCTATGACGAAACAGACAAGAAAGCCCTCATAAAGGAAACGGGACAGGAACTTAAATTTACAGCAGATGCCCTTGACCTATACAAAATCAGCGTTCTTTTCAGCGACATAAAGACAGGACGAAAATCCTGGGGCGGAGAAAACGACATGTACCGCCAACTTTATGAAGGCTATCAGGAAGGACTAAAGCTTTACAATGCCGTAGATTTTGACGATCTTATCGTTCTGCCCATTACCCTCTTCAAGACCCATCCCGAAATTCTTCAAAGATACAAGGAAAGGTTCAAGTACATAATGGTAGATGAATTCCAGGACACAAGCCACCAGCAGTATGAATTCATGCACCTTCTTGCAGAAAGAAATGTAGCCGTAGTTGGCGACGATGACCAGAGCATCTACAGCTGGCGTGGTGCAGACTACCAGAACATCGTAAACTTTGAGACTGATTTTCCTGAACTTAAGGAAATCCGACTTGAACAGAACTACCGATCCACAGGTACAATTCTTGCGGCTGCCAATGGTGTCATAAAAAACAACTCCAACCGCAAGGACAAGGAACTTTGGAGCGGAAACGGCACTGGAAAACCTATTGAAATCTACATGCCGGAAAATGAAGCTGCAGAAGCAGATTTCATTGCAGAGGGAATTCAGGGAATCTGTGCTGAAGAAAAAAGAAACTATGCTGACTTTGGCGTCCTGATCCGTGCAAACACCCAGACCCGTGCCATTGAAGAAGCTTTCCTTGAAGCAAACATTCCCTACACCGTCAGCGGTGGCACAAGTTTCTTTGAAAGGAAGGAAATCAAGGACATCATCAGTTACCTGCGAGTAATCGCAAATCACGATGATGACATAAATTTAATCCGTATCTTAAACACACCACGCCGTGGAATCGGAAGGGTTGCAATCCAGCAGATAAACGAAGTTGCAAAAAACATGTCATGCTCCCTATGGGATTCCATTCAGGCCATAGTTTCGTGTCCTCCAGAAGAATGTCCCGTATCAGATGCAGTGCTGGACAGCCTTAAGGAATTCAGCGAATTAATAGAAAAGAACAAGACCATGCTTGGCGGTAAAGGACTAAGCAAAAAAGTTCGCGAAATGGTGGATGAAATAAACTACTTTGACTTCCTCATTTCAGAAAATCCAAAAAGCGACAAGGCTGCACGCTTCAAGTACATGAACATCGAAAGCCTCATAAAGAGTATGGAACAATGGGAAAACAACCCTAACTACAGTGATACAAGCCTTTATGCATACCTTAACCGCATTACCCTCTTGAGCCGCGATGATATGGACGAGGAAGAAAATCAGGGAAAGGTAAACCTTATGACAGTTCATGCAAGCAAAGGCCTTGAATTTCCTGTTGTGTTCATAGCAGGTGCAGAAGAAGGATTGATGCCACATGCCCATGCAGTTGAAGAAGGCGGAGATGCAGCCGTAGAAGAAGAAAGAAGATTGTTCTATGTTGCAGTAACCCGTGCCCAGAACAGGCTCTTGATTTCTGCATGCCGTCAGAGGAGAAGAATGGCAAGTACAGTTGACTGCGAGCCTAGCCGATTCCTGGACGAGATACCATCAAACCTTGTCGAATACCACGAACCTTCAAAAGAAGTAAATGAAGAAATGGCTCATGAACTTTTGCAGAACATGCTTAAGAACATGGCAAAACCGCGTGTTCCTAAACTTTAACTTCAAGATGCCGATAATCATATCAGAAAAATATTTTTCTGGAGATAGACATGAAATTATTGAAGAATGCATTTAAGGTAACACTGGCTTCGGGAGTACTCTTTGCCCTAACGTCATGCCAGAGTCAGAATAGAAATAAGGAATTCCATATTATAACAGACCACCAGATCCTGCCTCCTGTAATGGAAACAGTTCCTGTAATTGAATACAGCGGAATTGGAATCAAGTATGAATGCGAAAACATGTTCCTTCATAACTGCGCTGTTTTGCAGGACAGTGTTGCAAGCGGAAAATTCTGTGTTCGCCTTATAGAAGATTCTTCTTCTGCAACAATGAAGGTTAAATTTCCAGCCGGAACTTACGAATGCCTTGTAAAGGAAAAGGCTTCTGACAAGAATCACAGCGCATTCTACATCAGTCTCGATGGTATTGCTACAAGAGTATATCCAAGGAATCCACCTTCTGGAAAATGGGAGCTTACAACAAGAGTTCCTGTTTACTTCACTCTTGAAGAATCAAGAACTCTCACTATCAACATAACACCACATTCCGACTATGAAATCGGGTCTACAGGAATGGA
>JAHAZL010000017.1 GCA_018384055.1 Treponema sp.
AGGTCGCAGGAAATTTCCGTTCAGATGATGGCGCACGCTGGTATCTTAAAATCCGTTCTTATATGGACTCAGCAAGAAAACATGGAGTAAACGCCTTTGAAGCCGTAAAACTTGCCTTTGCTGGAACTCCTGCATTATGCCTGGAATTTTAGGTGCTGAATAGTTACAATAATTTTTATTATTGGGAGAATTCCTAGAACAATGGGGACAGCCTCCTGTTTTACAAAACAACGCAACGGGGACAAACCTCATTGGGCTTAATTTTTAGAAATATGTTTATCGGTTGTGGACTGAGGGGACAGACCCCAAAAGTTCAGACAGTTGAAAATTACAATATAATAAATCAAAACTTTGTAAAATGTTGATGTTAACGATTGTAAGAGGATTCTATGTTCAAAAGATTCCTGTATTTTGCAACGGTTCTTCTTGCTATTTTAATTTCTCTTTTTTCCAGTTCTTCAACAATCTTTTGATCGCTCATTTTTTTATTTCCAGTGTTATTTACTATAATTTGCTTCATGACAAACATAACCTTGTCTCGACTTATGGTTTTGTCCTGTGTGGATGCGGCGTTGGTAAAGAAATACTTTATGTTGAATAGTCCCCAGTCGCACAAAATATATTTGCTGTTTGACATTCTGCTGATTGTTGTTTCGTGTACTCCAAGTTTATCGGCAATATCTTGCAGTCTAAGAGGTGAAAGATGTCCTGGTCCTTTTTTGAAGAATTCAAGCTGAATCCTGACTATTTCAGAACAGGCTCGAAGCATTGTGTTTTCTCTATATGCTATGGCTTCCATAAGCTCTTTTGCCTTTCTGATTTTTTCTGACAATTCTTTTTTCTCTTCTTCTGAAAGATCTTTTGATTCAAGAAGCTTTATGTCTACCTCGTTTATGGAAACTTTTGGCACTGTTTCTTCTGTGTTTCTTACATTCAGTAGAATCTCGTTGTCTCCTACTATTGTTCCCGATTCAGGGAGGTCTGTCCCCTCTATCTTTTCTACCTCAATGTCTGGTGATATGTAATGGGTTTCCTCCGTCGAAAAATTTCTTGCCGGAAAAGGATCCAGGCTACGGATGAAAATGAGTGCTTCTTTAATTTCCTCATCTGTAAGATTGAAGTTTGTATATCTCATGGATGATTCTGTAAAACCGATCATTTTTTTATGGTCATCAAGATACTTTTTTATTTTATCATGTATTTTTTCTATCTTTAGAGGGTCGAGAAAGTTAAGCTTTCCATCAAGAAGGAATAGCGCAAGTTCAGGTGCATTTCCTCTTTGCTTTGCTTGAATAAAAAGGCTTTCTTCCATGTTTTTTACGCAAAGTCCTGGTGGATCAAATTGCTGAATTCTGTCCATGCATTTATATAGAAGCCCTAGTGTATGACTTCTATTTTTTTTGTCCAGAAGAGAAACAGGGGCAAGAAAATGAAAACCCTTGGAATCCAGGTTATATATAAGTTTTTCGCATAGTTCAAATTCTGCAGGGGGAAGATTCAGCATGTTCAATTGACTTAAAAAGTGCTCGGTCAGGGATTTCCTGTTGTCAGAATAGGCTTCAAGGGCTGCCTGATGAGACTCTGAAGCAAGTTCCCCGTCTTTTGTAGAAGATGAAATCCTAAGGTTGTCCCTTAAAATTTTTTTGCTTCTTGCATATTTTTCAGTAATTACTAGGGCTGGATTCTCTTCGGCAGCCTTAATGATTTCTGTATTTAGATCCTGTGAGGACATGGAAAGAATATTGAGTGAGTGAATCTGCTTTTGGCTCATTATCTGGACCTGTTTTTGAAGTTGTCGCTGCTGAAATTTCATTGCCATAGTTATATTGTAAATTAAATGGCTAATAATTGATAGTTGGTTGCAGAAATAGGCCGGTGATGTATTTTATAAACCAGGGGTCTGTCCCTTCTATACTGAAACAATAGGGACAGACCCCTGGTTTAAAAAGTAAAAAATCTTTTCAAAAAATACCATTTCTAATTTTTTCTGTTTATATATAGTAAAGGGATAAGAAATGGCAAGAAAACCAAGGGTCTATGGAACTTCCGGATTTTATCATGTGATTCTGCGCGGAAACAATAAACAGAATCTTTTTAATGATGATATCGACAGGAAATTTTTTATTGATAGATTAAGAAAATATTCAAAAGAACTAAAAATAGCAGTCCATGCATACTGTCTTATGAATAATCATGTTCACATTTTGATTGGGAATGCATCTCAAAACCTCAGCCTTTTGGTTCAGAAAATTGCAAACAGTTATGTTTTCTATTTTAATCGAAAATATGAACGATGTGGACATTTATTTCAGGGGCGATTCAAAAGTGAACCTATTTTGGATGATGTTCATTTCAAGACCGTCTATCGATATATACTTCAAAATATTGAAAAATCAGGGCTTGCAAAACTGGATCAATATAGGTGGAATAGTTTTGGGGCTTTGAACCGTTGCAGAAAAAATAGCTTTATCAATGTTGAATATATTATGGGCATGTTTTCTTCAAAAAAGCTGCTGCTTGAATTTTTATTTCAACGAGAGAATATAAAATGCATGGAGTATGAAAACAAAATTGTTTTATCAGATGATAGGGCAATAAATTTAATAAAAAGAATATTTGGAATATCGTCTCCGTACAAACTTGAGAGACTGGAGCTAGAAGAACAAATTCTCAAATGCAAAATAATGAAGAGACATGGACTTTCAATGAGTCAAATTGGAAGAATAACCGGTATTAGCACCCTAATAATCAGAAAGTCATAATGAAAAATCAAGTTTTATAAAAATCTAAAAAATTTGTAAGGTTTGTTTGGGGTGGAATATTAAAAAACATTCATAGGGGTCTGTCCCCATTTGTTTTTTTTGGTCCCTTTTCCGCACATAATTCATCTTTTATATGACAATTATCCTGTTATTTTGATATAATAATACTATGAAAAAGTTTGATAAGTTTGGAATTAAAGTTCCTGGCATTCTTTTGCCACGCGATAAAAAGTTGGACTCTTGGAGTGTAATAGCCTGCGATCAGTATACACAGGATCAGAAGTACTGGAAAAAGGTTAGCGATGCAGCTGGCTCGAATCCTTCTACATTGAACCTTATACTTCCGGAAGTTTATCTTGGTGCGCCTGATAGAAAGGAACGTCTTGAAAAAATCCGTGTTTCAATGTCCGATTATGTTTCAAACAATGTATTTGATGATGAAAAAGAAGAATTTATATATGTAGAGAGAACTTCCGCATACGGAAGAACTAGAAAAGGTCTTGTTTGTGCAATTGATCTCGATGCTTATGAATGGAAACCTTTCAGCAAAAATTTGATTCGCGCAACGGAAGCAACCATCGTTGACCGCATCCCACCTCGAAAAGAAATTAGAAAAAATGCTCCTCTTGAACTTCCTCACATCATGCTTCTTGTAAATGATCCGGAACACAGTCTCGTTGAAAAGACTGGGGAAACTGCAAAGAAGAATTCTCCTGTTTATGATGGCGACCTTATGCTTAATGCCGGCCATATTTCAGGTTGGGCTGTTAAAGAGGGGACAGACCTCGATGCTGTTTATGATAGTCTTGAAAAACTTTTCAAGAACAATACTGCTCCAGATGGTAGTACTTTCATGTTTGCCGTTGGTGATGGAAATCATTCCCTTGCAACAGCAAAGGCAGTATGGGACGAATATCGTGAAGAATTGAAACAGAAGGGACAGACCCCTGAGGAAATAGCCTCCTCAAACGTCCGCTATGCCCTCGTAGAAATCGTAAACATATACGATGAAGGTCTTACCTTCGAACCGATTCATCGTGTTCTTTTTAATGCTTATCCTCAAAAACTCATTTCATATCTTGCCGACAAACTCGATGGAAAAATCGTTGATGAAGATAATCGTGGGGCTCTCGAAGTAAATGTAAAGAATTCCAAGGCTGATTTTGGCTTTGTATACAATGTTGACGGAAATATCCGCTATACTCGCATCGCAACAAAAATTACTGATCTTGCAGTAAGCCGCCTCCAGCCAGAGCTCGATGAATTCATCAAGAAGTACAACAACATCGAAATCGATTACATTCACGGTACTGAAGAAGTTTTCCGTCTTGGCCAAAAGGAAAATGCAATTTCAATTCTTCTTCCTCCGATAGCAAAGGATTCTTTCTTTGATACCATCAGTACTCGCGGTCCTCTTCCAAGAAAAAGTTTCAGCATGGGTGAAGCAGATGAAAAGAGATTCTATCTTGAATGCCGCAGGTTGTTTTCCTAGAAATTGACTGAGGTAAAGAGGATTAGATGGAAATAGAATACGTAGACTGTGGTAAAGGACAGCCGGAAGAAAATTTTATTCTTCCGCAGACAGAAAAGACAATCAACCAGATTATTGATGAATTTACATACTTCTTCTCTGTGTGCCGTTTTCTGCTTCAGGTTGTCTATATTGTTTACCTTGTCCTCCGATTCATTTACCTTGACCACTATAAGTCATTTACCCTGAGCCTTCTTGGTGTCTGTCTGATTCAGTTTGTTTTTCTTTTGGTAAGCGTAAGGCAGCAGAAGAAAATCAGCGCAAGGATAGTAAGACCGGTCAGGCTTGCAAAAAGACTTGTGTCATTTGCCGTTGCAGTGATTGTTGCCATTGATATTTTTGGAAATCAGGAAGTAATACACAGGTGGCAGGCAATTACTGGAGTTCTCATCTGTCTTGGATGGATTCTTTCCATTGCAGGTGGTGTGTTTGCAGCTACAGTACCTCGCTATGCAAGGATGATCCTCACAAGCTTCAAGAAGGACATTGACCCTCAAGCTCTTGCAACTAGAAGTCTTTCCAAGGTTAAGGAAGCTGCCGGCAACATTGCAAAACGGAAGGCTGTAAGAAGCTGGCGTAACATTAAGACCTGGTTCAACGACCTCATTGATCCGTAAAACCGGGTGTTTTTTAGGAAAATCATCTTATCGACAACTGATATAAAATAATAGTATAATGGTAGTATTATGGGAAAGGTAATCACACTTGTTAATCAGAAGGGTGGTGTCGGAAAGACAACATCTGCAATCAATATTGGTGCTTATATCGCGGAAGCCGGAAAAAAAGTTCTTCTGGTGGATTTTGATAGCCAGGGAAACATGTCTTCGGGTGTCGGCGTAAACAAGAAGAAGCCGACTGTCTATGAACTTATGGCAGGTCAGGCTTCCTGTGATGAAGCAATAAAGCATACAGCATTGACAAATCTTGATGTCATCAGTGCATCAATTGATCTTTCCGCTGCAGCAATCGAGCTTGTAGGCCTTGAAAACCGCGAATTTTATCTCAAAAATGCAATTGCACCTGTACGCGACAAGTATGACTACATTATCATCGACTGCCCTCCATCTTTGGGTCTTCTTACCCTCAATGGTCTTGCGGCGGCTGATGAAGTTCTAGTTCCAATGCAGTGCGAATACTTTGCACTTGAAGGTCTTACTCTCCTTTTGCAGACTGTAAAAAAGGTTCAAAACGGAATCAACAAGGATCTTAAGATCGGCGGTATTTTCTTTACGATGTATGACAGCCGTACAAAACTTGCGGAACAGGTTGTAAAAGAGGTTATCTCTTATTTCAAGGACTATGTTTTCAATACAATGATTCCAAGAAACATCAGGCTTTCCGAGGCTCCTTCCCATGGTGAGCCAATTTGTCTCTATGATCCCGCATGTATCGGTGCAAAGAGTTATAAGAAACTTGCAGAAGAGGTAATCAGTCGTGGCTAAGCATCAGGGACTTGGAAGAGGCCTAGAGGCTTTAATGCAGGGGGCAGAGGATGACTATTCATCTGTGAACAATACTCAGGCAGAGAAAGAAAGTACTGGAGTTCAGATCAAGGGGACAGTCCCTTCGGCTCCTAAGACTAATCTTCCTGCAGGAATTAGTGCAGACGAAAACGGAACTTTGTGGTGCGATCCAAAACTCCTCAAGCCTAATCCATATCAGCCTCGAACTCATTTTGACGAAGAATATATTTCTGAACTTTCTGAATCTATCCGCCAGATAGGTGTCCTTCAGCCAGTTACAATTGAAGATGCTGGTGACGGTACTTTCTACATCATTTCCGGGGAATGCCGTACAAGAGCTTCCCTCAAGGCTGGCGTTGAAAAGATACCTGTTCAGCTCAAGAAATATACTGACGAAAAGAAGCTGGTTGTAGCCCTCATCGAAAACATTCAGCGTTCGGATCTAAATCCTGTTGAAGAAGCCCAGGCTTACTACAAGCTTATGGAAATTGCAAATCTCAACCAGGATCAAGTTGCAGAGCGTGTTGGAAAGAACAGGTCTACTGTTGCCAATTGCCTTCGTCTTCTTAAATTGCCCGAAGACATTCAGAAGGCTCTCGTGGAGGAAAAGATTACTTCTGGACACGCCCGTGCCATTTTGAGCCTTGACAACGATACTGACATGAGGATCCTCTACGGAAGGATTCAGGGACAGGGGCTTAATGTTCGCCAGGCGGAAGCAATGGCAAAGGAAATGAAGGATGGTCCTTCTGCAGTTAATCCTGGATCATCTAAACCTGCCGTAGACAACCGCGATCCAAACCTCATTGCCATCGAAAACAAGATTATTGAACGGCTTGGCACAAAGGTTCAGATCAAAGGTGACCTTTCAAAGGGTTCCATTACCATCAATTATTTTAATGGTGATGATCTTGATAGAATTTTCAAGCTTATTGCCCCTGGTGCAAAACTCTAGTCATGAATCAGCATGGGGCTGTCCAATAAGTATGAGTCATTGCCGTGCTCGACACTGCAATCTCTTGTATTGCAATTAAATGACACTTTTTGAACTTATTGCTCATCCCTATTTTTTAATTTTTCAACCATCTGTTGCTGAGGAAGTAAATCCAGAAGGCAATGGATGTGACTGTCCAGGTAAGGGGATAGCTGAAGAGTACTGTTTTGATTGTCTGATTTGCAGGTACTGCAATGAACAGCCAGAGCAATCTTAGTGCGCAGACACCAAATACAGTGATTACCGTCGGAGCAAAGCTTTTTCCTGCGCCCCTTACCGTTCCGCTCAATACTTCTATAGAGATGTATGTAAAATAGAATGGTGCAAGATACCCGGCCATTTCGATTCCGCTTTTTAGAACTTCTTTGTCCCTTGTAAAAAGCATGTATATTTTTTCGGACCAGTTCATGAAGGCAAATACTATTGTCGCTGTTGTCAGCAGGGACAGACCTAATGTTATCCAGGTTGCTTTCTTTATTCTTCCGAACTGTCCTGCACCGAAATTCTGACCGCTAAAAGTTGTAAGGGCGATTCCGAAGGTGGAGGTTGTCATCCAGAAAATGACATCGATTTTACCGTAGATTGCCCATCCTGCCATTGCATCTGTTCCAAAGAAATTAATGTTTGTCTGAATGATCAGGTTGCTTATTACATAGAGTGATCCCTGTAATCCCGCTGGAATTCCAATCTTGAGGATTTTTGAAAGTATGGAACGGTCAATATTCATCTTAAAGAGACTTAAGTTGGATGCTTCTTTTTTCTTGTTGAGTATGTAGAGGGATATTGCAGCCGACTCAATTTGGCATAAAACAGTTGCAAGTGCAACACCTTCTATCCCTGCATTAAGGAAAACGACAAATAGAAGGTCAAGGAAAATGTTGGAAAAACAACCGATGATGAGGATTACAAGTGGCGTCTTTGAATCTCCCGTTCCGCGTAAAATTCCGGCACACATGTTGTATAGAAACATGGGTACAAGTCCGGAAAAGAAAATAGTCAGATAGATGGCACTTGGAAGAAGTACTGTATCAGGACACTTTGTGATTCTGAGTATAGGACGGGCAAAAATCATTCCAAGAACGGTCATTGCAATTCCGCCTATTATGCTCAAGAGAATCGATGTATTCACTGTTTTTGAAAGGGTTGAAGAAGCTTTTGCTCCGTATGCCTGGCTAATGATTACGCCTCCACCGTTTGTTATTCCGGTGAAAAATCCAACTATAAGCTGAACGAAAACTGCAGAGCTTCCTCCGACGGCAGCAAGTGCTTCTTTTCCTGCAAACTGTCCTATGACAATTGCATCAATGGTATTGTACAGCTGCTGGAAGAAAGTTCCTAAAAGAATAGGGAAAAAGAATTTGAGTAAAGCCTCGAGTATGTTTCCCTCTGTGATTGAGTTCATGGTTCAATAGTATTAAAGTGGATGAAAATAATCAATTTAAGCAGTTCTTTAAATTTATTTTGCAATGAAATGGTGGCGGAAAATCAGAGTTCTTCTACTTCTTCAAGGTCTTTTATAGGTTTTTCAAGGTCCCTAATTTCAGGAATGATTTTAAGGAAGCAGTCAACCACATCCGGATCAAACAGTTTTCCTCGTTCCTTCGTAATGATGCTGATTGCCTTTTCAAGAGAGAAAGAATCTTTGTAATGGCGTTTTGAAAGCAGAGCATCAAGAACATCCGCAACGGACATTATCCTTGCGCAAAGTGGAATTGCTTCTCCTTCGATTCCGCGAGGGTATCCTGTCCCGTCATATCTTTCATGGTGATAGAGAGCCATCATTTCAGAATACATGAGGAGCTCTTCGTCGACAATTTCATTGAGGTATGATCCTATCATGTTATAGCCGATTTCAGAATGGGTTTTCATGACTGAATATTCTTCTGCCGTGAGACGGCCTGGCTTTTTCAGGATGTTGTCTGGAATCTGAATTTTTCCTATGTCGTGGAGAGGGGCAGCTTCTATGATTGTATTGACAACATCCCTTGTGAGGATGCTCTTGTACTTGTCCATTTTTGCAAGTTCATTGGAAATGAGTTCTACATACCTGCTTGTTCTTTCAATGTGTTCGCCTGTGAATTTATCTCGGCATTCTACAATGTTTGCAAAAGTCTGAAGTTCCTTGGACTGCATGATTCTGATTCTTTCAGTTCTATCCTGAAGTTCAAGAACCGTCTGCCTGAGAATTCCTGTAATGGAAGTGCATGCCAGAAGAAGTATGATATATTCAATTGAAAAGCCTGCAAGATGGGGAATGAAGTAATCCATCGGAGTATCTGTTGTCATGTCCAAAAGGTACATTTCCTGGGACTTTATGAAAAGGGAAAATATCATTCCTATGTAGCCTGCCGAGGAGGCGATGATGGTATATCTTTTTACAAGATACATGCAGCTGAAAAGAGGTGCGATGGCATAGGAAATGTTTACTCCTATGGCACTGTTGGTTCCCATGAATGAAATTATTGTTACTACTCCAAAAAGTCCCGTGTACATTGTAAGGGTTCTGTTCATGTTGAGCTTGCAGAAGAGGTACATTGTAATTGAAAAGAAAACTATCAGCGCCCAGGTAATTAAAGTGAATCTGTAGGACATGTTGAAGAAATCATAGTAGTGGGCAACTATGAAGATTAGGCATACGAAATTTGAATATAAAAAAATCTGAGAAATAAGCCTGTTTGCTCTGTCTGTCGTTCGGTTCTGAAACTCTTCTTCAATCTCTTTAGTTTCCATAATTTAATTATAACATTTTTTCAGAAAAAAAATAAGGAAATGGTACTTTTTGTTTTTTTTGAAGTTATTAAATAGGCAGGAGGTTAGTATGAAGAATTTGATTTTCAAGACAGTTCTGCCTGCTGCAGTCCTGCTTTTTGCCGTAATCCTTGCTGTGTGCCCGCTTGGATGCAAGGCTTCCCTAGATGAAATTGATGTTCTCGAAGGAGATTTTTCAGTTCCTCATGTGGAAAACTTTACTGTGGTTGGCTGCAGGTCCCTTAAAATGGATTTTACAAAAAAAGTCCGTGTGGAAAATGCCAGCACTTTCGACAGCAAGGAGGAAAGTTTTTTCTGCGGCGTTAAGACTGCATATTCGGAAGACGGAAAGAGCGTTAGTTTTGAACTTGCACGTGATACTGTCATCGGGGAAAAATATGTCCTCGAAGGAATGATTCTGGATGAGCACGGCAATAGCCTTACCTTCAGCATAGGATTTCGAGGATACAACGAAAATCCTGCAAGGGTAATTCTTTCTGAAGTCCGCAATGCCTACGGAACTGCATCCGTAAAGGATGAAACTGGAACATCTCAGAAAGTCCATAGAAGCGAATACGTTGAACTCTATGTACTCACGGGGGGGAATCTTTGCGGGATAGAAGTCTGCAGTGCAGCAGACGGTGAAGACAAGAAGTTTACATTTCCTTCCGTTGAAGTTAATGCCGGAGATTATGTAACGGTCCACATGAGGACAATTGATGCAGATGAATTAGACGGGGAAGGAATGATAAGCGAAATGGGCGATGACCTGACCCTTTCAACCCATGAGGATTCCTGTAATACGGCAAGGGATCTTTGGTCTGAAAATACAAAGTCATGTTTTGCTGACAGTGACATAATTTACCTGAAGGATTCCTACAGCGGAAAAATTCTTGATGCCCTTGTCTATGCAAAAAGTACTGTTGTTTTCTGGAAGGATGCCTTCAATGATGTGGTCAATGCGGTTGAGGCAAGCGGAGTGTGGGGAAGTGAAGTCTTTCCTGAAAACGGTGTTTCAAGCGATTTCATTACTTCCAGTGCAGCCACAAGAAGTTTTTCAAGGCAGAATGTAGAAGAATGCGCTGCTGCTTTTGAGAAGGGAATGCCTTTAAAGAATGGAAAGGATGTTTGGATGATTACTGCCAACAGCGGTGCCGGCAAAAATCAGGTAATAGGCATTACGCCAGGATTCAAAAACAGCAGCAACGAATATAAAAAATGAAAGGCTCTATTTGAAGTCCGGAATTTCCTTTTTTTTATTATACTTGTAGTCGTAGATATGTGTTGAAGCGATTTTGCCGTCGATGCGGTCGTTTTCCTTCTGAAGCTGATATTTGATCATTTCCTTGAAAACATTCATCAATGGTTCAGGGTCTGCCGCAGTATTTGCTATTGCTGAAGCCTGAAGTTCCTTAATGAGGTAATAGCAGGTTTCGATTGTTGAAACGCAGTATTCTGCAGGCTCGTGCTTGAAGGTGAAGATGCTTTTGTATTGCTCCGTAAAAGAAAATTTCGGAAGGCTGTTGATGTTCATGCTGTAGCGTATCATCTTTTTTGAGCAGAACCAGGTAGAGTCAACGATGAAGGCAAGGAGAGTTCTTCCGTTCAAAGTTTCCTTGAGTCCTTCTTTCCCTGCAGTCCATGCTTCGTCCGAAGGGTAAAGGAGAACAGGGTAATACTTTGGATCGTTTATGAGCTGGTTGATTCTTTCGTTGTGGGTGAAGTCTATGCCTACGATGATTTCGCTTTCAGGGAGGCAGAGGGATGCAAGACGGCCTGTACCAGTCTTCTGTTTCCTTGCTTCCTTTGGATGCATTAGGAAAACGAATTTAATGCCGCTGTCTACTGGAGCCGTATACTTGCAGTAGCACGATTCCATTGGACGGTGGCACTTCCAGCAAACTTCACGGTGTTTAACAGGTTCTTCTGGATTCTGCTGTCCGCGCATTATACTTCAACCTGAATTCTTGCACCTGCCGATGCAGTCTTTGTGTATACTGAGCTTACATTGCGGTATGGATTCTTGAATTCTGAAATCTGCTGCCTCAAGGCTGACATGTGGGATTTGAGGAGAGTCCTGTTCTTTTCGTTCTGAGCAAGGACCTGTGACTGCAACTTTGAAAGGTCGGACTGGATTCTTGAAATAGGCACGGCTTCCGCAGGGTTATAGGAGGCTGCCTTTGTCTTGTTGTAAAGGGCTTCCATAGGAACGATAACCTTCTGGAGTGAAGTTATGTTTGCCACGATTTCTGTTTCAAGTTCGCTGTGGGCAAGCAAAGCTTCTGCGTCTTCTTCGGAAATCTTGCTTTCCTGAGCTTCAAGTACCTCAAGGTATTCCTGAAATTTCGTCCGCTGCTGTTCAAGCAGGGTGCGGAACCTTTTGAGGATAAGGATGCGTTCGTCGATTTCAGCCTGTGTAAGTTTATGTTCCATTTTTTATTCCTCCGTCAACTGGTTGTTTTAGCCCTGTATGCTGAATGAAGGGCTTGAGTTAGGCATCTGTGTAGAAGAGTTGGCTGTGCTGTTGGATGCCTGGATCCATGATTCGTGAAGTTGTGACAGCATGTTGTGCACGAAATCAAGCTTGTCTTTCTTGTGGTCCATTGTTGCTTCAAGGAGAGTCTTGTTGAAGTAAACGTAAAGGGACATGAGGTTTTTTGCAATTTCCCCGCCTTTTTCCATATCAAGGCTGATCTGGAGTTCGCTGATGATGTCCATTACTTTCTGTATGTAATTTCCGTAGGCTTCGATGTTGCTTGCCTGAATTTTTCCCATTGGATCGATGAGGGCGATTGCTTTTTCAAGGTTAAGTACTGCACCTTCGTATAGCATAACGACAAGTTTCCCCTGACTTGCTGTTTTTACGCCTACTTCGCGATATGTATTGTATCCGCCATATGGATTTGCACCGTATGCCATATATCCTCCTAAAATCTGCGGCAAAATGCTGCCCAAAAGATGCAGAAATAACCGCCTTTCTATTATCGGAATGAAAAAAATCCCTTTTTAGAGGAATTTTTCTGATTTATAGTATAAGAACAATTTCGGTTTTGGGCACTGGACAAATACGCTGGAAATACCGATTTATGCGGTTTCCCTGGCAGCCATATTTTACTTTTTTATGTGAATTCATTAAAATGTCTTCCATTATGAAAGCATCACAAATTTCTTTTAGAACATTACGCGAAGCCCCTGCAGAGGCTCAGATTTCAAGTCATCAGCTTATGATGAGAGCTGATCTTATTCGTAAACTTGGTAACGGTCTTTATACATACATGCCGCTTGGACTCAAGGCATATCGCAAGGTTGAAAACATTATTAAGGAAGAATGGAACAACATTGGTGCCCAGGAATTCAAGCCTACAGTTATCGTTCCGGGTGAAATCTGGAAGGAAAGTGGTCGCTGGGACACAATGGGGCCACAGATGCTCAAGGCAAAGAATCGTGGAGAACAGGACATGGTTGTTTCTCCAACAGCAGAAGAAGCATATACAGCAATCATGCGCCAGGGGCTTACATCTTACAAGCAGCTCCCAATCAACGCATACCAGATCAATACAAAGTATCGCGATGAAATCCGTCCCCGCTACGGTGTAATGCGCGGCCGTGAATTCAACATGGCTGACGGATATTCCCTTCATGCAGACGATGAATCTCTGGATGCGACATACCAGGATTATGCAAAGGCATACCACAGGATCTTCAAGCGCCTTGGCCTTAAGATCATTCCTGTAAAGGCTGACACTGGTGCCATGGGTGGTTCAGGTTCAGAAGAATTCATGGTAGAAAGCCCTATCGGTGACGATACACTCATTCTCTGTGACTGCGGTTATGCTGCAAACGTTGAAAAGGCAGCATGCAAGGAAGATACTCCTGAGATGGCAAAGACTGATGCTGCCATTGAAGAAGTTGCAACACCAAATGTTTTCTCTATTGAAGACATGGAAAAGTTCTTCGGCACATCTTCAAAGAACTTCATCAAGGCTCTTGTTTACCGCGTAATCAATTCTTCCCTTGACCTTTCAAAGGCTCCGCACTGCGAGAACCTTAAGGTTGTTAAGGAAGAGAAGTTCACATTCTATCCTGTTTCTTATGCATGCGTTCTTATCCGCGGCGACCTTGAAGTAAACGAAGCAAAACTTGCAGGCCTCCTCAAGGCTTCTGAAGTTGTTCTTGCAGACGATGAAGAAATCATGATGATTGCTGGTGCACCGCACGGTTTCGTTGGTCCGGTTAACGTTAAGTGTCCGATTATCCAGGATCTTAGCGTTAACAACATGCACGATGCATACGCCGGTTCAGGAAAGGAAGGATTCCACATCAAGCATGTTGAACCTGCACGCGACTACACTGCATACATCAACGCCGATGTCCGCACTGTTAAGGATGGTGACACATGTCCTCACTGCGGAGGAAAGTTCCACACATCAAAAGGTAACGAACTTGGACACATCTTCAAGCTGGGAAAGAAATATACAGAAAGCATGGGTGTAACTTACCTTGACAAGAGCGGCAAGGCAGCTGTTCCAACAATGGGATGCTACGGAATCGGTGTTGACCGCGTTCTTGCTTCAATCATCGAATGCTTCCATGACGACAACGGAATCATGTGGCCGATGTCAGTTGCTCCATATACGGTTGCCATCGTGCCTATCAAGTACAAGGATGCAATGAAAGATGCTGCAGACAAACTTTATGCTGACCTTAAGGCAGCCGGTGTAGAAGTTGTCCTTGATGACCGCGACGAACGCCCAGGCGTCAAGTTTGCAGATGCAGACCTTATCGGTTATCCTGTTCGTGTTACAGTAGGTGACAAGAACCTTCCGAATGTTGAAATCAAAATGCGTAACCAGGCAGACCCTGTACTTGTTCCATTGGAAGAAGCCGGTGCTAAGATTGCCGCAATGGTTAAGGCAGAACTGGACCAGCTTAACGGCTAAAATACGGAGGCGGCATTATGAAAAAAATAATTAGGAGAATCGTTCTATCTGCAGCGGCACTTTTTTTTGCAACTGCCGCCTCTCATGCTCTTCCTTGCGTTGCACAGTATATTCCTGACAGTTCCGGAGAGTATGTTTACTATGAAGACAAGAGTTTCAAGAATGAAACTTTTGTCGGATTCCTCTATTTTAACGATACTACTTATGCTGCAAGAATCTATTCCCCTGCCAGTGCAAAGGCAAAAACCCTGGAAAAGGATATTACGGTTTATGTAAATGTTGATCCTTCGAAAGCTGGTTTTGTTTTGACTGGGGAAAAAATTGAAGGGACAGTAGAAGGAAATGCCGATCTCGTGAATTATCTTCATGACATGTTGTATGAATTGTCAAAAAGAAGGCAGCGTGAAGTCCTTGAAAATGGGAATTCATTGACCGTGGGTGATGATTTCAGTCAGTTTGGCGGTCCTGTTAAAATAAAATATAATCCTTTGATTCCTATTTTTAACATTGAAGAGATTTGCGGGGCTGATGGAAAACCTATTCTCCTGTTGCAGACGACAGGTCTTTTGTCTGATTCATCCGATTCAAGTTTTCTTGATTTCAAGGGACTTTATGGAATTCCTAAGGACAAAAAAAGGGTTTTCAAAAAGGATAAGAAATCTGAAGATGTGGAAGTGAAGGGCGGAGTTCAGAAAATCACCCTTGATACCCAGTGGCAGCAGTCCATGCAAAATCTGTGGCTTCTCGGAGACTATGCACTTCTTTCAATCAATGAGATGGGGGTTCCTGCTGAAATTACTGTAGAAAAGGCTTTTGACATTCTTGCAAGAAGATTTTCAAACAGTACAACCCATTCCTATGCCATCAGACAGCAGTCGAAGATTACTAGGGAAGAAAACAGGGTTTCTGTAATGAACGTTTTCTATCAGCCTGAAAGCGGTAATGTTACAAGGGATTATAAAATAATTACAAAGAGTAGCAGCGGAAATTTTGCAATGCTTACTTTTACGGTGTTTGATAGTGTCTATCAGAAGAGTCGCTTCTATTTTGATACGATCCTAAAATCCTACACTGTAGAATAACAAAAAGAAAGGGGCTGTCCTTAAAGTTGAAATATTTTCAATAAAGGGCAGACTTTTTTATGTTTAAATGAATTTTGTAGATTTTATTTTATTGTTTTTTCTCTTAGGCGTTTATTAATCGAATCAGCTGCTTGAAATCATATCCCAGCATCAGTAATCCCCATTCAGTTCCTACTTTTTCTTTTTCCCAAAGATGAAATCGCCAGAAGCCTAAATTGCCTTTTGTCTGACCAAAGACAGTTTCACATTCAGTTCCAACTTTTTCATAAGAGTTTTATATTCCTCACTAGAAAGAAGTTCTTTTTCTTTTGCTTTCTGTTCAAGCCAGTGCCCGTTTCTTTGAGTAGCTGTTTCTGTCATTAAAGGTTGCGTTTGCTTTTTCGTATTTTTCTTTTCTCAGCGTCCTATATTTAGCACTGTAATTCAACATCCATAATCTTGTCTTCGTCTTTCAGGTAAACATCAAGGCGGACACCCTTTGTTGTGTAAAAGGGATTTATTGCTTTTCCCATTTCCTATGAACAGGTAATGCATTTGTCCGTCATTAAGTGAATCCCCAAAAAAAAGCCATTTTCAAGTTTTTCTAACGCTCCGAATTTTTCGTTGAGATTCAGGTATTCTGCGAAAGCCATCAGCTGACCTATGTTACCTTCTGCAGCACAAATCCATTTTTCATCGCACATAAGTATCTGGCGGTTGATTGAGCCAAAACGATAATCAAGATAAATACGGTAGGTGTGATTTCCCATCTGTTTTTCTGCAATCATTCGGATAAGCGGATTCTTTTCTTTTATGAGGCTATCATCACTTATGTCCCCGAGGGCGTCTATACCTCTTTCTTGTGCGGTTTTAGTAAATGCTTCAAGTTCTGAAGGAACTTTTTCATAAGAATAAAGTTTCCATCCGTCGATTTTGAACAATGTAAATCCTTCTTTTTTCATTTTTCCCCCTGATATGTTTTCTAAAACTTATTTACAAGTGCGTGGCGGACTGCAGGGGCAAGACCTGTTATTCGCTTTTTGCCGTGATTTTCTTAATCGCTGTGAGTTTTACCGACTGCATAATTTCAGTGAACTTACCCGAACCATAAAGACTTTCCATGTTTGTCATAAAAATTATCCCCCAAAAAGCAGATTCGATTTACAGGCACTGAGCGAAGATTTCGTGTTCAGGCTCGGTGTGGCAGACGTGTACCAGGGCAGAGCAATTTGAACAGCTAAACTGAATGCCCCCGTCGTCTTCCAAAATATTGCGGCTGAAGGTAAAAAGATTTTCGCTGCACTGAGGGCAGGAAACCGTAATTAAATCTGATTTATCAAAATGACTCTGGCTGATTTTTTCCATAAATCCTCCTGTTTTTGCTGAAAAATGGCAGCTCCCGCTCCTTGGGCAGCTGCCGAGCCCGA
>JAHAZL010000101.1 GCA_018384055.1 Treponema sp.
TTCCACCTCGGAAACCAGTGTAATCAACTTAGAAAAATTTGTTTACGAGGCTAGAATTGACGGATACCTGATAAGTAGAATGAAATATATATTTGTATTTTATGATTGACAATAACTGTATATACATTTTATAATATACACAGGATTATAAAATGACATTTGAGTGGGATGAAGAAAAAGAAAGGCATAACATTCAAGCTCACGATGGAATCACTTTTTCATATGCAGCCAGGGTCTTTCTAGATTCAAAACGCATAGAAAAAATTGATGAAAACCATTCTGACATAGAAGAACGTTATAATGTAATTGGCCTTGTAGAAAGAGTTTTATTTGTAGTTTACACAGAACGTGGAAATGACAATATAAGAATAATTTCTGCACGTAGAGCAACGCCTAAAGAGGAGAAGGAATACTATGAAAACTATGACATTAGATGATTTATTGAAAAATCCACTTACAGAAAACGATAAAAAAATCATAGCAAATGCTCGTCCAATTGCTACAGAAGATTGCCCAGAACAAACAGATGAGCAGTTAAAACAATTCAAACCCTGGTACGAAGTTCATCCAAAAGGAAACGATATTTATAAAGTTTCTGTAAAGAAAACTGCAGTAAGTCTCAGAATAGATAATGATGTTCTTGCTGCATTAAAAGCAACAGGAAAAGGCTATCAATCAAGAATAAATAATATTTTACGAAAAGCAGTTTTTGGATAAAAATCACATAACACATATAAGGCCCCAAGTTGTCAATACTAATTCAAAAAAAATACAACTTAGGGCTGTTTTTTTAGAAAAAACAGTCTTTCTTGTGAGAAAAAAAAATAAAGTTCTCGTGCAAAATAAAAAGCAATGCCTGTATCGCAATTCAAAAACAGATTCCTGGAACAGCGGCCTGAATCAAACACATATAGTCGGTCACGGCAAACCTGAAAAAACAGATTTCCGGCACGAAGACATTTTTGGAAAAAAGGACGCGAGTGACGCAGCGTTCGCCAAAAATGCCGAACGCCCCTGCGTGAAGGTGAACCGATACCCGTGCCATGCCTGAAGCAAAAAAAAGATGGTCATCATACGATGCCGATAGCTATATGGGCAGGTCAAGGCAGGGACAGTCCGCTTATTTGTTTTCAACAAAAACAATGCACGCGGGGACAAAACCCAACAACATATTGTTTCAAATACTTTCTTCGTCCTAGGGGTCTGTCTCTCTTTGCAAGAATGGCTTAAGTTCCTCCGAACAAAGTCCCTATTGCGGCATTTGCTTTCGCCGGGGACTGTCCCCCTTTGCACGAAATCTGCAAATTATACCCTCCATTTGATTGATTTCTGCACCGCATTGCAATTGTAAAACGCCCATTCTGTGTTATACTTAAGGAAGAGAATCGTATTTGCGGTTTATTATTCCAAATTAATTTTCTTAAAATAGGCTTAAATTTATGAAGAAACGAACAGGAATTGTAGTTCCAATTTCAGCACTCTATACAAAGGATTGCCCTTCTTGCGGCGACTTTCTTGCCCTTAAGGATCTTGCAGATTTCTGCGAAAAGGCAGGTTTTTCCATCGTTCAGCTTTTGCCTGTAAACGATACGGGAACCCAGTCTTCTCCATATTCAGGGCTTTCGGCATTTGCCCTTCATCCTCTTTTCATCAGAATAAATGCCCTTCCTGAATTTGCAGCCGCAATGAAAGGAAACAAGGCTTTTGCAACTGCATACAAGGCTTTTGAAAAAGAATTCGGATACAAAAAAAGGTTCGACTACGATGCAGTTCTTGGAGAAAAAACAAAACTTCTCCATCTTCTCTTCAACTATATAGAAAAGAAAAACTCAAAGGATGAAGCGGAAGCAAACAAACTTAACAAGGAACTTGCAAAATTCGTTCGCTCAAACCAGTGGATTATTCCTTATGCAGTTTTCAAAAACATCAAGGATGAAAACATGCAGGCTTCATGGAAGAGCTGGGACGAAAGCATTCAGAAACTTTCCTACGACCAGATAAAACTCAAGTGGCAGAACAAGGCAAAAAAGTCCAGCCACGATTTCTTTGTATGGTGTCAGCTCCGTGCTTCAGAACAGTTTAAGGAAGGAGCAGAAAGTCTCCGTGCAAAGAAAATCATCCTAAAGGGAGACATCCCTATCCTTATGAACGAAGACAGCGTTGACTGCTGGACATATCCGGAATTTTTCAGGCAGGAACTCAGAGCAGGTTCTCCTCCGGATGGCGGAAATCCAATGGGACAGAACTGGGGATTCCCAACCTACGACTGGGACCGACTTGAAGCAGACGAATTCACCTGGTGGAAGGACAGGATCAAGACAAGCGCCCAGTACTACGACGCATTCCGCATCGACCATATCCTTGGTTTCTTCAGAATCTGGGCAAGCAAAGAAAACGAAACTACAGCTTATCTTGGGCACACAATTCCGTATGCAGATTTTACGCGCAAGACATTGAACGAACTTGGCTTTGACGACGACAGAATCAAATGGATTTCAGAACCGCACATTCCGACCGGTACCATCGAAAACATCACCTGGAACCACGATGAGGCAACTGCTGTCCTTGAAAAAGTTTGTGACCGCGTTAAGACAGAAGAACTCTGGACTTTCAAAAAGGAAATTGACGGCGACAAGGAAATCTACGCCATGAACTTTTTTGAAGACGAAGGAAAGAACAATGCCGTTAAGAATGCCCTTGCAGAAAAATGGCGCGACCGTTCCCTCATCCAGATAAAGAAGGACCGATTCATCAAGGTTTATGCTTTTGAAAATTCAACAGCCTGGAAAACTCTTTCTGGAGAGGAACAGGAAAAACTCAGGAAACTTTTTGAAGAAATTGAAGTAAAGGAAAACAAGCTCTGGGAAAAGCAGGCTACCACAACCCTCTCTGCCATCGTTCACGCAAGCGACATGATTCCATGTGCAGAAGATCTTGGAGTTAATCTTCCTGTAATGCCTGAAGTCCTTAAGAAACTTGATATTCTTTCCCTAAAGGTAATTCGCTGGACCCGCCAATGGGATAAACCAGGTCAGCCATACATTCCTTTTACTGACTATCCTGAACTCAGCGTTGCAACTACATCAGTTCACGACAGTTCAACTTTGCGCCAGTGGTGGAATCAGGAAAAGGACAGCGTCTGGGCTTTCATCAATTCAGTTGAATGCGAAAACAAGCCTGACGGAAATTCAGCCTTTACTCCAGAGATTGCAGAATTCATTTTGCGCTCCCTTGCTTCATGCAAAAGTGCCCTCCTCATCAATCCTCTGCAGGACTATCTTTTCCTTGAACACAGTTTCTATCTTGAAAACGAAGACGACGAAAGAATCAACATTCCTGGCAGCGTAAACACCTTCAACTGGACCTACAGAATTCCTGTGACAATTGAAGAAATGTCAGGAAACAAAGGGCTTCTCAACAAAATAAAAACCATAGTAGAAACACACGACGGACAGGAGGAATAATAGAATGAAAATCTCCATCAACGAATTTCACATCAACAGAAAACTAAGGCAGGAATGCAATTTTGACCAGACTCTTTTTGCATCTTCCGGCAACGCAATATTTGCAGACTTTAAGGCGGTTCAGAAATTCCAGACTTTGCTGAATGAAGTTTTTGAAAAGCGCGGTCAGAACGAGAACAAGGTTTCTGCAGGCAACCTTAATGCCATGGGGCTCATCGATGAAATCTTCCATCATGTCTGCATGCTTTTCCGCAGGGACAAAGCACCCGATGCATTCAAAAACATTCTTTCTGATTTGGACAGAAGCCTTGGCATTGAAGAGATGGACAAGCTTCTCCTTGAATTCATGGAAGAATTTCCTCCTGCACCCGTTTACCAGGGATTTACTACTTCCGAAGAATTCCTTGAGGAAACCTGTTGGGACGAAGGTGCGCAGAGGGAAAGAAGCAACCGCGAACAGGTTCTTGAAGAAATGATCCTCCTTCACCTTGCAAACGAAAACCCTGCCTTCCATCCTTTTGCAATCCTCTTTGATGATGAAAAGCTTAAGGTCAACAAGAACTACATGAAGGCTTGGATTCAGATAAAGGCATTCTTTGAGACTCAGCCTGTATTCGGACCAAAGAACAATACCCTCATCAACATGCTCAAGGAACCTGTAATCGCATCCCCAACTTCACTTAAGGGACAGCTTGATTACATCCGCAGCAACTGGACTGTTCTCCTTGGCGAATGGATCTTAAAGCTCCTTGAAGGCATCGACACAATTACAGAAGAAGAAAAGGCAGCATGGCATCCAACCAACGGCGGCGAAGTTTCCATGGACGCCTACAATTTTGACGACAACGACTTGATGCGAGAATACGAAAGGTTCAGTCCTGACCGTGAATGGATGCCTAAGGTTATCCTTATGGCAAAGACTGTCCTCGTATGGCTCTATCAGCTTTCAAAGAAATACAACAGGGACATTACCCGCCTTGACCAGATTCCGGACGAAGAACTTGATGCTCTCCGAGACGCAGGCTTTACAGGCCTCTGGCTCATCGGTCTTTGGGAACGCTCATACGCTTCAAAGAGAATCAAGCAGATAAACGGAAATCCGGAAGCTGCTTCTTCTGCATATTCACTTTTGAACTATGAAATTGCAGGAAATCTTGGCGGATGGCCTGCATTGGAAAACCTCCGCTGGCGCTGCTGGCAGAGGGGAATTCGCCTTGCTTCCGACATGGTTCCAAACCACACGGGTATGGACGGCGACTGGGTAACAGAACACCCAGACTACTTCATTACTACAAAGGACTGTCCAAGTCCAAGCTATACTTTCAACGGTGAAAATTTAAGCCACGACGGCAGGGTAAGCATTTACCTTGAAGACCACTACTACAGCAAGAACGACTGTGCAGTTTGTTTCAAGCGTGTGGACAACTTTACAGGTGATGTTACTTACATCTACCACGGAAATGACGGTACGGGAATGCCATGGAACGACACGGCTCAGATCGACTACCTGAACCCTGTTGCCCGCGAAGCCGTAATGCAGCAGATTCTCAATGTTGCAAGAAACTTCCCTATCATCCGCTTTGATGCAGCCATGGTCCTTGCAAAGAAACACATCAGACGCCTATGGTATCCACAGCCAGGACACGGAGGAGACATTTACAGCCGCAGCCGCTATGCCCTTTCAAACGAAGAATTTGAAAACCGTATTCCAAATGAATTCTGGCGCGAAGTTGTTGACCGCTGTGCCCAGGAAATCCCTGACACCCTTTTGCTTGCAGAAGCTTTCTGGATGATGGAAGGATACTTTACGCGCACCTTGGGAATGCACCGCGTTTACAATTCAGCCTTCATGAACATGCTCAAGAAGGAAGAAAACCAGAAGTACCGCGATACAGTAAAGAACACAATCAAATTTGACCCGCAGATTCTCAAACGCTATGTAAACTTCATGAACAATCCTGATGAAGAAACAGCCGTTGCCCAGTTCGGACGCGGAGACAAATACTTTGGCGTTTGTACATTGATGATTACAATGCCGGGACTTCCGATGTTCGGTCACGGACAGCTTGAAGGCTACGAGGAAAAATACGGAATGGAATATACCCGTGCATACAAGGACGAACAGGTTGACGAAGGATTGATGAACGGTCACCGTGCCCTCATTTTCCCTATCATGCACAAGCGCTATCTTTTTGCACAGGTTGAAAACTTCCTTTTCTACGACGTTTGGAACAATGGCAGCGTAAATGAAAATGTCTTTGCCTATTCAAACTTTGTGGGCGACGAAGGAACAATCGTTTTCTACAACAACAAGTACGACAGTGCACAGGGATGGATCAAGCAGTCATGTGAATATGCAGTAAAAACTGGCAGCGGCGACGACGACAAAAAGATGGTCACACGCAGCCTTGGTGAAGGACTCGGTTTGACTTACGGATACAACCACTATGTAGTTCTCCACGAACAGAGATCGGGCCTCTGGTTCATCCGCAAGTCAGACGAACTCATGAACAACGGAATGTTCTTGATGCTAAAGGGATTTGAAGCCCAGGTATTTACTGATGTCCGTCAGGTTGTAGACAATGCAGAAGGAAAATACGCAAAGCTCTACGAACTCCTCAACGGAGCCGGAACAGAAGACCTTGAAATTGCATGGCAGGAATACCGCTACAAGGAACTTTATGCTGAACTTGAAAAGTTCCTTTCAGTTGATCTTCTTACAAACATCCACGAAGTTTTCACACCTGCCGATACAGAATCAAAGGCAGGAAAAGCAAAGGCCTCAAAGAAGAAGGTAAACATCAAGAATATTCTCAAGGAATCTGAAAAAGCTGCCCTTGCTTACTACGAGATGGAAGAAAAATTCATCCAGCAGGCAAAGGAAGAAGCTCTTGCCCTTGCAGAAAAAGAAGCAGCTGCAGATCCTAAGAAAAAGGCCGCTGCAAAGAAGAAGCCGGCAAAGGCAAAATCTGCAGAACTTACACCTGCAAAGAAATTTGCAGAATTCATCAAGCAGGTTGAATACCTCTACAAGATATTTGAAGCAGCTCAGAAATCTTCCGGAAAGAAAAGCGCAGTAAAGGCAACCCTTGAAAACGACATCTACCGCGGATTTGAAACAAACAGGTACTGCGCGGAAATACTGGTTTCATTTGCTGCCGTTTCAAATGCAGGCGCAGACAATCTTGCAAAGTGGGGATTCAACAGAAAACTTTCTGATCTTATTGCAAGAACTGACTTTGCCGAAAAGGACATGGAAATGAGAAATGTATTCAGCAGAATCTTCCTCTGCTCAAAAGTCAGCAAGTTGAGCCTCAGTACATCCGAATTCGCTAAGTCTGCCTACGAAGCCGCAAAACTCATTGCAGAAGGTAAAGATTCATTCCTTCTTTGCGGTGCAAACGAATACGACGGAACAATTTGGTTCAATAAAGAAAAAATGGAAGCAACCTTGTGGTACGCCCTTGCAGTAAATTCAATGCTTGCTTCAAGAATTCTTCGCGAACAGGTTTACGATCTGTACAGAACTATGAACGCAGCAAAGGAAAAGGCAGAATACAAATGCCGGCTCTTTGTAGAAGCTTTAATGCCTGCTGAAAAGAAACGCAAGACAGCTGCAAAGAAAGCTTCTGCCGCTAAAAAAACATCTGGAAAAAAAGAATCCGGTGAAAAAAAGGCTACTGTAAAGAAAGCCGCAGAACCTAGGAAAATTGCAGCTGAAAAAATTGCCAAGGTAAAAAAACCTGCAGAAGAAAAGAAGGCAACTGCTGCAAAGAAAACTTCACCGGCAAAAAAAGCTGAAGCAGGAAAGAAAGCATCGGTAAAGAAAACTACCACGGTAAAAAAAG
The DNA here is from genome assembly GCA_018384055.1 of Treponema sp. Classification (GTDB taxonomy): domain Bacteria; phylum Spirochaetota; class Spirochaetia; order Treponematales; family Treponemataceae; genus Treponema_D. The sequence goes on from JAHAZL010000101.1 coordinate 7,313, forward strand.
CTGAAGCAGAAAAAAAAGCAGCAACCACCAAAAAGACTGCTGAAAAGAAAACGGCAAAGGTAGAAAAGAAAACTGTTGTTAAAAAAGCAACTGCAAAGAAATCAGAAGCCGTAAAAAAAACTGAGGCAACAAAGAAGATTGCAGAAACAAAGAAAGCAACTGCAAGTAAAAAGACAGCTGCTAAAAAGACATCGGCAAAGGCAAAGACAGATTCTAAGAAAAAGAAATAGTCTTTAACAACGGAAAGACGGAGGAGATTTATTTATATTGAAGGTGACTTTCGTAGCATGAAATAAAATAGTTTAAAATGGAACGGGCTGCCGGAAAAACACTTTGCTGACAGCCCGTTTTTTTTATTTTTTTGTTAGATTCAAAGAATCCAAAATCGAAACCAAAGATTCCACATCACCTGGCACCAGGCAAGATTTTCCAACATTTACCGGATTGAAAGCCTGTGCAACCAAAACATTTTTGTTCGGACATTCCCCAAGATTATGCATTATGAACTTTTCATCAATAGAAGGATCTTGACGAGCAACAAGAACAACTGCACCGTCACCATCTTCAATGACATCGGCACGCTTTTTTGCAGCGGCATAGGCAGCAGAAGTTTCCCCGTCGGCATAAACCTTATACTTTATGAAAAGCTCTTTGCAGGCTTCATCCATATTCTGTTCTGAAACCGTAGCAGGGAAAACAAAACTTCTTATCATAAGCGAGTTTGCATTGAACACCTGTTCCAATCGTTCGATGTTGGAAGGACTTGCAGGATCAGCGGCAATTCTTTCCTTTAGTGGAACGATGCTGTCTGTCACCATGCAGTTTCCAGATGCGTCCTGTGTAAGCATTGGAGTGGAAGGCACGATGAACCCATTTACAGGCAAGGCAAATCTCCATCCATAAAGTCCTGAAATAAGGTTTCCATAGTTTCCTGCAGAAAATGCGTAGTAGATGTCACCGTTTACTTTCTTCTTGAGTCTGCTGAATGCATAAGTATAGAAGAAAGCCTGTGGTAAAAGTCTTCCGATGTTTGCCGTATTTGCAACGGTAAGGTGAAATTTTTCCACCAGTTCGCGGTTTGAAAAAATTTTGCGGACCAAATTCCGGCAGTCCTCGATGGTTCCGTCAACTTCAATAGGATAAATGTTTCCGCCATTCCAGACAAAATCACTTTCCACAATTCCACGGAGGCTTCCCTTAGGACTTACAAGAACCGACTTTAAAAGTTTTTTGTCCCTCATTGCCTTTGCCATACAGGCACCAAGTTCACCTGTAGTAGCATCAAGGAGGATTGCCTTTTCACCGTCCAGCTGAAGAATTGTTTCCAAAGCTGCAGTAAGGTATGAAACGCCATAGTCCTTGAAAGTTCCCGTATCCCCGTTATAGAGTTCAAGCATAAAAAGATTTTCATCCAGCTGCTTGAAAACAGGATCTTTCTTAAAAGCACGGGTTGCTATTGTTTCACATATAATTGGACTGAATTCATCGTTAACCATTGCAGATGTAAGAGAACCTGCAAGGGATGAAAAAGATGTATTTTCATCTGCGTAGAGAATCCAGCGTCGAAGGTCCGCCATGTCATACGGAACATACAGACCTCCGTCAGAAGGCATGCAGTCAAGAACTGCCTTCTTGAATCCCGCTTTATTTTCAGCATTACGAGTGCTGTAAAATTTCATTGATCTATTCCCCTCTCTAGTTCAACTTGTTTATACAAAACCGGATTTTTATTTCTTATGGCGGCGGTCAAGCTCGTTGTAAACATCCTGCCAGGTTACGCCTTCCTTGTACATAAGAACACTTACAAAGTAAAGGAGGTCAGCTGCTTCCCAGATAACTTCATCCTTGCCTTCTGCCTCACAGATTTCTTCTGCTTCTTCCTCTACCTTTTCGCGAACTCTCTTGTCATTGAGGGTTGCCGTGTAGCTACCAGGACGAGGATTTGCAAAGCGTTCTGAAATGGTTGCATACAGGCGTTCCATTGAACTTCTTTCATCTGGTTCTGCACCAAAGCAAGTGAAGCTTCCTGTGTGGCATGCACCACCGTGAGGAATAACTGTAGCAAGGATTGTATCCCTGTCGCAGTCAACGCGCATCTTTACAACTTCAAGGAAATGGCCGCTTGTTTCACCCTTTGTCCAGAGTACATTTCTTGTACGGCTGAAGAACGTAAGCTTGCCTGTATCAAAAGTCTTTGCAATTGCTTCCTTGTTTGAAAATCCCATCATTAGGACTTCCCCGTTAACGCTCTGAGCAATTACAGGAATCATTCCGTTTGTCTTTTCCCAGTCAAGGCAAGCCATGAAGCTGTCCTTGAGAGAAACGGTGCCAGTGTAGAGGGCCATTCCGAGCTGAACATCACACCCAAGTTTTTCGAGTTCTGCAATCTGTTCAAGACTGTTTACTCCGCCTGCTGCAACAACACGGCACTTTACGGCATCCCTAAGCTGACGGCACATATCCATGTCTGTTCCCTCCATGCAGCCTTCCTTTTCAACACATGTAAAAAGAAGTTCAGAAGCATAGTTTTCAGCTTCCTTTGCACCTTCAATAAGGGAAATGTTTGCTGTTTCTGTCCAACCCCTGAGGGCAATTTTCCCATTGATTGCATCAACAGAAATGATTACGCGCTGCTTACCAATTGCAGCCACAAGTTCTTCAAGGAAAGCAACATTAAGGATAGGATCGCTTTCTGCCTTGCGGTCTGCATTCCAGGCTGCCGAACCAACGATAACCTTTTCTGCACCAAGGGAAATCAATTCCTTTGCTTTCTTTACATCGCGGATTCCTCCGCCAACGCGAACATTACCTTTTCTAAGGAGTGATTTTAAAAGTTCAGTATTTGGTGTATTGCCTTTTGCATCTGTATTTCTTAATGCCTGGTCAAGGTCGATAATTGCAACTTCTCCATACTTGTTGAAGTCATTGATCAAAGAATCAGCATCATCACGCTGAAGAACAAGATCCTTACCATTTTTCAACTGGACAACATGTCCGTCTTTCATATCAATCGAAGCTATTACCATAACTTAATTTTATCTAAAATTACCGTTCTTTACAACAAAAAGGGCTGTCTCATCTCCCTCCCAGGAAACAAACACAGTATAAAATGAACCGTTTCAACAACTTGACCAAAAGTATGAAAATTCGTTAACCTATGAATACTAATGGTTAACCAAAAGCAATCGACAAAATCACAGATACTTCAAATTTTAAGAACATCTACCTCACCAATCAACGGAGACACCCTTGCAAAAGAAACAGGTGTTTCCCGTGTTGCAGTTTGGAAAGCAATTCAGTCACTTCAGCTTTCAGGATATAAAATTGACTCTGCAAGAAACGGCTATCAACTTTCAGAAGATTTAGCCGACAGCCTTTACCCTTGGGAATTCGGTGTAGGGGAATCTTCCTTTTCTCATTTTGCAGAAACAGACTCAACAATGATTCAGGGACGGTTTGCTGCAGAAGAATGCACTGCAGGAGAATTAAAAGTAATCACTGCCGACATTCAGCACAAGGGACAGGGACACGCAGACCACAAATGGACAACAACAAAGGGAAGCCTTGCCTGCACCATAGTTTCAAAGGAATCAATTTCACTTGCAGAAAGCCATAGGTTTGTAATGGCATGCCAGATAGCCTCTGCAAAAGTCCTTGAAAAATCTAGCGGCAGAAAAATCTATGTCCGATGGCCGAACGACATCTGGACAGAAAAAGGAAAAGTCGGCGGGATTCTTGACGATGTAAGTGCTACGGGTTCTTTCACAAACTGGATAAATCTGGGGCTGGGGCTGAATCTTTCGGCAAAACCAAAAATCAGCGGAACCGATTACATTTTTGGCGGAGATAAAAAAATCTTGAGAAAGGATCTGCTTAAGGAAATCATAGGCAACCTTGAAACTGAATTGCAGCTGGCAAAAGAAAACAGCAGCACTCTTGAAAAACAATGGAATCTATTTTGCCCCGACATAGGCAAAAATTTCAAGGTAAAGGATTCAGAAAAAACTTACCTGTTCAAGGGAATCAATTCCTACGGATGGGCAATTACAGAAAGCAACGGGCAGGAAAAATCATTTCCTCCATGCACCATAAATTTCATAAAACAGGAGAAAAACTAAATGAACTCAAAACTTAAAGGACTTGTACTCAGCGCACTTTTTGCAGCATTGATTTCTGCCGGAAGCTTCCTCATAATTCCGCTTCCAGGCGGAATTCCAATCGTACTTCAGGACATGATGGCAATGCTCAGCGGCCTTATCCTTGGTCCTGTCTACGGAGCAATTGCAGTTGCAGTTTTCCTTCTTCTTGGTTCAATGGGACTTCCTGTATTCTCCGGAAAGGCGGGATTTCACATCCTCACTTCATATCCAACCTGTGGATTTCTGTATGGATATCTTCTGGCAGCTTTTTTTGGCGGACTTTTCCTTCATATTTTACTCAACAAAAACAAGGAGCATTCAAACATAAAGCAGTACATTGTCATTGCCATTGCGGCTTTAGTTGCAACACTCATCTGCTTTGGACTCGGCATTGCAGGCTTTATGCGCGTTACCCACAAGACCGTTGCAGAAAGCGTTCCCCTTGTTGTTCTTCCCTTCATTCCGGGAAATACAATCAAGCTGATCCTTATGGTTCCGCTTACAAAGAAATTCAGAAAGACAGTTCAGCTCTAAAATGAAAGCAATAGAAATTAAAGAAGTAACAAAAACTTTTCCCGATAAAACGACTGCCTTGGAAAATGTAAGTTTTTCCATTGAAGAAGGAAACTTTGCCGTCATAGCAGGTTCCAACGGTTCGGGCAAAAGCGTTCTCATGTCTTTGATTGCAAAGCTGGATATACCTACAAAGGGAACAATAGAAACCAGCAGTCAGGCGGGACTTGTTTTTCAGGATGCTGACGCACAGATACTCGGCGAAACCTGTGAAGAAGACGTTGCTTTCGGTGCAAAGAATTCGGGTTACAAAAAAGAAGCGCTGAAAGAAAAAATAATTCAGACTTTGGAAGCAACCGGATTGCTGTACAAAAAGACAGCAGCCGCAAGAACCATGTCCGGAGGAGAAAAAAGGCGTCTTGCCGTATCAGGCATTCTTGCCATGGACAGAAACATTTTCATTTTTGACGAACCCTTTGCAAACCTTGACTGGCCCGGAATCAAAAAGACCTGCGGAATTTTAAAGCAGCTAAAAGACGAAGGCAAAACCGTTGTTGTCCTTACGCACGAACTTGAAAAAATCCTTGCCATTGCAGACAGGTTCATCATCCTTGATAAAGGCAAAATCCGTTTTGATGGAATTCCAACAGAAGGATTAAAGCTTGACCTTGAGCAGTGGAGCATAAGAAATCCACTTAAATACGGAATGAAACTGGAAGATCTCCTATGGCTGTAGCATTATTTTCATACAAGAACAGAGCTTCCCTTTTACATAGGATTCCAGCACTGTTAAAAATACTAATGATGTTTTCCTTCTGCATTTTCTGCTTTATGGAAACAAGTTACGAACATATCAAGTTGCCTGCCTGTTTTGCCTTTTCATTGATTCTGTTCTTCCTTGCACGCGGCAACTGGATGACTTTAAAATCACTGCCCTATGTCTTTGTTCTTGGAGCTTTTGTTACTGCATTAAGGATGTTCAATTTTCTTCCAGAATTCTCATTCAACAGAGAAGGTTTTGTTTGGGGAATCCTTTACACTGCACGACTTTTCATCACTGCCCTTGCCTGCCAGGTGATTTTTGAAACTACTTCCAGCGCACAGATTTCCGACAGTCTTGAAGAGATTGAGGATAGGGTTGCTAGAGTCATTCCGCCTGTAAAAAAACTTCATTGCGCATTGCTAATTTCCCTTGCCCTAAATTTCATCCCTCTGGTATTCGAAACATGGGATAAAGTTCACCTTGCATCAATGGCAAGAAGCCCCAAAAAGAAAAACCTTGTTTCAGCCACAAGCATCCTGCTTTCAGAACTGGAAGCACTTTTATCCTGCCTTATCTTTAAGGCAGAAACAAAACGAAAAGCTATTCTAAACAGAGGAAACTATGATTAACATAATTAAAGAAAAGATCATCAAGGAAAACTACAGGATAACAAAGGAAGAAGCCCTTGCACTTTTTAACTATCCGCTGGAAGAACTTGCAAAGGCCGCAAACGAAATACGGCTTGCCTGTGCTCCAAAAACGACAAGCGTATGTTCAATTATAAGTGCAAGACAGGGGAAATGCGGAGAAAACTGCAAGTACTGCGCGCAGAGTGTCCACTGGAAAACCAGCTGCACAAGCCATCCTATGATAAAGCCAGAGGATGCAATTCCGCAGTGCAAAAAAGCCATTGAAAACAGAGTTTCACGCCTTTCACTTGTAACAAGCGGAGTAGGACTAAAAGGAAGAGAATTCGACCAGGCTCTGGAATGCTACAAAAAAATCATCAGGGAAACTGACGGCAAACTTTTGCTTTGTGCTTCCCACGGAATCATTTCCTACGAACAGATGGTTCAGCTTAAGGAAGCAGGAGTCGTAAGATACCACCACAATGTGGAAACAAGCAAAAATTATTTTTCTAAAATCTGCACGACACACACCTACCAAGACAGAATCGAAACAATTAAAAACGCAAAGAAAGCGGGCCTAGAAATCTGTTCCGGCGGAATCATAGGCATGGGAGAAACCATCGAAGACAGAATTGACCTTGCCATGACAATCCGCAACCTTGAAGTTCAGTCTGTGCCTGTAAACATCCTGAACCCGATTCCAGGAACACCCCTTGAAAACATTGAAAAAATTTCCAAGGAAGAAGCGTTGAAGACCATCGCAGTATTCCGCTTCATAATGCCGTCACAGTTCATCCGTTGTGCAGCAGGAAGAAAATCCCTTGGTGAAAACGGACGCGATGCATTTTTAAGCGGAGCCAACGCCCTCATCAGCGGAGATTTTCTTACAGTAGAAGGAAGCACCAACAAGGAAGACCTTGAAATGCTTGAAGAGCTTGGGCTTGAAATAGAAAAATTCTAACATAAACATTCAAGCGCAAAAAAATGTCGGGCGCATTCATAATAATCGGTCTGAGAACTTTCATAGGCCTGAAAAACAAGGCATACAAAAAACATTCCGACTGAAGATTTGGCGGGCGAAGTTTTAAGGGCATTGAAACTGCAGAACTCAGCTCTGGGAATAAATGCACAAATGGTAATTGCCGGAAACTGCACAAGCGGAGGCGGATACCTCGCACGGCTTGCCTTCCAGTTCATTCCTGAATCATTCTGTGAAAATTCAATGATAATGAGCGCAGACGAGACATGCAGAAAAAATGGATTCACTGCAGAAGATTTAATTGCACTCGCTGTGGAAAGTCACAAAAATGCTGCGAAATTCATAGAAGTGATAAGTCCCCTTACGCTACCTGTAGTTGGACTTGAAAAAGGACGAAGGAATAAGGCATTCAATTTCTCAAAAGATTATTGAAAGGCTACCGCCTGTTCTTCCCGACGGAATCATAAACGCAGCCATCGGCTGCCTTTTCAACAACGGTTCTGCTTTTATTATCCCTGCAGATGAAGCCACTGCAAAAAAACAATAGTAACCCTCCATCTGATGAAGACCCTTGAACATTTTGACGAACACTATGGAATAGCGTCGGTTCCTTCAGCAGGCGAAATTGCAAGTGCCATTCTTTTAGAGAGGATTAAATGAAAGAACTTCACATAATTCGACAGGATAGCCAAAGCTACATTTCAGGACAAAAAAAACTGGACTGATTTTTTTTCGGAGAAAAATAAACTATTTTCAATCATATTTGACTAATTCTGTTTTTGACGAAATCCCTCCCGTTTTCATTCCTCAAAAATACATGCACCATGAAAAACTTTCAAGAAACGAAAGCGAGAAAATTTGCCTGAGGTAATCCCTGGAATTCAATCCAATGGAATTTCCTGACCGTTGATGACAACTTTATTTCCACTGCCATTGGAAATATCTACTGTCACATCAGAACCTGCATCCATATCAATCTTTTTTTTCATTGACTGTGACTGTTGATTTTGGAGACCGCTTTGAATTACAGCCCGAAAACATAATGACTGCCAGAATTGAAACTAAAGTTGAGTCCTTCCTCTAAAGCTGCGGGCCAAAGTAAGTCGGTCTGCATATTCAAGGTCACCTCCAACAGGCAGGCCGGAAGCAAGTCGCGTAACGGTCACACCGCTATCAGCAAGAATCCGCTGAATGTACAGGGCCGTAGTGTCACCTTCAACAGTAGGATTTGTCGCAAGGATCACTTCCTTTACAAATCCTTCCTTGACGCGATCCACAAGGGAGCTGATACGCAGCTTGTCCGGAGTCATTCCTTCAAGAGGAGAAATAACGCCCCCAAGGACATGAAAGAGGCCGTGGAATTCGTGGCTGCTTTCAATTGTCGCAGCATCCTGAGGCTGCTCCACAACACAGATGATGCTGCGGTCACGGGTAACATCTGAACAGATTGGACAGGGATCATCTTCCGTCCACGCACCGCAAACTGAACACGGCTTAATCTTTTCCTGCAGGGTTTTAATCTGTTCTGCAAAACGGGCCATAAAATAGCCATCGGCTTTTAAAAGGCTGTTGGCAATTCTGGCGGCAGATTTTTTCCCAATGCCCGGAAGATGAGAAAAGCTTTCTGTAAGTTCATCAAGTGCGTTCATCTTAAAATCACCTGTAAAATCAGAGTCCCGGAATGTTCATGCCGCCAAGCATAGGACCAAGTTCTGACTTCATTTTTTCCTGCATGGCTTCAACTGCAGCGTGGTGTGCTGCAAGAATCAAATCCTGAAGCATGGGTACATCGCGGTTGTCTACGCAGATGGGATCAAGCTTAATGTCTACCATTTCAAATTTTCCGTTGACTGTAACATTAACCATGTTTCCGCCCGAAGAACCTGTTGTCCTAAGGGCACCGAATTTTTCCTGAGCTTCCTTAAGCTGGTTTTGAAGACCGCCTAGATTTTTCATCATGTCAAATGGATTCATATAATTCCCCTATTAAATTAAGCCTGTTGTTTCATCAATGCCCATCATGATGTTAAGGCACTGAACTGCAGCACCCGAAGCACCCTTTCCAAGGTTATCGAGTCTTGTTGTTACACAGATACGTTCATCGTTTCCGTAAACGAAAACTTCCATCAGGTTTGTATTTGCAAGGGTATTTGCCGGAATAAATGGTTCTGAAAGAGTTCCTTCTCCCATGAAAGCCGGAACCTTTACAAAGTTACATCCGTCGTAATGCTTTGCAAACATTTCCCAAACATCCTTTGCAGAAACCTTCTTTGCAAGAAGTCTTGTATGGAGTCCGACTGTTACAGTCATTCCCTGGAAGTAATCGCATACATAAGGATTGAAAACTGGTTCATATTCAAGGCCTGGAATCAGCTTCATTTCGGGAAGATGCTTGTGTGCCTGTGTAAGGGCATAAAGTCTTGGAGAATCAAGTTCCACATTGCGTCCTTCCGCTTCGTAAAGTGCAATGGCCTTTTTGCCTGCCCCGGAATATCCTGAAACTGCATTGACACAAACAGGATAATCTTTTGGAAGGATTCCGCTTTTTACGAGGGGATATGCAATTGCATTGAAACCGCTGGCATAGCAACCAGGATTTGCAACGCGGTTTGAAACCTGGATTTTTTCACGGAAGTTCTTGTCCAGTTCAGGGAATCCATAAGCCCATGCAGGATTTACGCGGTGGGCTGTAGAAGCATCGATGATTCTGGTCTTTGGATTTGTGCAGAGGCTTACGGCTTCGATTGAAGCGGCATCCGGAAGACAGAGAAATGTATAGTCGGAAGCGTTGATGCACTTTGCACGCTCGCTGCTATCCTTGCGTTTTTCTTCGTCAATTTCGATTATTTCAAGGTCTGATCTTTTTGCAAAGCGTTCAAAAATCTTAAGGCCTGTTGTTCCTTCTTTTCCGTCAATAAATACTTTTACAGACATATTTTTCTCCCTGGCAGATTTGATGCACTGTCATTGTTTTTCAATCACTGACTTCCAAGGAGGGAACCCCTGAACACATCGCACAGGACTTCCACTTCCTTTGGAAGAACCACTTTTTCCTCAGTTTCTTTCTTTTCAAGAATTTTTATTTCAATGGAAATCTTCCTTCCATAAGCTTCAGAAAGATAGGCTGAAATTTTTTCGACTTCAGATGAAAGCTGTACCTGCACAAAATTATTTTCTGCGTACATGGTCATCCTGTCACCGTTTAGCTGCCAGTTGCAGGTCTCTGAAAGGCTGTTGGAAATCATTGCATCTTCAAGGGAAAAGTCACTGATCATTGCATCGCGAACTTTTCCTATGTTGCTTGAGTCAACTGTCTTTAAGGCCGCATTTTTTTCAGGCTGAACTTCCTGAACCTCTGGCACTGCAACTTCCACTGGCTTTGCAGGTTCCATTGCTGAATTGTTTACCGGCGGTTCAGCTCCGCCATTAAGAAAAGGGTCGAATTCCTCTTCTATGTTTGACCCGGCTTCCGATTCATCCGGAACATCATCTGATTCTTCCGTAAGGGCACTGAAAGTTGGCAAGCCGTTTACAGGTGTATTTTTTCTTATGGAATTTTCTTGCACCGGTGCCGAAGTCTGAACCGGAGATTCTGTCCTTCTTTCTGAAATTCCCTGCTGAACAGACTGAACTGCTGACTGACCGTTTCCGCCTGCAACAGCCTGAAGTTTTCTTGGACCTGCAGCATTCATAAGTACTGGTTTTACAGCATCAACTGCCTTCTTTACTTCCTGTGCAGAAACATAATCCTTGAGCCAGCACATGCGGGAAAGGGCAAGTTCAAATTCATAGCGTGGACTAAGGCTGTACCTTATGTCACGGTAAAGCTGCATGAATATACTCAGTGCACGTTCAACCTGAATTGTAGACCAGGCATTGATTACATCAGCCGAATATCTTTCTGCACTCTGCCCCAGCAAGGCCTCCCTTTTTATTCCACTCTTGATGAAAAGAATGGAACGAAGATAATCCGTGCAGTTCGAAATGAGCTGCTCGATGCTTACTCCGTTCTGAAGGTATTCGTCAAACTTAAGGAGAACATTGGTGCTGTCACCTTTTACGCAGAGGCCAAAAAGCTCGTTGAGCCTGTCGATGCCAACAAGACCAAGCTTGTCGCGGATTTTTTCATAGGTGATTTCATCGCCACTGAAAGCCGCAACCTGATCAAAAAGAGTATAGCTGTCGCGCATTGAACCGCCTGCTTCACGGGCAATCCAATAGAGGGCTTCATCCTGAGCCTTGATACCAAGTTCTGCGGCGGCCTGTGCAAGCTGTTCCTTTACCTTTTCTACAGGAACAAGGCGATAGTTGAACTGCTGGCACCTTGATTTAATTGTAGCAGGAACCTTCTGAAGTTCTGTAGTAGCAAAAATGAAAACTACATGTGGAGGCGGCTCCTCAATGGTCTTAAGCAAAGCATTGAAGGCATTGTTTGAAAGCATATGGACTTCGTCGATGATGTAAATCTTGTAGCGGCAGGTCTGCGGAGGGAAAAGAACCTCATCCTTGATCTGACGAACACCGTCTACGGAATTGTTTGAAGCTCCGTCTATTTCAAAAACATCAAGGGATGAACCGGCTGTAATTTCACGGCAAGCATCACATTCACCGCAAGGAGTTGCCGTTGGACCTTTCTGACAGTTGAGGGCCTTTGCAAGAATACGGGCAGTAGATGTCTTTCCGCATCCTCTAGGACCTGAAAACAGGTATGCATTGGCTATTTTGCCTGACTGAATCGAATTTTTTAGTGTTTCTGCAACAAATTCCTGGCCTACCAGGCTTGAAAAAGTCTGCGGGCGTCTTCTTGTCGCTGTTACTTCATATGCCATAGGCGTATAGAATACATCAAAAACGCCCTTTTCTCAATGCTATTTAATCTTGCTCCTGGCCTTTAGATATATACATTTGGTATAACCCAATATATCGATACTTACCAATAAAAACTGTATAATCATAACCATGAATTATGTTGCACAGGACTTGCCAAAGGCAGGTGATACAGTTTTAGTCGGTCTTTCAGGTGGAGTTGATTCTACCCTAACAGCCCTCATGCTCAAGAACATGGGTTGCAAGGTAATCGGAGTTACCATGAGCCTTTGGGATGGCACCGTCATTGAAAAAAACAAAGACAGCAACAAAATCAAAATGAAGGAAGCCTGCTTTGGTCCAGGTGAAAAAGAAAACATCCGCCAGTGCACCGAATTCTGCAAGGAAAACGGAATTGAATACCATGTAGTTGATGTTAAGGCAGACTACAGGGAAAAGGTCCTTGAATATTTTAAATCTGAATACAGGAACGGACGCACACCAAATCCATGCATCATGTGCAACCAGAACATAAAGTTCGGCGCAATGCTCGATGCAATAAAGGATCTTGGAATTGAATACGATTATTTCTGCACCGGCCACTATGCAAAAATCGTCCGCCCGGAAGAAGGCCTTTTTGGAACAGATGAAAGGCCTTGCATGATAAGCACTGCAACAGACGCAACAAAAGACCAGACCTATTTCATTTACCGCGTGCCTTCAGAAATCCTTGCAAAGGTAAGGTTTCCACTTGCAACCATGAACAAGAACGATGTCATCAAGCTTGCAAAGGAAGCGAAACTTAGGGCCGCAGACAGGGAAGAAAGCCAGGACTTTGCAGGCGAAGAATACCGCGATGCACTATTCGCAGACAAGCCTAGCGTTCCGGGCGACATCATAGATTTGGACGGACATATCCTTGGAAGGCACAGGGGAATCGAGCACTACACCATCGGACAGAGGCGTGGACTTGGAGTTGCAGCAAGCTATCCTGTTTACGTTCATTCAATAGATGTGGAAAACAATCTTGTTGTCCTTGCAAAAAACGAGGAGCTTAATTCCAAGGGTCTCATTGCAGACGACTTTGTTTGGCCTGCAGGAATCGAACCAAAGGATGAAGTTGAAACAATGGTAAAGATCCGACTTGCTTCGCGCCCGGTTCCTTGCAAGGTAACAAAATACATTCCGGAAGCCGATGACAAAACAGAATACAAGGGACAGCCCTGGAAAATCATGTTTGCTGAAGAACAGCGTGCAGTTGCTCCAGGTCAGTCTGCGGTTCTTTACAAGGACAGCGTAATCATCGGCGGCGGACTCATTGCAAGAGTAATCAAATGACACTTCAGAAACTCTACAGCTATGCCCGTCAGTGCATACAGCAGTTTGATTTGATTGACGAAGGAGACAAAATCCTTGTTGGAATTTCAGGCGGAAAGGATTCCCTCACACTCCTCTACGCCCTTGCAGGCCTACGAAAATTCTTTCCGAAAAAATTTGAAATCATTGCGGCAACGGCAGACCTGGGTTTCGGGGAGTTCGACCTTTCAGGAATTCAGGAACTTTGCAGGGATCTTGAAGTTGAATACCACATCATCAAAACGGACATTGCCCTTATACTGAAGGAAAAAGTTCAGAAGGCGTCCTATTGTGCCATGTGCGCAAAACTCCGCAAGGGAGCCATAAACAATTATGCAAAGGAAATGAAATGCAACAAGGTAGCCTATGCACATCATCAGGACGACATGATTGAAACCATGATGCTTTCATTAATCTACGAAGGACAGTTCTACACCTTTGCACCAAAAACCTACTACAAGGAAGCGGACATTACCCTTATCCGCCCCCTCATCAACATTCCGGAAAGCGACATCAAGGGATTCAAAAACAAGTACAGTTTACCCTGCATAAAAAACCCATGTCCTCATGACGGCACGACAAGACGACAGTACGCAAAGGAACTCATTGCAAAAATCAACAAAGACAATCCAGGCGTAAAGAAAAAAATGTACAATGCCATCCTCAAAGGCAAAATCTACGAGTGGGAATAACTCAAGTCACAAAATTTCCAACAATTGGTTTGAAATATCCTTAAAAAATATTTCTTCAAAAATAAAAATCTTTATTAGAAAAAATCCAATTTCTCCCTTATAATATACTTATGTTATAAGGGAGGAGATTAATCTTGAAATCGGAAAAGAAAATTTCATTAAACGTTCAAATCGTTCTCGTAAGCATCCTTTCAGTTTTATCAGCTGTAATAATTCTCGGAATTGTTTCTGTAGTCAAAATGAATTCCACATACCGCAGCGACCTAAAGACTACCTCAGCAGCTCACGTTGAAAAAATGTCGGAACAGGTAAACAATATTTTTACACCTATGGCACTGCTATGTAATAATTCTGCAGCACTGGCTGAAGCCAAATACAATGGTGATGACATGCTAAAGAACTTCACCATATTCTTGAAAAATTCAGAAAACATTTTCGACATCTATTATGCTTCTGACATTTCCATCAAAGACACTGCCAATGGTGGACTTTTTGTAAGTGCTGACGGTTGGGATCCTGATCCAGATTGGAACCCAGTAACAAGAGACTGGTACATCAGCGCAAAAAACAATCGTGGTAAATGCATTTTTACAGATCCATACATTGATGCCCAGACAGGAAACATCTGCTTTACACTTTCAAAAGCAATCGTCGTAAACAACAAATTCATGGGAGTTCTTGCCATCGACAGTTTCGTTGACGGACTTAACGACAAACTCCAGAATCAGAAACTTACAGAAAACAGCGTTGTATATCTTATAGATGCAAAGGGGAAATACATCACCAATGAAGACGGTACAAAAGTCATGGAAGCAAATTTCTTTGACGACTCTGACTTCGACGAAGTTGCAAAGATGGACATCGCAAGCATTCTTAACGGGGAAACTCAGGTTTTCATTTCTTCAAAAAAATATTACGGCGTTACTTCTGTTGCCGGAACAAACTGGTTCATCGTATGTGAAGGAAACCTTAGCGAACTTTCAAACATCCTTCTGGGCTACATCAAGTTCATCGTAATCATCATGATTATCCTAATCGTTGGATTCGGAACAGTTGCACTTCTTATTTCTGGAAACATCTCAAAGGCATTTAAGACTTTATCTAAAGGATGTCAGAGTTTCTCTCGCGGAGATTTCACAGAAAGGTTCAAGAACTACAATTCAGAAGAAGCAAATCTTCTTTCTTCAGGCTTCAATGAACTTGCAGAGAACATGACAAAACTCGTTTCAGGAATCAAGGAATCAGCAACCAATGTTCAGAAAGTCTCTGAAAATGTTTGGAATACAACAGAACAGATTAATTCAACAGTAGAAAAAGTAAACCTTTCCGTTGACTCGATGAACAAGAGCATCGTTTCCGAAAACAATGCAATTGAAAACATTTCACAGGTAGTTTCCCTCATCGTTTCAGAAACAAACAGTCTCAACGAATCCATCCACAAGCAGGGCAACATTCTTTCAAAATCTGCAACAGCAGTTCAGGATATGGCACAGAATGTCATTACTACTGCAAACAAAACAAATGCTGCAACAGAATCCATCAGAAAACTTGTTGATGTCTCTCAGGAAAACAGAACTCAGCTCACAACTTCAACAAATGAAATTCAGCAGGTTAAGGAAGCTTCAAAACAGCTTCTTGCAATCAACGATGTAATTTCAGCAGTTGCCGCACAGACTAACCTTCTTGCCATGAATGCCGCCATCGAAGCAGCCCACGCAGGTGAAGCTGGCAAGGGATTTGCTGTTGTTGCAGGTGAAATCAGAAAACTTGCAGAAACCACTGCAAATCAGGCAAACAGTTCAAAGGAATCCATCAGTTCCATCAGCGCAAAGATTGATGAAATTACAGAATCTTCCGTAAACATCACAAACTCTTTCGGTGCCACAATCGAACAGATCATGAGTGTTTCAGACACAATTGAAGACCTTAAGAAAAAGGCAGAAGAACAGGGACAGCAGGCCCATGAAATCCTTACTTCCCTTAAGGATATTGATGATATTTCCCACAATGTTAAGACCAATGCAGAAAAAATCAGCAGCAGTACAGACCAGGCCTTTACACTTTGTTCCGGCATTAAAGAATCCAGTACCAGCGTAAAGGAATGCCTTGCAAGCTGCAATTCTGCCGTTGAAACTCTGGACTGCAACTCAAGGAAACTCAGTGAAATTTCAATTGAAGCAAAAAGTAATTCAAGAAACCTCATTGATTCCGTAAGCGTATTCAAGGTTAACAAGTAATAAGTCTAAAGATAAAAAATAAGAGCCATGAAGTGTAAGATCACCTCAGGGCTCTTTTTCAAATCATTTAATTCCAAGATGCGCCTGACTGTTCAGGTAAATCATCTGTGCAGGGTGATACTCATCCTTGTTTCCCCCCAGTTCGAATTTTGAAACTGCCGTCAAGTCAGAACCCATATGCGAAATAAAATGGAAGAAGGGAATATTGGCCAGGTGGAGTAATAAGGGCTGAAATCACACCGCCGTGGCATACAATGACAATGTTCTTTTCGTTTTTCTGTAATCGTGTCGTAATCATAATCAGGCTCTGCATGCCTGATAAAATATAAATTCATAAAATATCCTACTTTTATTCTTAACAAAAAAATCATAAATATTTCACAGCACTCAAAGCCGCAACATTTCCTTCTCCCGCCGCCTTTATGTATTGGTACGGAAGCCCCGTAACATCACCGCAGGCAAAAATTCCGGGAATGTTTGTTTCCATATTTCTGTCAACAAGAATATGACTGCCTTCAATTTTTAGTCCCGGCACCAGCTGCTTTGGAGAAATGCTTTCGCGCAGAATGAAAAATCCGTCAGCTTCAATTTCAGCATTTTTCAGGACAAGCTTGCGGGCCTTCATGTCCCCTTCAATTCTTACGGGAACATCTTTTAATACTTCAACTTTTTCAGAAATCTTTGGATCTTCCTTATACAGTGGAACATAAGTTACCTTGCTGCATAATTCCGCCATGAATTCAGCTTCCTTTTCTTCTGCTGCAGTTTGACCAATGATTACGCAGGACTTTCCCCTGTACAACGGCGCATCGCAGGTTGCACAGTAACTTACTCCCCGGCCAAGAAATTCTTCTTCCCCTTCATAAGGTTTTCCAAAATTTACGCCGGTTGCAACTATCAGGGTTTTTGCCGTGTATTCTCTGTTTGATTTTGAAAGAAGGGAAATCCTATTCCCCATTGGATAGCATCCTGTAATCTGGTCTTCAGTAATTTCTATTCCCATGAATTCAAGATGTTTCAGAAAATTCTTCTGAAGTTCTTTACCTGTTACGGAAGGCAAGCCCGGATAATTCTGAATGAGGTGAGCCTTTTCAATTTTGCTGCTCAAATTACGGCTGCCCAAGAGAAGTACATTCTTGTTTCTGATTTTCAATGTAATGGCAGCACTGATACCGGCTGGACCCGTACCGATTATTGCTGCATCATAAATCATTTTTTCTTCCATTACTTTTTCCATTTGTTCATTATACCATCATTTTACCAAATACAAAACTTATCTTAAAAAGACCATAACTAAATTTTAAACTACAGGTTTAATGACTAATTTCCCAAAAAGTTATAGAGTTGACATACACAATATCCAGTAAAGTCGCTGGCCCTAAGAAGCCGAGCGCCGTGTCTCAGAGTTTTTATTCGGCTGAGGCAAAAACCCCGCGCCGTTGGCGTGTAAATTATCTTTTATAAGGAGTGCGTATGAGCACAGAAGTTTTTGACATTACAAGATTATCTGCTGCAATTGATGGCAATAACTACAGCCATACAAACCAGCGCACCCCATGGCTAATTTTGGCCTATCAGAGAAATCCTAAAGATAATGGCGTTTTTGTTGAAATCAGGAGTACAAACTATGAGAACCGTAACTTTTTCAAAGCCGGTTGTTGATCTTAAGGCAACAGGCAAATCAATCAAATCACTCAGAATTGAAAACGGATACACCGTTCGTGACATTCAGAACATTTTCGGATTTGAATATCCACAAGCCGTGTATTCTTGGGAACAAGGTAAAAACGTTCCTACAATCGACAACTTGCTGGTGCTTTCCCGCTTGTTTGATTCACCAATCGAAAAGATTGTTGTAAGCCGCATGGTAGAAGTTGAAATTACCTGCAATTCAAGCAAGATCGAGAAGCTATGCAACAAGAACTGTGACGCTTGTAAATTTCAGCTGAGTGCCTAACCCAATTTTCATTCTGCTAGCCTTAAACGGTTGGCAGAATGACTGAAAAAAAATCCTTCAAAAAACTATCAAAATCCCAAAACCAAATGGATAAAACTGCCAAAACATGCAATAATGAAAGCAAGGAGTAATATCGTGACAGGAATAATTGCAAAGGGACTTTTGATTCCATTCTTTGGGACAGCACTTGGATCAGCCTGTGTTTTCTTCATGAAAAAAGAAATGAGCACAAAACTTCAGAAATCCCTTTCTGGATTTGCAGCTGGCGTAATGATTGCAGCCTCCGTATGGAGCCTTTTGATTCCGTCAATGAACCAGGCAACCGAACAGGGAATGGGAAAACTTGGATTCATTCCTGCGGTAATCGGATTCTGTCTTGGAATGCTCTTCCTTCTTTTGCTCGATGTCATTACTCCCCACATGCATCTTAACGAAACCGTTGAAGGACCAAAAAGCAAATTCTCAAAGACAACCATGATGATCTTAGCCGTTACCCTCCACAATATTCCAGAAGGAATGGCAGTCGGTGTTCTGTATGCAGGATGGTACACGGGTGCAGTTCAGGTATCAGCCACAGCCGCCCTTGCTCTTGCAATCGGTATCGCCATCCAGAATTTTCCTGAAGGAGCAATCATATCCATGCCGCTTCACAGCAAAGGATGCTCAAAAACAAAAGCCTGCTGGTACGGAGTGCTTACCGGAATAGTTGAACCCATTGCGGGCCTCCTTACGATTCTTCTTGCTCAGTTTGTAGTTCCAGTCCTTCCCTACCTTTTGAGTTTTGCAGCCGGTGCAATGATCTATGTTGTGGTAGAAGAACTGGTTCCGGAAATGGCAGCAGAAGATGGCGACCAGCATTCCAACACCGGCACTATCATGTTCATGATCGGGTTTTCACTCATGATGATGCTGGATGTTGCACTTGGATGAAAGAGGATTTACCAACGGTACTGAAGATCCTCGGAATCATGGCATCTAAAATTCCTGAATCTTCCGTCGCAAAAATTCATCATGAATCTAAAACTACCCCTGGGATACATTGCTCACGGAAACAAACTGTTTACGAAGAAACTGACTCAGAACATACTCGTTGAGAAAATTCAATTATCGTCAACTGAATTCACATTGTTAACATAGAGGAAAAGGCTCTGGGAATTTGGTTCATAATCTGGAGCCGGAACAATCTGCATCATTGCACGCTTGTATTCGTTTCCAAATTTTCTTCTATAGAAAATCGTAAGGTTCTTTTTCCCCGAACAGAAATAATCCTGCATGTAATTGAGATCAGTTTTTTCCTTGTAGCCCTTAAGATCTTCAGGATGAACCTGTCCTGAAGTTCCAAAATCAGAAAGCCAAGTAGAAATCCTGTTTGCAAAACCTTTTTCGACTGTCTGCTCATCAATATCCATGTTTATGATCTGATAGGAATCTTCCGTAAGATTGATTTTTAGAATCTTTGTATACATTGAGCAAAGGGTCTTGTGGGCATCATTTTGCCCGCGTCGATCCATTCCAGATTTTCTGTAATGTTCGGACTTGGCATCATACATTCTTTTATCTGCAAGCTTCCACAAGTCCATGAGAACACCTGTTTCGGCTTCGGTACTAAAGGCTGCACCAACGGAAACACAGAGGTCATTGCTGTAAGTTCCCTTCCATGCCTTGCAGAGCTCATCAAGCTTAAGTTTTGCATTGCCAAAAGTTTCTTCGTCGGTTTTAAGAAATGCAGAGTATTCATCACCACCTGTACGATAGATTTTACCGTACTTGCCAAAGGCCTCTGCTATCAGTATGTACGCGTTCTTTATGAGTTCATCCCCCGCAAGATGGCCAAGGTCATCGTTTACTTTCTTGAGCCCGTTCAAATCCATGGAAACACAAACATATTTCTGATTCTTTTGATTTTCAAATGCCATCACATCCTCTTCATAGGCACGACGATTAAAGGCACCTGTCAAAGAATCCTTGTATGCAAACTTGAAATACAATTTTTCCTTCTGATTCTTTGAAATGAAAATTTCAACTGCAACAAGAACAACAGTAAATAAAATAGCGCATATATAGAAGACTAAAGCCTGGTGTCTCTTGATGAATTCCCTGACGGTATAAACAGATTCATTTTCAAGATACTTGTAGGTAAAAGTCAAAGTGTCTTTTGAATCAAGCGTATTCAACGCCCTGTCAAGAAGAGACAGAACACCAAGGTTATGGGTGCTGACACCAAAGCATTTTGTTGTACTTGCAGGCAATTCAATATAGTTAAGGTTGATGTATTTTGAATTGCGCAGCAGAACGCTTGCACGAAGTCCACTCAAAATCGCGCATCCTGCATGACCACTGTTAACGGCATCAAGGCATTCGGAAACGCTGTCATACAGAATCATTTTGGAATCAGGCAAGTTTGTCTGAGCATAGTCATACTGAATCTGATTGTGCCTGTTGATTGCAATGGTCGCAGTAGTATCTTCATCCATCTTATTAAGATAGACTAGATTCATTGCAGAAGTAATGACTTCCTTTGACTTGAACAAATCATTCTGTTCCATGTAATAGACATTGTTAGAAACAGGAAAAATCACATCTATGTCGTGATTGTGAATTGCCGTAACCATGTCTTCAGCATTCTGGAAAGGCTGATATGTAATCTTGATTTCATGATTGGCCTTTATCTTCTTGAATCCAACTTCCATTGCGTCTACAAGAATACCAGCGGCATTTCCCTTACTGTCGGTTCCGCAATACGGAAGGAAATTATCCATATATCCAACGCGAAGAGTATTGTCATGATTATCAAGCCATTCATGTTCCGCAGGGGAAATCCTTACGGTTAAAGCGCTGCTACTAAAATATTTTTCAGAAAGCCGATTTACATAGAAAGGATCATTGCTATCAAGTTCTGACAAAGCCATGTTCAGTTCTTTCAAAATGTCAGGCCTGTTTTTTGAAACGCAAAGATACATGTTCACGCTGGCAATCTTCAGAAGAGGCTTGTTGAATTCATTTACGCTTACGGAAGAACCTTCACCGATGAAGGCATCGATGTCACCTTGTTCAAGGGCAACATCACGTTGATACACATCCTCAAAAACTACAATCTCTGACTTTATGTTTCTATCGGCAAGCCATGTCCCAATTGCATCCTGAAGCAAACCGGGAATGGTACCTATTTTTTTACCACGGAGAGTTTCAGCATCACGAGTAATGGAAGTTTCCTTCGAGCGAACAAAAAGATAGTAACTCTCATAGCCCATAGGATAATCAGGATAGTTCATGTACGGAAGGCGAGATGCATAATAGCCAAGCCCTGCAAGAAGATCCACATCACCCCTTAAAAAAGCCGAATACACCTCCGCCCATGAACCATAGACATACTCGTACTGCCATCCCGTCAAAGAGGAAACTTTCTGAAGATATTCGTAGGCATAACCTGATTTTACGGCACCATCCGAAGCTCCTTCCTGAAAAGCCTCGTTTTCGTAGTAGCCAACCTTTAGTTTTTTTCTTACGACAGTATGGATATGATCCTTACCAAAAACAGATGAGGCCGTGCAAAACACTGCGAGAGATACAAAAAACAATCTAAAAAATGCCAAAATTCTACGCATATACAAATCTCGTTTCCATCACTTTCCTATTAGCCTGAATTTCGAGTTTCATTGGGAATTTACAAAAAAAGCGTAAATCTTTAAAATTTTAATCACCACAAAAAAAATCAAAAAGAGTTACGCTTATGCATGAACAAATTTACAACTTTACCAGCATGTTTTTCAAGAGCCTTAAAGGCAATTGAGCCTTGAACAGATTGTCGCGCTGAACATTTACAGATTCCATTTCAAGAACGGTGACCTGAAAAATTATCATAAAATGATAAAAGAACTCATGAGTGACAAAGTTCCAAATCTCCCGAATTATGAAAATTTCATGAAGGCAACAAACAAATCGGCTGTATTTATCCTTGCGTTTATGAACTTCTTGATTGAAATGAACAGGGCGATTTTGAAAACAT
>JAHAZL010000104.1 GCA_018384055.1 Treponema sp.
CTTTAGTATAATTAAAAACTTTAACAAGGGGTTAAATATGAATATCATTGAAAAGATTTCCAACTTTTTCGGAAAGTTCATGGCTGTTATTGTTCTTGCAGTAACTGTACTCGCTTTGTTTGTTCCAGGTTCATGCCTCTGGATCAAGACAACATGGATTAACTGGCTCTTGATGCTGGTTATGTTCGGAATGGGGCTTACCCTCAAGCCTTCTGACTTTGCAGTTGTTTTCACTCGTCCAAAGGATGTAATCATCGGCTGTCTTGCACAGTTTACAATCATGCCTCTCCTTGCCTTTGCATTGGGAAAGATTTTCAACCTTAATGCAGAACTTCTTGCAGGCGTTGTACTCGTTGGTACATGTCCAGGCGGAACTTCAAGCAACGTTATCACTTACCTTTCAAAAGGTGACGTTCCACTTTCTGTAGGAATGACAAGCATCAATACACTCCTTGCTCCAGTTCTTACACCTGCAATCACATACCTTCTTCTCAAGACAACTGTAGAAGTAAATGTTATGGCAATGTTCATCTCCATTGTAAAAGTTGTTATCGTTCCAATTTCATTGGGATTCATCATCAACAAGTTCTTCGGAAAGTTCACACAGAAAATCGTTGCCCTTCTTCCTTGTGTATCTGTAGTTGCAATCTGTCTCATCGTTGCCTGTGTAGTTTCACACAACAGCGCAAAGATTCTTTCAACAGGTGCAATCATTTTTGCAGTAGTTATACTCCACAACATTCTTGGATACGCATGTGGATTTGGACTCGGTAAAGCCCTCAAGCTCAACGCAGCAAAGACAAAGGCATTGTCAGTTGAAATCGGCATGCAGAACTCTGGTCTTGCAACATCTCTTGCAGGAACAGCATTCAAAGGCCTTGCCATGGCAACAGTACCAGGTGCAATCTTCAGCGTATGGCACAACATTTCCGGTGCAATCCTTGCAAATATCTACAACCGCTGGGTAGAAAAGAATGAATCGGCTGAAACTGCAGCAGAATAAAGAGCTGAATAATAAACGTTTACTTTAAAACGAAAAGAGATGCCGGAGCAATTCGACATCTCTTTTTTTTATCCGATTATTTTGAAGTCAGGACCTTCGTCCGTTTCAAAGATTTTGATTTCCGTACTTTCCATGGCAACATTTTCCACAAAATCTGCAATGTTAAGGCTGTATGGTGAAAGCAGGTCTTCCGGATTATAGGAAAGTTCCACATCTTCTTCCGTACCGTCACTTGAACATCGGCTGAATGCCCCGTTGATTTTTACTATGTCATTAACGGCAGCAAAAAGATGGATTTTGCTTTTTTCCTCAAACTTCTGGGAAAGGAACATAAGCTGAAGTTTTTCAACAGCCTTGTGCCCTGCTTCGTCACCGTCAAATTCCACCTCAAAGGAACAGTTGTTGCACTGCTGGAATTCTTCAAAGTCTGCAAAAAAAGAAGAGGCATTTATTTTCAAAGCCTGAAGAACAGAATTGAACCAAGGAACTGCCCTTCCCTGACTGTAGAAAACCTTGCAGGCAAAAGCCATTCCCCTCGAAAAATCCATATCCTTTGAAGAATAGACTCCTGTAGGTTTTGGATCTTCGTAAGGAGTTCTTTCAAGCTGTTCAAAATCAATGTGGTTTGGATAAAGGCTTGCTGCAAAATCAAGGCGGTCACGGAACATCTTGAAAGTGTCCCCCTTCTGCATTCCCCAAGCCATGTTGAATCCAAAGACAAGCCCTGCTTCATTAAGCAAGGATGCCTTCCCTGAATAGAACTTCTTGTCAAAAAGAAGATTACCGTTTTTTTCTGTACCGCAGACTGGAATCTCAAGGGAACAGTAGATTTCAGAAAGGGAATCAACAAGAGCCCTGTCGATAATCTTAGGATCAATGAGGAGTGAAAGGAACAAATCCGGACAATGCTTTTTTATTTCCTTCACAAGGCGAAGGATTCCTTCCTTGTCCGAAGAAAACTTAAGGTCATTTACAGTAAGTTCCGTGATTCCTTTCTGATGAAAAGTTGGAAGGTCCCTGAAAATAGATTCGATGGTAAAGGAATAATTCATATTAGTTAAACACCATAATAAAAGCACCCTTGCAGGCTTGACATGGTTCCTGACGGGAGCATTCTTTTATTAAAGGATTGCAATGTTGTTTTCAGCGCATTCCCTGAGCATTTCTTCTGACCACATGCTGACCTGTGTTTCACCGATATGTGCCTTTCTTAGGAAGTACATGCAGAGGCGTGACTGACCGATACCGCCGCCGAGAGTCTGAACAAGTTCCCCGTTCAAAAGTTTCTTGTGGAATGTAAGTTCTGCTCTTTCAGGACAACCGCGTTCTTCAAGCTGAGACTTAAGGCTTTCCTTGCTTACACGGATACCCATGGAAGAAAGTTCCATTGCACAGTCAAGAACAGGATTCCAAACCATAAGGTCACCGTTGAGGCCAGGCCTTCCGTCTGGACCCGGAGTAATCCAGTCGTCGTAGTCAGGAGCACGTCCGTCGTGGATAGTTCCATCCGAAAGTTTTCCGCCGATACCGATGATGAAGATTGCACCGTGTTCCTTACAGAAGGCTGTTTCGCGTTCCTTTGGAGATTTTCCAGGATACATCTTTACAAGGTCATCTGCATGAACGAATGTAATGTCTGCTGGAAGGCATGGCTTGATGTTTTCATAGCGGTCGTAAACAAAGAATTCAGTCTGTTTGAGTACGCGGTAAATCTTCTTTACGATTTCCTTAAGGCAGTCGATTGTACGGTCATTTTCGTCAATGCGCATGCACCAGTCCCACTGGTCAACATAAAGGGAATGAAGGTTGTCCAGTTCTTCATCTGCACGGATGGCATTCATGTCTGTATAGATTCCAAAGCCGCTTTCGAGGCCAAGTTCCGTTACCTTCATGCGCTTCCATTTTGCAAGGGAGTGAACGATTTCTACCTGAGTTTCGTTCATATCCTTTACTGGGAATTTTACTGGGCGTTCAACACCGTTAAGGTCATCATTGAGACCAGTTCCGCTCTTAACAAAAAGAGGAGCTGTAACACGAGTAAGGCTCAATTCTGTAGAAAGGGCAAGCTG
The DNA here is from genome assembly GCA_018384055.1 of Treponema sp. Lineage (GTDB taxonomy): Bacteria > Spirochaetota > Spirochaetia > Treponematales > Treponemataceae > Treponema_D. The sequence goes on from JAHAZL010000104.1 coordinate 3,073, forward strand.
AAAAAAGTCCTTGAGGAGGACGATTGCCTTTTCTGTTTCCTTTACGCTGAGCAAAGGCTTGTAGTTTTTTGGAACATATAATTTTGACATAAGTAACCCCGGAATTAATAATTAAAATCAAGGCATTTTACCACAAAAAAAATGCTTTGTAAAAGAAGAGATTTTCTAAATTCCGTTTTTTACAATGGGCGAAAGTTTTAATCGCAGTAATCAATACCTGCCCTGACCTTTGCTTCACTAATTGACGAAGCAATTCGTGGACAGGATGTTTTTGAAACTGAAACTAAAGCTTTACGATGATGCTTAGAGCGCATTCACAAATCTTTCAAAGGCTTTCATACCTTCTGGAGTGCGTTTGTAGACTCCGGCATCTTCAAGAACCCTTGAGAATACAAGACCAACTTCATTCTGAAGGATTTTTTCTATGCTAGAGGAATTTACATCCTTGTACTTTGGAAGGAACTCTTTAACCCAGACAGCGTGTTTTGAAAGAACTTCGTCAGCCGAAATATCCCTTCCATCGACAATTGCTTTTCCAAGATCAGCAAGTTCAGCCTTTAAGCGCCCAGGAAGAATTGCAAGGCCCATGACTTCTATGAGGCCTATGTTTTCTTTCTTGATGTGGTGAAGCTCTGCATGGGGATGATATACACCAAGAGGATGTTCTTCAGTTGTAATGTTGTTGCGGAGAACAAGATCAAGCTCAAAAAAATCACCGCGGCGACGAACGATTGGATTCAAGGTATTGTGCTTAACTCCATCTGTTTCGGCAAAAATAAAGGCATCTTCATCAGTATAGCTGCGCCATTTCTCATGTATCCTGTCGGCAAGCAAGGCAATGCGTTCGGGGTCTGTCCCCTTTAACCGAAGTACGCTCATAGGCCACTTTACGATTCCGCACTTTACATCTTCAAATCCTACAATTGTAAATTCCTTCTCTACGGGAGCCTTTGCCATGGCAAATTCGTAGTTGCCGCCCTGAAAATGATTGTGAGTCAAAATGGATCCACCAACAATAGGAAGATCCGCATTGGAACCGATGGTGTAATGAGGGAAAATTTTTACGAAATCAAGGAGATATCTCCATGTTTTGTTTGTAATTGCCATTGGTACATGATCCATTGCAAAAACAATGCAGTGCTCGTTGTAGTAAACATAAGGTGAATATTGGAGACCAAATTTTTCTCCACAAAGTTCAAAAGGAATGATGCGGTGGGTCTGACGTGCAGGATGATTTACGCGGCCTGCGTACCCTTCATTTTCCTTGCACAAAAGACATGCTGGATAACCTGATTTTTTTGCATTCAAAGCAGCGGCAATTGCCTTTGGATCTTTTTCAGGTTTTGAAAGGTTGATGGTAATGTCCACGTTACCGTATTCGGTTTTCGACTGCCACTTTACATCCTTGCAAACCCTGTAGCGGCGGATGTAATCCGTGTCCTGGCTGAATTTATAATACCATTCTGTTGCTTCCCTAGGTGATTTTGCGTAGAGGGAGGCATATTTTGCACGGATGGCTGACGGGCGATCCACAAGGCATCCCATAATCTTTGTATCAAAAAGATCCCGGTAAACGATAGAATCCTGACACAAACCTTTTTCAGAGGCCCAGTCAAGAATTGATTTCAGGATTGATTCAAGATCCTCCACCTTTACATCAGGAATGGAAGCAAAATCAAAGCCGTCTTCAAAACCTTCAAGTTCAAGAACTTCAAGAAGTCTGTTCTGTGTGTATGAAACATCATCTTCAGAAATGAGACCTGTAACAAGGCCGTAGCCAACAAGGGAATTAATGCTTTCGTAGATTGTCATAAGTCAAATCTATCACTCAGGCACCACATTTTCAAATCAAGTGACCGGAAATTGCGCAACTGTTTGCTCAATAAAGCAGACGATATAAACATCTGCAATACCAGACACTACTGTATTGCTGCCTTTTTACGCTTTTTTCCTTGTATTGTTCAGCATCAGCCTGCTTTAAAAACTTTGCAAGATTAAAATTTTCAGAATCAAAACATGCAGCTCCAAGGCTTATGGAAATATTGAACAGTCTAAATATTCTTTGCTGTTAACAGTCCTCTGTCCAGGAACATCAACATTGCAGGCATAAAAAATCCTAGCCCGCTGAGGGCATCAAGGGAATCCCAGAATTGAGGTCTTCAATTATCCGTAATGCTTGCATACGGATTCCCCTGACGAAGACAACCGCAGCTTACTCGATAGCACGCACGGGAATGAAGCCTTGTAACAAAATCATTTTTTTCCATTGATTCTGTCTGAAAGTAATTTTGCACCAAGATAACTTTGATTAGAAATACCCTGATCTACAGTAGTAAGATTTGGATAGCAGTAAATTGAACGCACAGTGTTGTCGAATCCAGTTAGTTTTTTTTTCGCCCGTGATCATCAATCAGATGCCTTAAAAGATTCTTGAAGTCTTCCTCTGAATCAACGACTAAAGACGGAACATCTGGAACTGGAGTAATTATGGAAACAACCGGAAGTTCCTTATTCAGATTGATGACGAAACTAACGGCATTTTCTTCCTTGATGAAACGACCTAAGGTAGTTGTCTGGAGGATCATCCCATCAATGTTGTTTATATTGAAGAATTTAGAAATGACCCATTACTGATAGGCAAACTCGCTTTCCGTTGATTCAGGATCTTCAGTTGAAAAAACAAGAAAATCATTTCCAGTATCTTCAACATACTGCCTGCACCCCTGTAAAAGTCTTTGAGAATATTCATATTCCAGATGAGACAAAGTCATACCGATGCGCATAGAATTTTATAATTCAAAAATTGAAAAAAAAACGCTTAAACACTAAAATGGCAGATATGAAAACAGCAGACGAAAAATTCATCCTTGAATTTCCTAAGGATTCAGGTTTTGACAATACCGAGATTTTCTTCTACAGCGGAATTCCAGACATCATGGGCATTTATTTTGCGGAAGGAACAAAACAGAACAGGCTTTTTGTTACAGACAATACCATTGCAGCTCTTGAATGCAATAATAACTTTATGGGCCATTTTGGGGTTGATCTTTCCGACATAAAGAACATTCAACTTAAGGAATCTAAGGTTTACCGCAATGGTGGAGACACCCTTTGCATCATCGGTTCCGGTGAAAAATTCAAAACAATCGAAAGCGTACTTGAAATCGTAAAGGCTGCTTTGAACAGCAACTTCAACCGCAACTGCCTTTTTGTTGCCATTGGTGGTGGAGTTATCTGCGATATGACTGGATTTGCAGCTTCCATGTTCAAGCGCGGCGTTGATGTTGAATTCGTTTCAACAACCCTTCTTGCAGATGTTGATGCCGCAATAGGGGGAAAAACTGGCTGCGACTTTGACAGCTACAAGAACATGATCGGAGCTTTCTATCCTGCCAAGAAATTGCATGTCTTCAGCCAGTTTGTAAAAACTCTTATAGAAAAGGAATACATCTCCGGTCTTGCAGAAGCAATAAAGACTGCCTTCCTTTTTGACAAAGAAATGCTTGATCTTTTCAGGAACGAAAAGGACAAGGTAATGAACCGCGACGACGATGTTCTTCAACGACTCATTTCTGGCTGTTCAAAGGCAAAGGCAAAAATCGTACATGAAGATCCAAAGGAAAAAGGAAACAGAGCCTTCCTTAATCTTGGACACACCTTCGGTCACGCCCTTGAATCAGTAAGCGGTCTTGGAGAAATTACCCACGGCGAAGGCGTTGCATGGGGTATGGCAAGAGCCCTCGAATACGGCATGAAAAACGGAATCTGCTCAAAGGAATACGCGGAAGACGGAATCAGAATACTTGCCTCTTACGGATACAATACAGGAAAAGCAAAAGTTCCTGCAGAAAAAATTCTTGAAGCCATGAGGAAGGACAAAAAGAACATGTCCAGCGCAATCAAGCTCATTGTTCAGGATGGTCCACAGAGCACAAAAATCATCGAAGCAACCGATGAAAAAATTCTTGAAGTTTTAAGATAATACGGAACATAAAATGATTTCTAAAGAACACTATTTTGACTATGCGGCAACCTCTCCCGTTGATGAAGAGATTGTAAAGAATGCACTTGAACTTTCCCTTGAACACTGGGGAAATCCTTCAAGCATTCACGAAGCAGGAACAGATGCCCGCAAAGTTTTTGAAGACGCAAGGAAAAGAGCAGCCGATGCCCTTGGAGTAAAAACAGAATCAGTTTTCTTTACTTCAGGCGGAACTGAAAGCGATCACCTTGCCCTTACAAGTGTTCTTTCAAAACCCCAGAAAGGAAGCATAGTAATCAGTGCCATTGAGCACCCTGCCCTCCGTGAAATGGCAAAGATGGTTTCCCTTTGCGGATGGAAAACAATTACAGTAAATCCAAACAAGGACGGAATTGTTACAGCAGAAACAATTGCAGCAGCAGTTGAACCTGATACAGCTTTTGTGACTGTAATGGCCGTAAACAACGAAACTGGTGCAATTCAGCCCGTAAACGAAATTGCAAATGCCCTTGTAGAAAAGGCTAATGGAAAAAGAAAACCATTCTTCCATGTTGACTGCGTACAGGCAGCGGGAAAGATTCCATTGGATTTCCTAAAGAATCCAGCAGTAGACAGCGCAGCCTTCAGTGCACACAAAATCGGAGGTCCCAGGGGAATAGGAATCCTTTATCTTGCCAAGGACATGAATTCCTTCCTTAAGGGAGGCGGTCAGGAAAAAAATGTCCGCAGCGGAACGGAAAATCTTTTTGGTGCCGAAGCTATTTCCCAGTGCCTTTCAAAATACTGCATCAGCGAAAAAAATTCCGCATCCATTGCACGCTTTGAAAAACAAGGAAAATGGACGGAAGATTTTATAAAACAGCTCATGGAAATAAAGGGATGCGTAATGATTCCTCATTGCCGTGGAAAAGAAGCAGGCGCAGAATTTTCACCATGGGTTGTACAGGCAGCTTTTCCGGGGATTCCAGGACAAGTTATGGAACGAGCCTTGAGTACAAAGGGCTTCTACATTTCTACAGGAAGTGCTTGCAGTGCAGGACACCATTCAAGACCAATTCTCGACACCATGCAGATTCCGCCAAAGGAAAAAGAAAGTGCCGTAAGGTTCAGCTTTGGACACGACACTACAAAGGAAGCCATGGACCAGCTGATCAAAGCCGTAAAGGAAGTCTGCCAGGCATTTTTCCATTAATTTATGGGGGACAACGGCTTTTCCCCCTACTTGAATTTTCTTATCAATAGTGGTAATTTCTAATCATTCGGGACCGCAATTACGGTCATCTCATTTTTTGTACAATCCAGACATTATCAAGGAAGGAAGCTATGGCAATTCGTGGGGAACTCTTTACAACACAGGTTACTTTGGACAAGAGAAACTATTTTTTCAATGTAAAGGAAAACCGCAACGGCGATGTATTTTTGCAGATTGTTGAAAGCAAAATCAAGGACGGAGAAGATGATCGCCGTGCTATCGTAGTATTCGCAGAAGACATGAAGAAGTTCTTCGGTGGAATGGATGAATCCCTCAAGTTCATCGAAAAGGAAGAAAAGGAAAGGGCAAAAATCCGTGCAGAAAAGAAGGCTGCAAAGGAAGCTAAGTTTGCCGCACAGGGTGAAGACATCACAGAACCAGCAAAGAAGGTTTACCGCCGCAAGGGTGAAAGCCGCCTCGTAGCAGAAAAGCGCGCAGCAAAAAAGGATACAAGAATCCACGTAGTATCTAAGCGCAAGCCATCTGATTCCTCAGAATACTGATATATAGCAATCAAAAGAAAAGGGGATGACCAATAAGTTCAAAAAGTGTCATTTTCGTACATCTTGACCCGAAAATCCATTTAATTGCAATACAAGAGATTGCCGCGTCAAGCACGGGAATGACACCTTTTTAAGTGACCTCCTTATTGGACAGCCCCTTTTTTATTTCTTCTTTTTCTTTCCCTTGTTCCAGTCAAAACTCATTCGTTGAATTGGAGATGGTCCCAAAGACCTTATGGCTTCAACATGAGCGGCAGTCGGATATCCCTTGTGCTTTGCATAACCGTAACCAGGATACTTTTCATCATACTGAATCATAAGATGATCTCGTTCAACCTTTGCTATGATGCTTGCAGCCATTACGGCTGGATAATTTCCGTCAGCCTTTGGTTCACATTTAACATTACAGTCAATGTCAGGAGTAAAAGTTCCGTCAGCCATGGCTTCAATTTTTTTTACATCACCAATCATTTCAATGCCGTTTGCCTTGCACCACTCCGGAAGTTTTTTTACCATTCCTTCGTAGGCTATCTTCATTGCTTTAAGGGATGCCTGAAGAATATTGATGCGGTCAATTTCATCATGTTCCACATATGCAAGACACCAGCAGCATTTTTCTTTAATCAAGGGAAGCAGTTTCTCCCTTTTCTTTTCCGTAAGTTTTTTGCTGTCATTAAGAAGTTCAACGGGAAAGTCCGGAGAAAGAATTACACAGGCGGCACTAACAGGACCTGCAAGTGGACCTCGCCCCGCTTCATCAAGGCCTGCAAAAAAATTAAATTCCATAATCAAAATCCATTTGCAAGAGTTGAATTCAAGCCAGTAACTTTACAGCCACCGTTTCTGAAAACAGCACCGGAGTTTCTGTATTTGCCGTCAGACTGAGCATTGAAAACATCACCTGCAAAAGAGATGCTTCCTCCTGCAATATCAACGCCTTTGCAAATTCCACCGATCAAAGTAAAAAGATTGTTATCAAAAGTTGCTTCTGAGTTTAAAACCTTCAGTGCAGAAGCAGACTGCCCGATTGCAGTAAAGCGACAACCTGAAACATTCAGAGTTCCATCGGTGATATTACCGCAAACAGCGATTCGGCTAGCAGAAAGTGTGATTCCACAATCAACAAAAGAAACTTTAGAATCTTTGATTTCAAAAAGTTTGCCGTCCTCCCCATAGAAGCCGACAATTTCACAGTCGTTAAAGAAAACTGCACTTTTTTCTACCTGTGCAAGAAGAGATGCAGAATCGGCCTGTTTTTCAAGGGTGCAACTAAAAATCTCAACAGAAGCATTTTGAATGGAAAGTGATGCTCCTTCCATGAAAATTATTTTTGAACCGTTGCCGCGTATTACACAGTCCTTTTTAATAACCTGTTCTCCGCTTTCTACTGTGATGTCGCCTTTAAGATGAATTCTTGTTACACCTTCCGAAGCATTTATTGCAGCAACAACCTGATCAAAAGAAACGAATGGATTCATGAAGGAACCGTCTGCCTTACCGTTTTCTTTAGAAGCCCCAACATAGAAATTAAGTTCATCTATAACATAAAGCTGATCTACAATTTTGCTTGTATTTCCAGCAGCATCAACTGCATAAGCAAACACCTTGCAAGCACAGGATTTGTCCTCTGGACTTTCTATTACAATGTCAGAACCGTCATATTCTGCAAAATCTTCCGGCATTGCAATTTCGATGTCATCGGCAATGTCCTTGCTTTCTTCATAATAAACAGGTTCACTGACAGCATAGAATATTTTTGCATCTTCAGGACATTCAATTTTCAAGGCAAGGGTCTTTCTTGAGAAGGCTGAATCTCCAGATGCAGAAATTACTGGAATTTCAGGAGCAAGTCTGTCCAAGTGATATGCAACATTCACACACCCGTTAAGGTTTCCGTCAAGATAGATTTTTGGAGAAAAAGAACCTTCAGTTTCCTCTCCAAAAAATGCTTCAGCAAAAATTAACTTTCCACCGTTTTCAAAAGTATAGTTTTTATCCTCAGGAAGCTTAAAGGAAACAATTCCATCCCCGTTGATGATTTCCTTTACTTCTGGCATTGCAGGAAGAACATATTCGTAAACGGTGCTGTTTTCTGCAAAATCCACAGACTGCCAGTGGATTACATGTTCGCATTCCCTGCCGATGAATCTTTCTGAATAATCAAAGTTCCACATTTCATCATCAATCTGGTAAATATACTTTTTGTCAGTAAAGGAAAAAGTATTCCAGTCTGTAATTGAAAATGGCAGTGCATATTTATTTTCTACTGCCACGATTTCTTCAGGAACGATGAGAATTACGGAATGGTAATTGTTGAATCCATCTGTAGCAAAGAATGAAGCAAAGCGTCCTATAAAATTATTCTGCTGCAGTTTTAACTTCTGCTTCAAAAATGGAACCCTTGTTTTTTCAAAGGAGTACCTGATGCCAGAAGGAAAGGAATATTCAGTTCCCGAACGATAGGTGATCAAAGGAGTTTTTGCAAGATTTTTTTCTGCAAATGACGCTGTCTCTTCATCAAGCTCAGAAAAAACCGCAGGCATTACTGTATAGTCAATTACAAATTCTTTTTTTAATCCGTCTGATTCAACTACGCCGATACGAACACGAACAGAACCTTTTTTTTCTATGAGGACTGGACCATCGTAGGCAAAACCCGACTCAAAAGGATCGCTGCCAGTAAGGGAATAATAAACCTCGCTTGCATTTGATGAAGACAAAACCAGTGCCTGCTGATTGCACCAGGTACCTGATGCCGGGCTAATGATGTCTTTTTCAGAAAATCCAAATGCAGAAAGGGAAATCAGGCTTAATACGGCTGCAGCTAAATAAAATCTTTTCATCGGCTTTTTAATTCCTTTTTTAATCCTTGAAAATTGCTTCCATGATTTCGCGAAGTTCAGGATAAGGCTTATAGAAATGCTCTTCCCTTTCTTCTTTTGTAAGGCCAACCATTTCATGACTGTTGTAGTTAATCCAGTTGTTGTCATCAGGATTATTGATTTCAAATTTCCTGCACCAGTAATCCGGCTTTACATTTGGCTGTTCCTTGTAACCGTAGATCTTATAGTCATGAACGGCAATCTTAATGTTTTCACGAGGCACACCTTTTTCAAGGAAAACATTTACAAGGTAATTAAGGGTATGGCCTGAATCGTAAATGTCATCAACCAAAAGAATCTTGTCACCAGGCCTCAAGTATTCAGGGGAATAAGTCCATCCATCAATGTGAATCTGAGAATGCTGAGCTACATCAGAATAACTTCTTGCTACTACGGCGGCATACATTACAGGTTTTTCATTTTTCAAGGCAATCTTGTAATATTCGCTGATTACGTTTGCCATATAGGCACCACCGCGAAGTGAGGTATAGAGAACATCAGGAACAAAGTGGTCTTCCTGATAGATTTTATGAGCAAGTTTCAAAGCATCGATTCTGACTGTATCAAAGGGTAAAAATTCTTTCATGTCTACTCCTGAGAACATGGATGCTAAAATAAATTCGTAACTTTATATCCATGAACAAATAAAAAAAGGACTCGTCGCAAAATTACAACAAGTCCCATTATACTACATTTCAATAATTATTTCTATTTAAGTGCATTTCCCTTTAGTTGCTGATAAACACCGCGGCCTAGAAGAACAATGTCATTTCCGCTTTGCGTAATTTTACCAAGGAATCTGACAGGTTTTGTTTCGTCAACGGATGGTTCAGGAGCCTTTTCAAAAACAACATGGCAAAGGCCAACCTGGAAAGTTTTGTTTTCGCTTGGAATATAGTCTACAAGAAGGTCGCATTTCCACGAACCGTCGTCATAATAAACAGAATTTGTTACCATGCCGTCCCAAATAGCATAGCAGTCCAGATATGTAGATGGATTTGCTGCAACCTGTGAATAAGAATAATTGTCCTTAAGGGAATCAAACCCAGGTTCCTGCAAAAGATCCATAATGGCCTGGGCCTTCTGCTTGATGTGGATTGAAGCATTGCTGTTTACAATGCGGTTTAATTCAACCTGGCAGGCATTATCACGGGATGCTACGAAATATTTCTTTGCATCGCTGAAAGCCATCTTGATTTCCTTTGTTGTCATTGTAACGCTGAATTCACCTTCCTGTGCATTAAGCTGAACTGCGTTCAAAAGTTCATCCTCAGAAAGAGAAAATTTCTGTTCAATCGTATTCTTATGAACAGGAACTTTTCTTACTTTCGGCTTCATTACCATTATGAATGAACAGATTGCACCCAGACAAATTCCTGCGGCAATAACATTCCTGATGACATTAGGATTAAAACCGATTGGGGGGTAAAACTTTTTGATTTCCCCAGTCTCTCGCATTTTCACAATTGATTCATATTCTCCGTCAACACGGATGAATTCCAATGCCTTTTTTGCAGTTGCATTGTTCGGATCCATTTCAAGAACTTCAAGATAATACTGAACCGCCTTGTTGATTTCTCCGCGGCCCATGAAAACTACAGCCTGTCCAAGAAGCAAATTAATGTTTGAAACAGAAATTTCTCTGGCCTTTCTGAACATTTCAGATGCTTTTCCGGCAACATCAGAATAAAGGTATGCAATTCCAAAGGTTACATAATATTCAAGAACACCTTCGTAATCTTCCTCGCAATTTTCAAGGAAGCGCAATGCCATCTGAAATTTGCGTCTTTTAATGAGATATTTTGCCGTATCCAGAGATGAGCGTGCCATTGTTATCTATTTGCTCCAAGTTTATTCAGAATCAAATCCAATTCTTCATTTAATTTCTGAAGTTCAGTCTTGTCCATTGATTCGTCTTCCTTAAGTGAAGCAATGCGGTCAAGAAGATTCTGGATATATTCAGGGTCAAGCTGAGCTTCTGTAATTTCCTTAGTCTTAACAAAAGCTTCCTTTGAAGAAGAAGGAATGCTGTTGAGGACATTTGGAGTAACGCTGTCAACTTCTTCCTTTGTAAGTGGAATTGGTTTAGCAGCGGCATTGAGTTTTACTGCAGAGTTCTTTATTGCAACACCAAGAGCTGTTTTTCCATTATCAAGGTCAGCAAGAAATTTCTTTCCTGCAGGATTGTTTCCTCCTGTAGCTACTGAAATATAGAATCCGTAGGATGCCGTTCTCAGTGTATCAAGATAAGATGAAGGCCAGTTAATGCAGATTGCAGAGTTGTTGTATGAAGTTACAGAGTTAAAGCTTCTTGAAGTCTGCACTGATGGAACCCATGTTGATGAATCCACCTTTGTTCTTGATAAAAGTGTAACATATTCAGTCTTTGTGATTTCTTTTGATCCAAGAATGAACTGAATTGCAGCTTCTTTGTTTGCAGAGCGAATCCAAAGGTCTTCATCCATTGACTGAAACTGAAGTTCAGAATTGATGAACTTGCGTCCGGCTGTAGAGAAATGAGCAGAAGTGTTTTCACCGAGGGTTGTATCAAAGATTCCCTTTACGGCAAACGACTGAATGCTTCTTCCAATGTTAATTACGAATACTGATACACGGAGCATGTCTATTCTTGTAGATGTTGCAATGGAAGGCATGAAGCTGAAATCAACTACTACCTGAGCCTCGTCAGAAACAAGGTATGCCATCTGGGCACCGAGAGGAGTTTTTCTTGCCTCGCAATTGATTCCAAGCTTTGCCTGAAGCTTGTATTCCTTTCTGCCAATTTTCACCACAAAGTATGATCCTGAATCAGCATCATTTGTTGAAAGCAATGGGATGCTGTTGCCTTTTTCCGCTACACCGTAAATGGCAAAAGTACCGTCATCACCGTTCAAGACAAGGCGGACGTCATCCCTTTCAATTTCAATACAGTTTTTTTCACGAGAAACATACGATTTTGCTACAGGTTTACTGCTTCTTGAACCTACACGGACCCTATTTCCCTCACTATCCCTTACATAGGCTCCCGAAGAATCCTTTGCATAGATGCCGTCATCTTCTTCAACAATTTCTTCAGAAGCAAGGGCAACAGAGTCCTTTTCATCCTGCGCAAAAGCAAGGGATGAACACATAAGGAAAAGGGGTATAAAAGCAAATTTTGCAATAGATGTAATTTTCATTTATTTTCCCTCCCCATTTCTTTCATTAAGAAGTCTCTGAATGAGAGCAGCCTTTGCTTTCAAGGAAAGCATTTCTTCATTAGCCTGAACAGCGGTCGGCACCATTGACTCTACGGCTCCATAGTTTTCTTCCTGAACAGAAACAGTTGTTTCAGCAACTGATGGAACTTCTTTTTCTACCGCAGGAACAACTGGAACAGTCATGACAGATGCACTGCTTTCAAGTTCAAGAATGCGTGCATTAGCCGCACGAAGCTGCCTCCTCAACTCAGTCATGTCATCAGTCTGCATCATTCTGAGCTGCTTTTCATAGTTTTCACGGGAATTAAGGTACTCTTCCCCTGTCATTTTAAGGAGATACAGAAGTTTCTGTTCCCTGTCATGCTGGGTAATAAGGTAGAGCTTGAATTCAGCATCTTCCCTTTTGGAACTCTGTGGGAATTCTGCAACGATTCTTTCATACAGGGATCTTGCAGTCTCAAAGTCGTAGTCATCATAGAAGCATTCTGCAATCCAGAACAGTGCAGACGAATACATGTCGCTGTCCGGATATTCATTGCAGAAACTGCTCAAGGCCATTACGGCATTGTCATTGAGACCAACGCTGTGGTAAGCGCGGCCCCTCTGATATTCAACAAAAGAAAGCAGGTTGCTTTCCGAATAGTTGTCTATAAAATAATCACAGTCGCTGATGGCTGCATCATAATTTTCTGAATACACTTCACTCATGATGATCATGTACCAGTTAGAATCAGTAGCATATTCAGCGTTGTTTACGCTCTGTCTCAAATATACGCAGGCATCTGCCCACTCGCCTTTTTTATATGAAACAAGTCCCTGAACATAGGCATCAGTTTCCAAAGTTGAAACACTGAATGCAGAAGAAACTGCAAAAAAAGGCAGGCAAAGCAGTGCAAGCTTACGAATGATATTTCGAATAAGAGAGCGGTTTATTTCCATTCCAAATTCCCCCTGAAAAATGACGAGCCGGAAACTACAATGTCAGTTCCTGCATCGACAACATCTTTCAGGGTATCCTGGTTAACGCCGCCGTCTACAGAAATGAGGAAATTATAGTCCATCTCTTTCTGTATATCGGCAAGTTCCTTAACTTTTTTAAGTGTATATGGAATAAGTTTTTGTCCGCCCCAGCCAGGGTTAACTGTCATTACAAGCACAAGGTCTACAAAAGGAAGGAGTTCCTTGATTGCAGAAACAGGAGTTGCAGGACAGATTGCAATGCCAGCCTTCTTTCCTTTTTCATGGATGAGCTGAATGCAGCGGTCTGCATGGGCTGTTGCTTCAATATGGAAAGTAACAAGATCTGCACCAGCTTCAATGTATGATTCAATTGAAGTTTCTGGCTTTTCTACCATTAAATGCACATCAAATGGAAGATTGCTGTATTTGCGGATTGAAGAGATTACAGGCTGACCGTAAGTTACCTGTGGTACAAAGTGCCCGTCCATTACATCAACATGGACATAGGTACTTCCCTTTTCTTCTACTAACTTGAGTGCACCTTTGAGATCTCCAAAGTCTGCAGACAAAAGTGACGGTGAAAGATACTTCTGGTTTTTCATGATGGCTCCCATTCTATTTGAATTTGATTTTTCTTGCAATTAAGGTGGATTTTAGGAAAGATTCTTGAAAATTCCCATGGCAGATTCAAAGGTTGCAAGGCCTTCAGAAAAGGCACTGGCACTGCCGCAGGAAATTCCCATTTTTAGGGCATGTTCATATTCATGCTTTTCATTCCAGCCTGCAATGAAACCTGCTACCATGGAATCTCCAGCCCCTACGGAATTAACAACTGTTCCCTTAGGAGCGGCACATTTATATGCAGAACCATCTTCAGCAAGAAGAACAGCACCATCGCCTGCAAGGGACACAAGAACATTGCGGGCACCTTTTTCCGCAAGTTTTTTTGCATATTCCAGAGCCTGATCCTGAGTTTCAATTTTTACGCCGAAGATTTCACCAAGCTCGTGGTTGTTAGGCTTTATGAGGAAAGGTTTGTACTGAAGTGTTTCCAGAAGAAGATTTCCCGTTGCATCCACAACAAAATCAATTTTCTTGTCTGAAAGAAATTTCATGATGCGGGTATAGAAATCGAAACCAAGGCAGGAAGGTATGCTTCCCGCCAGAACAAGGGTGTCCCCATGGCAAAGGGAATTCAACTTCATGAAAAGGAATTCCACATGGGCAGCATCAATGACGGGACCGTTTGCATTTATTTCAGTTTCAGTCTGACTCTTGATTTTTACGTTTATTCTGGAATCTCCCTGGGAAAGGTAAACGAAATCCGTATCCACCCCTTTTTTAGAAAGCATGGATTCGATTTTTACTCCAGTCCATCCGCCTGTAAAACCTAGGGCAGTAGAATTAATTCCGAGGTTCTTCAATACCACAGAAACATTTATTCCTTTTCCGCCGGCAGTTATGCTTTCCTTCTGGCTGCGGTTGACCATGCCTTCACTAAAATTTTCCAGCTGAATATTGTAGTCCAATGACGGGTTAACTGTAAGTGTCCAGATCATTTTTTCTCCCTGATAAATAACGGACAGCATTTTACGAAAAATCCGGTAAAAAAGAAATACATGAAGAATGAGTGGTGCAATGAAAACAAGGGGTCTGTCCCCGCTGACACTGACACTGCTTTAAATGAAAACAAGGGGTCTGTCCCCGTTGACATTAAACAGGATTTTTTTACATATTTTTTTCTCAATTCACATTATTCACCCTTGACTAAACCCCATAAAACTTATAAACTCTTACCTACATTAGCAATAATGTGATGGGCTATTAGCTCAGGTGGTAGAGCACCGCCCTTTTAAGGCGGCTGTCTGCAGTTCGAGTCTGCAATAGCTCACATAAGGCACAAGAATCATTCTTGTGCCTTTTTTTTGCTCCAAGCCCTATTTTAGGGGCTTTGCGGAGCTTATAATCTTTGCTTCCCCCTTTATTTGAGACGGGTGCATAGAAAATCTAACATAAATTTCATTGAAACATGCCATGGACCATGCCAAAAAGCGTGCCAAATACCATGCCATAGAATCATGAGATTCCTGACCTTTCAGGAGGTTTTCATGCAGCTGTTTTATCTTTCAAAGAACCAAGATGGGTATTTCAAGGTACGCTTTGTAGACCAAACTACAGGAAAGCTCTTGTCTGCAAAAAGTACACATACGAAAGACAAGTTTGAAGCCACAAGAATAGCAATGAGATGGCTTGAGACAGGTATTCCAGAAAGCCATGTTAATTCCAGACAGTCCATTTCTGTTAATTCATCCTCCTCCGGTCTTGATCTTACTAATCTTGTAAAACGCCTGACCAATTCCGAAATAGACACTCTACTCACCCTTATAGCACAACGCCGAGGGCAGACAGTCCAGCCGCAGGCTGTTCTGTCTGCTCCGAAGGTTTCCGGGAATATCGTCATTGCTCCAGAAAAGGCTCCTGATGAGGCAGTACCTGAAAAGGTTCTGCCGAAGAAGATTGTCCTAAAGAACAGGCGAAACAGGCCAAAGGTGCGTGTTGTCGTGAAGACGGAGAATGTTGAGAAGATAAACAAGGAGTCCGGCAGAACACCATTGATAAACTACATGC
>JAHAZL010000106.1 GCA_018384055.1 Treponema sp.
TCATACGACAAGGGCGAAGCAATGAATGTTGCTATGGCTGTATATCAGGACTTTGCTGCTGAACACAAGTACAAGCACTATCGCTATGCAGACTACAAGAAGGGTACTTTCGGCGTTGAAAAGAATTTCAAGGAAGGAAAGATTCCTTATGTATCTTATTCTTCAAGAGTAATCTTTACAAAGTAAAATCTCTTTCTTAGACATTGCGTCAAAACTTTACGGGGCTTCTGAATATGTCCATTCAAGGTGGTTGAGTTCGTCGAAACTACCTTGAACGATGGGATTGTCGTTTCGGCAGGTCCATGGGCAGCTTGCTTTTCAGAAGGTTCCCGTATAATTTTTTTTCAGGCAGAACAAAAAATGGCAGACTTAAAATCATTCATTAAAAATCTTCATCCTCTAGAGACAAAAATTCTTCTTCATTACGGTTTAAAGGATGAACTCACATCAACAAAACTCGAAACAGAACTTGGATTCAAGGCGGGTCACGCAAATCAGGCATTCAGCTGGCTCAGCGGAAAGAAACTTTTGGCAGAAACATCCCGCACACCACATACATATTTTGAACTTACAGACTTCGGACGCAAGATCCTTAAAGATGGATTTGCAGAAGAAAGAATCATTAACTTCCTTAAAGACAATGGACCTCATACTCTTCCAGATATCGCAGCAAAGCTTGCCCTTGAAAACAAGGATGTGGGTTCGGCATTCGGTTCATTGAGCAAGGACAATGTTCTTGGCATGACGGAAGACAAGAGGGCAGAATACAAGGGCGGAGAACTTCCTGCTCGTTTTGTTCTTGCAAAGGCTCTCATAGAAAAGGCAAGCAAGGCAGAAAATTCAACTCTTGACGCTGCAAACCTTTCAAAAGAAGAAATCGAAACAATGGGCGGCCTCACAAAGAAGCGCGGTATTTCTGAAACACCTTTCAAGACCATCGAACGCGAGACTGTTGCATATAAGCTTACAGAAGCATTTACTGCAGTTGCAGAAGCCCTCAAGAGCGCTGGAATTACAGGAAACGAAATCGGAGAAATCACTCCTTCCCTCATTACATCTGGAGACTGGAAGAAGGGAACTTTCCGCGGATACAACATTACAATTCCACCTGCACGCATCATTCCAGGACGCACAAATCCTTATGTACAGTTCCTTGAAAGCGTAAAGGACAAGCTCTGTTCCCTTGGATTCCAGGAATTCGACGGACCGCTCGTAGAAACAGAATTCTGGAACGGTGATGCTCTCTTCATGCCACAGTTCCACGCAGCACGCGACATTCACGATGTTTACCGCATCAAAACCCCTACGCACGCAAAGTCAATCGAAGAACCATATTTGAGCAATGTTGCAGCGGTTCATCGCGACGGTGGAAACACAGGCAGCCGCGGCTGGAACTACAGCTTCGACAACGAATTTACACGCCGTCTTATCATGAGAAGCCAGGGTACAGTTCTTTCTGCACACCAGCTTCACAAGGCAGAAGTTCCTGGCAAGTACTTTGGTATTGCACGCTGCTTCCGCTATGACAAGGTAGACGCAACACACCTTTCTGACTTTTATCAGACAGAAGGTATTGTTCTTGGTGAAGAAGCAAACCTCAAGACACTTCTTGGCTTCCTTGAAATGTTTGCCGTAGAAATTGCCGGTGCAACAGACGTTAAGTATGTTCCAGGTTACTTTCCGTTTACAGAACCTTCAATCGAAGTTCACATCAAGCATCCAAAGCTCGGTTGGTTCGAACTTGGTGGTTCAGGCATTTTTAGACCGGAAGTTACAAAGCCAATGGGCATCGATGTTCCTGTTCTTGCATGGGGTATCGGTATTGACCGTATGGCCCTTATGGCTCTTGGACTCAACGATCTCCGCGAATTGTTCTGCGAAGATATCGAACGCGTAAGACTTAGAAAGGCTAAATTCTAAACAAAAGGAAAGCATGGCAGAAGAGTTTGAAGCAAGGGAAAATCCCGTTTATGGCAGAAAGGTTTTCTTTATCAATGCCTCGTTCACTATCGAGCAGCTTGCAAAGGGCATGTTGAGAGATATGGAATATGAGACCTATATCATTGAAGATTTAAAACAGTCCAAATGCATATTACGCAAGAATCCAGACTCCATCTGCCTTGTAAATCTGGATCATGTTGGTGCAAATTCCCTTACTGTGGTTCAGTACCTAAACTTCATTCTCTCCTGTGAAGGGGATGAAACGCTTTCTTCCATCTTCTTTGGAGTTCTTTCGATCAACACTTCTCCAAAGCAGATGAACCTCTTCTTCTATAATGTAAAGCTTCCTTGCGGTTATGTTCCGGCATCTCCAAACAGGGAAGACTTTGCGGAAACCCTAAAATGCATTCTTGATGTTAACGGAGCAAAAGGCCGCCGCCAGTATGTCCGTGCAACCTGTGAAGTAAGTGGCAATGCCTTCATCAGCATTCCTACAAAAAATGGCGATGTAAATCTTCCTCTTGTTGACTTCAGTTCTGTTGGACTTGCCTGTAAGATTCCGGAAAAAATGTGTGGGGTAATTGCACCAAATACTAGTCTTCCAAAAGTAGACCTCTGGCTATATGGCGTTAAATTTCCGGCTCCTCTTGTTGTCCTTAAGGAATTCAAGAAAGGCGATATGAATGTTCTTGTAACCCTTTTTGCAAAAAACATAACTAAGGAAGTCAGGAAAAAAGTCAGGAGCTATGTCTTCAGAATCCTTGAAGGAAACATTGATACTCAGGCAGACTACAGCAATCCGGACGAAACCGTATATCCACTTGAACTGTCAAAGAAAAATATGGTTGTTAACATGGATGACTTGCCGTCAGCTGAAGATCTTGGTGAAGCTCAGGAACTGGAAGAACTATAGTTCCGTTTTTGTGGCATAAATTCATTTTATTTCTTATATTTTTATCGTGGCAAAGAAAAAATCTTCAATAGTATATAAATGCTCTAATTGCAGCTACACACAGCCTGCTTGGCTTGGTCGTTGTCCAGCCTGCGGTGAATGGAATACCCTGGAAGAATGCATTACCGACCCAAATGCATCGGCTGCAAAACTCAATGCAGACGGAACAGCAGTAAAGGTAAAGCCTGTTCCAATGGCAAGAATTTCCGCACAGGAAAATGAACGCATCCTTACCGGCAATTCTGAATTTGACCGCGTCCTTGGTGGCGGTGCAACAAAAAGAAGTGCCGTTCTCATTGGCGGTGAACCGGGAATCGGAAAATCCACCTTGCTCATTCAGACCGCAGCGGGCATGCTTGGCAATGGCAGGGTGCTTTATGTTTCCGGTGAAGAATCTGCAGGACAGATAAAAGGCCGTGCAAACCGACTTGGGCTGAATGTTGATGCCGTTGAAATCCTCTGTACCCTTCGCCTTGAAGACATACTTGATGCCCTTGATTCACTTAAACCAACTGTCGTAATCGTTGATTCAATTCAAACAGTTTATTCTGCTGAATGCGGAATTGTTCCAGGAACCGTAAACCAGCTGAAGTACTGCGCCAACGAACTCATCGGTTGGGTAAAGGAAAGGGACAGTGTTCTTTTTATGACGGCCCATGTTACGAAAGACGGAATCATTGCGGGTCCAAAATCCCTTGAACACATGGTTGATACGGTCCTTTCTTTTGAACGCACAAAAGATGAAGTAAGGTTCCTTCGTGCACAGAAAAACCGCTTTGGCTCTGTTGATGAACTTGGCATTTTCGAAATGGATACTACGGGACTAAAATGCATTACCGATCCAAGTGCCCTTTTCATCACAAGACGAAAAGGTGAAACTCCTGCAGGCGTTGCCTGTGCCAGTGTCTTTGAAGGAAGCCGTGTATTTATAGTAGAAATTCAGGCTCTTACAGTCCCTGCAAAAGCAGCGGTCAACCGGGTTTACAGTGATAAGATAGATGCTGCCCGTGTAAGCCGTGTTGCAGCCGTCCTTGAAAAAAGGCTCGGTATAAAATTCAGCGACCAGGACCTGTACATAAATGTTGCCGGTGGAGTTCGCCTTACTGAAAGTGCCATAGATGCGGCCCTAGCTGCCGCCCTTTACAGCGCAAGGACAGACCTGCCTCTTCCGGAAAAATCTGTAATCATCGGAGAGCTTTCCCTTGCCGGTGAAGTCCGCCCCGTAACAAAGCAGAAGCAGCGAATCAAGGCTGCCCGTGATCTGGGATTTGAAAAACTTACGGTTCCAGAGAAAGATCAGGGAACTACAGTTACAGAAAATGTCCGCGACCTGATAAAGGTGCTCTTCGGAAAATAATGTCCCACGGATTCGATTTTCCTGCGGAAATTCATAAGGGGAAAATGGAGCTGAAATTTGAAGACATGACAGGATTGATTATTCAAGCCTGCATGAATTTTCATAGGGATGCCGTTAGGCAGCCCGAATCAGTGTGACAGACAAAGTAAAACCCGTAGAACTGAACAAATCCGTTGGCAACTTTATTCCGGCCAGATGAATTTTGCACCGCAGGTATTTTCGCCGTTGTCCACTATGACATCTATGCCTGTAGCGGATTTATTCTCCACTGCAAGAAAATAAATCCACCTTGCAATTTCTTCAGGCTCCGCCCATTTCTTCATGGGAGTCAAATCCATTATCTGATTCCAGAGTTTTTTATCTTCCATAACGGGAGCATTCATTTCCGTGCACACACCACCAGGGGAAACGCTGTTGGCAGTGGCACCTTGTGGTGCAAGGCGGCTTGCAAGGTTTTTTGTGTATGCAAGTATTCCGCCTTTGCTTGCTGCATATTCTCCGAATTCTGCACCTGTATGAGCGCTTGTGGAGGCAACATTTACAACGGCCTTTGTGCTTTTGCCAATATAGAATTCCGAAATCTTAATCGTTCCCTTAAGGTTGATTTCTATGTCGTTGCAATTCTGTACGCCAGCGTTGTTTACGATAACTTCCATGCCTTCAAGCTTTGGGAAGGTTTCTTCTCTTGAAACGTCTGCAATGTAATGACTGTAGTTTCGGTGGTCAATCGCAGATTCAAGGACATCAAGACCTGCAACCTCATGCCCCTTTTCAAGAAAATACTCTGCCGTAGCACGACCAATTCCCTTTGCTGTTCCGGTAATTAGAATTTTCATTTGTTGCCCCCCTCGGAATTTTTTAGCAATACTTGTCTATGTATTCCTTTCCTACATCATCCCTTTCCCATGCAAGAACAACCTTGTAGCAAAGTGGAGAAAGAATTACTTCAAAGAGCAGCTCTGCAATTCCGCCTGTAATTGAACAGGTAATGGCCTGAACTGGAGTCCATCCAAAGAAGTGTATGCTGACTACAAAAGCAAAAACCATGTTGTCTACAAATTGCCCAAGGAAGGTAGAAATAATCGATCTTGCGGCATAAGCCTTGAAACTGTTCTTTTCAAACAGCTTTCCGACCGTAACATTCATGAAGTTGTTGAAAACCGTTGAAATAACTATTGCCAATGTGCTTCCGAAAACCACGAACCATGAACCGCAGAAAATGCTGTTGACTGCTTCATTGAGTTCTGGAACTGGATTTCCGTCAGCTCCATAGCATGTGCTCCAGTCTCCAGGAATTTTAGAAGCAGCAAAGAAAAGGAGTACTACAAAAAGATTAAGGGCAATGGAAACAAAGCTTACCATGTTTGCTGCTTTTGCCCCGAACCTTTTTACGATGATGTCCATTACTGCAAAGGCAACCCAGGAAAAAATGAATCCTGAATCAAGTGCAAGCCAGGACGGAAGCCCGTTGATGCTTTTGTTTGCAAGTAGATTCATTGCAATGAGCGATGCTACAAAGAATGCAAGTAGCCACGATGGAATGGAATGTAAAAGAGTAAATATTTCTCTGACTCTGGCTTTGATTGATGCCATAATCAACCCCCTGGTTTTAATTATTTAGTTGCAGGATGGCAGGAACGAACTGCAACTTGTATTTAATGTCATTACCCATTATACTTATTCATCATGAAAACGTCCAACAAATTCACAGTGGCAAGAGTTATAAGTTCGCCTGTCTTGTTCCTTATATATTTCATTCCGGTATGGACAAAGGCTGAACCTGGAAGTGCCCTTGCAATCACTTCGATGGTTCTTTCAATTCCCCTTCTTGCCCTTGCCGAACTAACAGATTATTTTGATGGTCACTATGCACGCCTTCATAATGAGGTAAGTGACTTCGGAAAGATGTTCGATCCTTTTGCGGATGTTTTCCTTCACCTTTCAATGTTTACCTGCTTTGTATTCTCAGGTTACATGCCTGTTTGTTTTTATATTCCTATTCTTTACCGTGAATTCAGCCAGAACTTCCTCAGAATGGCAGCGGCAAAGAGCGGAACTGCAATCGCTGCCCGTAAAGGTGGAAAGGTAAAGACTGTGTTCTATGTTGCTTCCTGCTTTGTGGCCCTTGCACAGGAAACTCTTGTTCGCACAGGCCTTGTAGAAGTCTTTGGTCTGAATGATTTAGTGATGGACATTTTCAGATATGTAGGCTACGGCTTCTTTGGCGTATGCGTTCTTCTTGCATATACTTCGTTTATTGACTATCTAAAAAACTTCGGAAAAATTTTGAAGGACAATATCTAAACTGATATACCGACAATTGTTGATAAGGGATTAGGAATTCTTGTAATTCTTAATCCCTTATTTTTTTAGAAAAACTTTCCGCTTTCTATAAATCCAGCGGTTATATATATAAGTGGAACGACTATTCCGGCGGTTGTCTCCCAATTAATCTATGGGAGGCATGCTTATGACCTTGATTGAACTTATTGAACTGGCATCCAATGTTGCCACAATAATCATGATGGTTATGGCAGTCCTTTCTTATCTAAATAAGAAATAAAGACAAAAAAAACCGCCTGTGTTGGTAGCCCGGGCGGTTTTTAATAATTGCTAGGGAGACAACCAAAAGAATAGTTGTTCCTTTTTTTTAATTTAACACTTTATCCTGATAGTTGCAAGTTTAATCCCATGCTTAAAGGGATTTGATTTTTATGCACCAGATTCAAATTATTTCCAAAAACTTTCCGCTTTATATAAATCCAGCGGTTATATATAGGTTAGGAGAATTTATTTCCTCGGAATCTTAAACAGCTGGAGTAAATGATGACTAATGAAATCAGGATTACCGACAACTTCATGTTTGCAACAGTTATGAAGGGCGAAAGCATTAATGTCATTAGAATCCGGAACTCATATAACTTTCGTCTACGTAAGGGACAGCAGCCGTGTCTTTACGCTTGAGATGCAGTGCGACGACAGGAAGGATTTGAGTTTAAGGACCAGGTGCTATCAGGGGCTGCAGGACATTTCTTTTCTGGACAAGGGCAACCTGTACAGGCACCTGCCTGAATCCTACATCCTCTTCATTTGCCTTTTCAATCTTTTTGGTAAAGGTTTGCAGTATTCACCTTTGAAAACACCTGCCGTGAAGATCGGCGGTTTTCGTTAAATGAAAAATGCCGGAAAATATTCTACAATGTAAATGCATGGGAAAAGGAAAGGAACCCGGAACGGCGCGTCCTGCTGGAATATTTTTTTGGAGCTGCGCCCAATGACGAACTTACCCGGGCAATGGACGAGCAGGTTTCCTTTACCCGGAATCTTCGCCAATGGAGGAAAGGGCACATGACTTTAGAACAGGAAATAAAGCTGCAGGCAAGCTACGCCTGTGACGACGGGTTCTCACAGGGCATAAGTCAGGGTATAAGTCAAGGCATAAGCCAGGGCGCCTACGAAGCAAGGGTCGAGGCGGCAAAATTAAAAATAAATTTGCGAATTCAGAAAAACCCAGTATAATATATCTGTTGGAATTTTCAGTTTATGCCGAAAATTTAGTGATTCATGCCTTTTATGAGGACAGGAGTATTTAGAATTCAAAAAGAATTCTGTTGACTTCTGCTCTTTATAAAGGTAGAATTAAAATATGATGCCGTATGGTATCGCAAAAAATAAGGAGGCTAAGAGATGAAAAAGACTCTTATCGCAGTAGCTGCAGCAGCAGC
>JAHAZL010000020.1 GCA_018384055.1 Treponema sp.
TGTTTCAATTGAAGAAAACATATTATAATAATTAAATTCCTGTCAAAATTTTGGGAAAATCGGAAGATATCAAAAAATTATAGAAAAAAAGCCTGAATTATCAGAAAAAATCTGCAATTCAGGCATTATTTTCAGTTAGTATCCAAGTTCTTCGCCGACAAGGACAACTTTGATTCGTCCAGGCGGGCAGCTGGTTCTTGTTGTAACGATATTTGCGCAAAGGCTGTCACCCACGCAGTCAACGCAGCGGCCATTTTTTGAACATGGTGTATTCAGGTTAAGGCGTACTGCATTTGGCGGAGTTGCTTCTGCACGGACACGGCGGATGGCATCGTCAACATTGGCTGTAATCTTGTTCATTCCGGCAAGAACGATAACCTGCTTTGGTCCGTAAATAAGGTAGCAGACTCTGTTGCCCCTCTTGTCGATGTTTACAAGTTCACCGTTCAGGGTTATTGCATTGGAACTCATGAGGAAAGTGTCCGCATTGATGTTCCTTACATTTGCTTCTTCCACGGAAATCTCTTCTCTTTTGATAAGGTTGTGTCCGGCGGCTTCAATGTCTGCCTTAAGACCGCATTCATCGATGGTCATGGATCCACCGTAGCCTACTGATTTTCCGGCATCCCCCATGAGTTCAAGGACTTTCTTTTTTGCATCATCAATATTGTCGCAGTAGAAAGCTTCCATTCCGCGGGCCTTCATTTTTGTAATGATGCCTTCAGCCTGGATTTTGTAAAATGCCTTCTTGTGTACGTTCATTTTTTAACAACCTCTGAAATTGCTCCAGCAAGACCGCTGAAATTCTGTATGTCGCTAGGAACGATGATTTTTGTTGCCTTTCCGTCTGCTGCTTTTTCAAAGGCTTCAAGGCTTCTAAGGCGGATAACATTTTCATCAACGCCTGCATCCCTGATCATTTTGAGACCAGCTGCAGTTGCTTCCTGAACCTGACGGATTGCTTCCGCTTCACCTTCTGCCTTTTTAACTGCCGCTTCCTTTTCTGCTTCTGCGGCAAGAATTGTTGCTTCCTTTGCGGCCTGAGCTTCAAGGATTCTTGACTGCTTTTCACCTTCTGCTACGAGTATTGCACTCTGCTTCTGACCTTCTGCAATGAGGATCTGTTCGCGTCGTTCGCGTTCTGCACGCATCTGTTTTTCCATGGCAACCTTGATTGCTTCCGGCGGAATGATGTTCTTAACTTCAACGCGGTTAACCTTGATTCCCCAAGGATCTGTTGCTTCGTCAAGGATGGAACGCATTCTTGTGTTGATTACATCGCGGCTTGTAAGGGTCTGGTCAAGTTCAAGTTCACCGATGATGTTGCGGAGGGTTGTGGCGCTAAGATTTTCCAAAGCGTTGATTGGTTTTTCAACGCCGTATGTATAAAGCTTTGGATCAGTAATCTGAAAGTAAACGACTGTATCAATCATCATGGTTACATTGTCTTTTGTGATTACAGGCTGAGGCTTAAAGTCCAGGACTTTTTCCTTAAGGCTCATGCTGTTTGCCATTCTGTCGATGAGGGGCAATTTAACATGAAGTCCAACCTGCCATGTTGAACTGTAGGCACCGAGGCGTTCGATGACATAGGCATAGCTCTGTGGAACAATGCGGATGTTTGTAACGATCAAAAGGAATACGATGAATGCAAGTGCTGCAATAAGATAGATCATTTTTCTGAATCTCCTTGAGTTTTATTTTGTTTTACTACAAGAGTGTTACCTTCTACTCTTGAAACCGTACATATTGCGTCCGATGGGATTTCTGTTCCATCATCTGACTTTGCAGTCCAAACTATGCCGTTTTTCGTCTTGACTTCTCCAAATTTGAATTCAGAAATAGGTGCAACACAAAGAACTGTCTGTCCGTCCAGGCTGTTGATGTTTCCTTCGCTCTGCTTTCCGGTTTTTAAGAATTTGACTACGAAAGGCCTTGTGAAGATTGCAAGGGCAGTCGTAAGGAATACAAAAATCAGGATCTGCCATTTTAAAGGCATTCCAGTCCTTGCAAGAAAAATCAGCGGAACACTGGCTATTGCCGCCCATATTGTTATGAGTCCAAGAGTAAGTGCTTCCATTATAATGGAAACAACAAGAACCCCAACCCATACCCAGGGCATTACTGTAGTAATAAAATCAATCATAATTCCAATATAGAAATAAAATCCTTAATTTGCAAATGAAAATGAAAGCCCAGAGTTCAGGAAAGTTTCTTTCCGTCGCTGAAAGCCTGACCAACTTTTTCACCAAGCTTGTAATATCCGTGTCCGCTTGGATCATAGCAGATTGGATTGAACTTCTTGAGGTCAACATTTCCGTTGTCATCAAGAATCTTTTCGTCTGCACAGATGTTAACGATTTTGCCGATGTAGTGCATTTCGTCTTTTGAAAGTTCCCCATCGATTCTGTGGAGGGTACATTCAAGGCACAGAGGAAGTTCGTTGATTACAGGAGCATTGACAAATTCGCTTTTGCGCGTTGTAAATCCTGCCTTTTCCATTTTGTCATGAACATCGTTTCCGCTTACGATTCCAACATAGTCGCAGGCAACAACATGTTCTGCATCGGCAATGCTTACGGTAAAAGCCTTGTTAAGGTTAATGTTGTCTGTAGTAAGGTGCTTGGAAAGGGAAATGCAGATCTGGTCTGATTCAACTATTCCGCCCCAGGCAGCATTCATTGCATTTGGTTTTCCGTCCTTGTCATAGGTTGCAAGAATCAAGACAGGCATTGGATAAATCATTGGTTTAGGTCCAAGGTTTTTCATGTTATTTCCCCCAAAGTTGTGTGTAAAAGATTTTTAAAAATCACGTAAAAGATTACATCTCAATTCTACCATAGGTAAAGGCAAAATTCACTTATAGAATTCCATTTTATTTATGGATGATTGATGTTATTCTGTAATTATGAATGGAATAAAAAAAACTGTAATAATCGTCGCCGGAATATTTCTTCTTGCTATGGGAATTTGTGCTTTTATTGCAAAAGCCATTTATACCCGCAAAACTTTAGGCGAACTTACCTTTGAACCGGACTACTACTGGGCGGAAGAAAAGGCAGACACGGATAAATGGGATTTCCGAAAAACCTATGCAGGCTACGATTATTTTCTATATATACCGCCTGAATATAAAAATGACCGCCACAACGAAAGCCTTAAGGTTCCCCTATTTGTTCTTTTCCACGGAAGCGAAAACAAGGGCATTTCCCTAGGTCGTTATGGAAGGATGTTTACCGATAAAAAAATCCAGTCCATAAGGCCATGCGCAGTTCTGGTTCTCCTTGCTCGCTGCGGTTACTACAGTGACTGCCACGATACAAGCATGCTGATTCAAAATGTAATTATTCAGAACGAATGCATAGACAGGGAAACCATAATTGCCTTTGGACATAGCCAGGGGGCTTACTATGCCGTAAAGCTGGCTTGCTATGAACCTCGTCTTTTTAAAGCAGTCATTTCTGGTAGCGGCTACTATCAGATAACCCATAGGGAGCTTCTCAAAGTTCTTCCGATTCAATTTTGGTTTGGACTTTCAAAAAATGACAAGGGTATCTATGAGCAGGGATGCACAACGGGACCTTTACTTGAAAAGTTTTGTAAAAATTCCGTTTATGCAGAATATGAAAACCGGGGACACTTCTGGGTTGAACTGGATGATGTTGCCCCAGGCAGCGGCAGGGTTTTCCTTGAATGGCTCGATAAAGTTTTGAAGGAGGAGTAAAGATGACCACAGCAGAAAGCGTAACAAAAAAAATCATTGAAAAAAATCTCACTATCACATTCATGGAAAGCTGCACGAGCGGACTTTTGGCTTCGATGTTTACGGATACGGCAGGGGCATCTGCAGTTTTCAAAGGCAGTCTTGTAACCTACAGCAACGAAATGAAAATTGCGGCTGGAGTTCCTTCTGAAACAATAGAAAGATTTGGGGTTTATTCTTCCGAGTGCGCCCGTTCCATGGCAGAGACTGCAGGAAAAATCTACGGGTCTGACGTTGCCGTTGCAATTACCGGAACAACTGGAAATGCAGATCCTGCAAATGCCGGCAGTGTTTTGGGCAAGGCATTTTTCTGCATTGTTGCGTGCGGTGAAATTTATGATTTTGTAATAGAAGAAAATGTATCAGCTCTTTCCAGAAAAGAAATCAAGCAGCTGTATGCCGACAGAGTTTACGGGGAACTTGAAAAAATTTTGAAACAAATATAATTTTCTTTTATTCAAACCGCAGCTTTATTTTCTTTATTTTGTAAAAGTTGTAATATTCATATCCACAAAATATGAAAACACTAAAACTTAAAAATTATTTTGGACCATTTGCCTTTTACTCTGATGCACTTAAAATCGCAGTTCCGGTAATGGCACAGGCCCTCATTCAGACATTGGTTTCCCTCATAGACAATTTTATGGTTGCAGGCCTTGGGGACATAAAGATGTCCGGTGTAAACATTACGGGGCAGCTTATCTTTGGATTCATGGTTTTCCTGAACACAGTCTGCATGGCGGGCGGAATCTACATGACTCAGTTTTCCGGTGCCAAAGACAAAAAGGGAATGAAGCAGGCCTTCTGCTTTAAGCTGATGATGGGAATCCTTGCCATCATTCTTTTCAAATATGTTTGTCTTGTTATTCCGCGTCAGTTCCTAAGCCTTATGGTAAAAGGTAATACTCAGGCTGATCTGATTCTTGATCAGGGTGTTGCCTACATGCGCCTTATGGCATGGATAGGAATTCCCATGATGGTTTCGACTGTCATAGCCTCTTCTTTACGCGAAATTGGTGAAGTAAAGGCTCCTCTGGTAATTTCCGTAATCGCAACTTTGGTGAACACATTCTTCAACTGGGTTTTGATTTACGGCAACCTTGGATTTGAGCGCCTTGAAGTAAGGGGAGCCGCCATTGCAACAATCATTGCCCGTGTCGTTGAAATGCTGATTTTCATTGTCTATCTTTATGTAAAGAAACCGCCATTCGTAGTTCAGTTCATTGATGTTGTCCAGATAAATTTCAAGCTGGTTCTGGAAATCCTTCGCAAAGGCTGGAAGATACTTTTTTCCGAAATGGTTTGGGTTCTTGCAGAAACAGTAACGACTGCCCTTTACAACGGAAGGGGTGGAGCCGATGTTGTTTCCGGTATGAGTGCAAGCTTTGCAATTGCCAATCTTTTCTTTGTAGCCTTCGGCGGAATAACAACTGCCACAAGCGTAATCCTTGGAAAAACTTTGGGGCAGGGAAAACTTGAAGAAGCAAAGCAGAAGGAAATATGGCTTTTGAGCGGTGCCATAATTTTTGGTTTCATCATGACCGTCTTTGGACTTATGACACTGTTCCTTGTTCCGCTTGTGTTCAGAAACCTTTCGGCAGGTTCCCAGGACATCTGTTCAAGAATGGTTCTAACCATGGCTCTTTTTATGCCTGCGTGGGTTTATGTAAATGCCCAGTTTGCAGTATCAAGGGCAGGCGGGGACACGATCATGGGAATGGTAGTAGACGGTATTACAAACCTTGGCATAATCATTCCGTCAGTATTCTTCATGGCCTTCTGCACTTCCATTGGACCTGTATGGATGTACACAGTGGTAAAGTTTGTGGATTTTATAAAGATTGCCATTGCCGCAATTTGGCTTAAGAAAGGAAAGTGGATTAAAAACCTTGCGATGGAAAACATGCAGGAAGAAATTTAATCAAGGAAATAGTCGTTCACATTGAGTTTCTTGCTTTCTGTTCTGTTTGGTTTGTTTTTAGGCTTGCCCTTTGATTTCTTTGTCTGTGAAAGGTCCTTGTTTGAAAGGACGCTCATGGATTTTTCAGAGGCTAGCCTTCTGTGTTTTGAATCAGCATCCGCAAGTTTTGTTTCCGAATCTTTCTTTACAAGAATGTCGTTGGCGGAATTTATGTGGACTGAATAGAATGCCCCTTTGTTTCCAAGAACTTCAACAACTTTTTCAATATCCATCAAAGAAAGTCCTGCCTTGTTCTTGCCTTCGATTTTTATGTTGTCGCGGATTGTCTTTGCAATGAAGGCTTCCGTGCAAAGGGATTTTTCTCCGTGCTGTTCCATAGCCTTCAGTATTTCCTTCTGGATCTTATTCAATTCCTGTTCCATAACTAAATGATAGTCCTAAAGACTTTCTCCTTCAACCATTGCTTTAAGTTCCATGGCATTCTTAAAACCTGTTCCCTTGGGATGATTGTTGAAATACAGCTGAACAGTTTTTCCTTCGTCCCTTGCCCTGCCGATTATGGGAATGAAACTTTTAAGTTCCGATGCAGAATATTCGTAGTCGTATCGGTGAGTTTCTTCTCCATCTGCGGTGTGTGCATACCATCCATTTGCATTCCGCCCGTGCAGCCTGATGTAGGCATTGCTGCCGATGAAAGGCGTCTTGAGTGCAAAACCGTCGGGAAGATTTTGCAGCTGTGGCATGTCGCAGAAAACAATTCCCGTGTCCCGTTTTGAAAGGCCTTCAAAAACTGAATCCCTGATCCAGTCCCTGTGGCGGAATTCAACGACGCAAGGCAGCGGAGAAAGTTCCTTCAGTAAATCTGAAAGATAAAAGCGGTTCTTTTCCGAGTATCCAAAACTTTCCGGAAACTGAACAAGGATTGTGGCAAGGGCATTTTTTTCAATGAGCGGAATCACGGCGGCTTTGAATTCTTCCGCACGGTTTTTCCAAAGTCCGTCAATTTCGTGGGTAAGTATTCTTGTAAGCTTTACTGTGAATTTGATTTTACCTTCGGTCCTTTCGTAAAAAGAATTAATTCTTTCTGCTGTAGGCATCCCGTAAAAAGTGCTGTTGAGTTCAAGAGCGTTGAACTTTGTTGAGTAGAAAGAAAGAAAATCTTTTCGCGGCAAATCAGCGGGATAGAAACTTCCCTTGAGTTCAGGATGATCGTAGCCGCTTGTTCCGATTAAAACTTCTGGCATCAGCATGTCCGAAATTATTTTGAAAAAAATCCTTCTGCGGAATTCTTGTCTTCCTGATAGAAAACCTTTCCCGTATATTCAAGACTGAACTTTCCGTTTTCAAGGACGATTTTATTCAGGGTGCAGTTTGCCATTTTTGATTTCCAGTAGTCCTTCAATTCCCTGCCGTCAATGTGAAGAAGAAGGCTCTGCATTGTTCCGCCGTGGGTTACAACAAGAACATTCTGGATTCCTGAATTTTCAAGGGACTTGATTTCATCTTCCCAAAATGAGGCAGTACGGGCCAGCACCGAGTCAAAGGATTCGCAGCCTTCAAGGGGAATGAAATTTTCAGGGTCATCAAAAAAGTTGTGGAAGTTTTTCAGTTCAGGATCTGCGTCTCTTTCTGCGGGAGTTTTTCCCTCTGCCTTTCCAAAACAGAATTCGATTATCCTGTCATCCTTTATGATTTCATTTTCTGATTTTCCCGTCATGAGCATTGCAGTTTCTACGGCGCGCTTTAATGGACTTGAATATACCCGGTCAAAAGAAAGGCCTGCCTTTTCAAAGCCGATTCTTGTCTGGGTAGCCTGTTCCTTTCCCTTTTCGTTGAGGACGGTATTGCTTCTGCCCTGAAGTTTCCAGTGAGTGTTCCATTCAGTTTCGCCATGTCGTGTTACAAAAATGTTCATGGAGAAAGTATAGTGAAAAGAAGGGGAAGTGAAAATTATTTTACAGAAAATTCAGGTTGTCACTGCGAGGTGCCTGTGCGGATTCTTTCCACTTTTAAAATTCCAGCGGTTATATATAGGTTAGGAGAATTTGCTCTCCAATATCTTAATTAGCGGGAGTAAGAAAATGGCAAAAGAAATCAGGATCACCGACAATTTCATGTTTGCAACGGTCATGAAAAATGAAAACATCTGCCGCCCATTCATCGAAAGGATGCTTGGAATCAGTGTCGAAAAGATTGAATATCTGGAGCGCGAAAAAGACCTGCGTGCTGATCCTTTTTCAAAAGGGATACGGCTGGATGTCTATGTAAAGGACAGTAACCGCGTATTTACACTTGAAATGCAATGCAGTAACAGAAAAGATCTTTCTTTAAGGACTAGGTACTATCAAGGCTTGCAGGACATTTCCTTTCTGGACAAGGGAAACCTTTACAGGCATCTTCCGGAGTCCTACATTCTTTTCATATGCCTTTTTGACCTCTTTGGAAAAGAATTGCCGGTATATACTTTTGAAAACATCTGCAGTGAAGACCAGAGGATTTTGCTAAATGACAAATGCCGTAAAGTATTTTACAATGTAAATGCATGGGAAAAGGAAACAAACCCGGAACGCCGCGCCTTGCTTGAATATTTTTTTGGAGCCGCAGCCAATGATGAGCTTACGCGGGCAATCGATGAACAGGTATCCATAACCCAAAATCTTCGCCAATGGAGGAAGGAACACATGACAGTAGAACAGGAAATACAGCTCCAGGCAAGCTATGCCTATGACGATGGATTCTCGCATGGGATAAGTCATGGGATAAGTCAGGGGATAAGTCAAGGTGCCCACGATGCAAAGGTAGAGACGGCTAAAATTCTGCTTGCAAACAATGTTGAGCCTTCGATTGTTTTGAAGAGCACGGGTCTTACGGCGGAAGAAATAGAAAATTTAAAAAACAATGCTTAACGGAATGAAACGCCTGGGTTTGTAACTCGGGTGTTTTTTATATGGGCTTTATATCCCGCTTGACCTATTAATGTGATGTCTTGTATTTGGTATTAGAGGCAGATTCCGCCAGTGATTTAACCAGCTGATTTACGATCTGCTTATGGCATTCAGGAAGATGCTCGCAATTCAAAAGCAGTTCATGGTATTTGGAATAAAGTTTGCGGTCCTGGAATTTGGAAGAATCCCGAAGGAATAAGTCGGCGGGGTGAATGGAAAATGCATCAGCAATGCGAAGTATCAATTCAAATGAGGGAAAAGCTTTTCCAGCTTCAATATTACCAATCTGTCCGTTGGAACTGTTTGCCTGAATTGCAAGTTCCGCCTGTGACCAGCCTTTCTGTTCCCTGTAAAATTTTAAATTCATTCTGAATTCTTCGCTGTGTTCGTCCATAATTACTTTATTCTACAAGTAGATAATGAATTTTAATCTTATGTAACGGAGTGATTTTACCGAAAAACTTTATGTAATAAAGATTTATTAAATATTTGCTTTGTTACATAAGGTTTATTATGGAAAAAGAAGGATACGAAGCACAAATTAAAGCATTAAAAGAAGAAATTGAATTATTAAAAAAGAAACAGACTTATGAAATTAAACGTCAGAAGTACGGCTTAAACTGGATAGATGTTCCAGAAGCTTTTGAAAAAGACAGCGAAAATAAAATCCCAGTTTTAGAAGAAGTAAAAGATAAATCCATTAAAAATGATGACGGAAAACCAACCCATATTTTAATTGAAGGTGATAACTACCACGCCTTGCAGTGTTTGAATTATACACATAAGGGAAAGATTGATGTGATTTATATTGATCCGCCGTATAATACGGGAAGTGATGGGTTTTCTTATAAGGATGCTCGGTTTCTTGATAAATATCCTGATGGAACTTCAGTTCCCAAAGACCATCCTTTAAGACATAGTTATTGGCTTTCTTTTATGAACAAAAGATTGCGTTTAGCAAGAAAACTATTAAAACCAGACGGTGTAATTTTTATAAGCATAAATGAAGATGAATTATCTCAATTAAAACTTCTATGTGATGAAATTTTTTTACCAGAAAATTATATTTCAACTTTTGTAATAAAAGTTCGTCATGACGACAGAATACTCAAAGGTGATAAACCGATACATGAAACTGTTGAATTTCTCTTAATGTATCAGAATAGTTCTTCTTTTCAGATTCAAAAAAGGTTAAAGGATAATTCATCTCCAGAAGAATATAAATATCAAATTAAGGAATTAATATCTAATCCTGAGATAATTAAAATGGGTGAAAAGAATGTTCAAGTTTTCAAACCAGGTGATTATGAAATAATTACAACATCAGCAAGTTTCAATAACTTAAAAAAAATTAATATCCGAGGTTCTATAAAAGCTGGAAATAGTTCAGGACGTTTTCATATGAAATACCTTGAAAACAGAAAGAATGATTTTGAAGTTTTATATAAAGTTCCAAATATGGGAGATGACGGTTTAGGATATAGATATTTTATTTCGAGAAAAAATGAAAAACAATTAAATGGATCATATTTTCAAGGAGCTCCTATAGATCGAAAAGATTGGACCTCTATACCTTATCCTAATTTTTTTGATTTTGAATCAATTTTCAATGATGTTGGACAAGAAGGAGGCGTACCTTTTGATGGAGGAAAAAAACCTATTGAATTCATAGAGAAATTTATAAAAATAGCAACTGCAAAAGAAAATCTTGTAATTCTAGATTTTTTTGGAGGAAGTGGTTCTACAGCTCATGCCACACTTGATATGAATTCCACAGCTAATAATCAATTCATAGTAGTCCAAATTCCAGAAAAAACATTTGAGATAAAAAATAACAGTAAAAAAGCATTAAAGGGTTGCGAAAATGTTTTTAACGCTGGTTTTAATAACTTAATTGATGTTACATATCAGCGTATAAAAAATGTCATGCAAGGCTACACCAATTCCAAAGGTGAACAAATCCCTGGTCTTGGAAATTCTCTCAAATATTACAAAACAGCTTTTATTGGGCAGAATAACTGTAAAAATGCTAATGATGACGACAGAACAGAACTAGCTAAAAAGGCAGGATGTCTTCTTTCTCTTGGGGAAAACACTTTAGATGAAATCTGTTCAACTGAATATTATCAGCTTTTTACTGGAAGCAAAGA
>JAHAZL010000021.1 GCA_018384055.1 Treponema sp.
TTCATCTACGGACAGAGGGATGAAATCCTTATGGATGAAAATCTTAGCACACGCGTCCTCAACAATGCTCTTGAAACAGTTGACGACATTTTTGCTACATACGGAAATGCAAAAGGAAATTCAAAGAATCAGCTTGCAGACAAGATACGCACTACTTTCGGTCAGAATGTAGAATACGACCGCCTTACTCCAGAGGGCGTAAAGGCAATCCTTCAGGACGACATTACACAGAAGGAAATGCTTGTTGGAAAGAATCAGCTCAACATGTTCATCAGATACCAGTACATCCAGATGATCGATAAAAAGTGGCTCGACCAGCTTGAATTCCTTGATGGACTTAAGGAATCCGTTCACCTCCGCGGTTACGGACAGAAGAATCCTTTGACAGAATACAAAAACGACGGTTTTGATGCCTTTGATGAAATGCTCGGATTCATTCGTGATACAGTTTCAAGCCTAATCTTTAAAGTTAAGGTACAGGTCAACGGAGAACCTGCTCCAAAGCGCGTAATGCCAACACAGATGGATGCAAAGCACGAAGATGCTTCAGCTCAGTCACCTATGGCTGCCGCAAGCAAAAGCAATTCATCCTTTAATGCCCGTCAGGCTCATCAGGGAGCAAGGGACAGCGCCATGAAGAGCGGTCGCCAGGGTCAGGGGGTAACAGTAGTCAGAGCCCAGCCTAAGGTTGGACGCAACGATCCATGCCCATGCGGAAGCGGAAAAAAATACAAGGTATGCCACGGACGTGGAATGTAGTTTTATAAAATGAATAAAAAAGGGAATCACCAATAAGTTCCAAAAGTGTCATTTAACTGCAATACAAGAGATTGTCGTGTCGAGCACGGCAATGACTCATACTTATTGGACAGCCCCTTTTTTTGTCCTTGACCGCATAAAGTTTGCAGCTCAAAAAAGGATTCTTCGAAATCAGGCAGTTAAAAGATCTAACTGCCATGAAAATTATCTTTTGATTTCCCTCATTCCGATGCCAGGTGCACCGGCGCGGTTGAGAGGCCAGAAGCGGAAGCAGGCCTTTCCAAGCATACGATTTCTATTTACCCACTGAGGTGCAATGTTTGTATAGAAAGTGACTGACTTAGAGTCCCTTCCAGAAAGAGGCTTAAGAAGCTGTTCATAACTATGACGCATATCAAGGGAATTGTAGCGGTTGTCCCCCATCATGAAGTAGCAGTTTTCAGGAATGTAATTGGCACTTCCATCTTCATTGCTAGCCGGGAACACAGGAAGGTTTCTTAAATCCATTTCAAAAATGTAGTCCGTAAGCATCTGGGCCTTTTCAAAGTTTTCAATTCTGACAGGATCATTTCCCCATTCTGAAGCAGAGATGCCTTTCGTAATGAGTTCTGCTGTACGAACGACAAGGCGGCCAAACACAAGCTTAACCATTGCATTGAGTTTCAGACAGCACTCTTCATATTTATCGTTGAAATTCTGGTCGGCAGTCCAACTGTTAAGGAATCCGTCGAACCATTCCGCACCACCTTCTGCAGTCAAAAGGGAAATGGTTTCACTATTAACATTGCTAAAAAGGTTGTAAACCATGAGTTCTTTATCAGAGAAAATTGAATCAAAATCAACAATTTTTTTTGTCTGTACGTAAAGGCAAAGACGGCGGAATTCCTTTGCAAGGCTTTCACATTCAAGTTTTGCAGAATCAAGATCAAAATTCCTCCTCATAATTTCTACTTCAAGGCATTCATCAGCCTGTTTTTCAGTCAATGGAATCTGCTTAATTTTTGATTTTGTTTTATCAGAAAGAGGGTTCAGATTCCACGCAGCCCATTCAGAATCTTCTTCGACCGCCTTGAATTCACTGTCTTCCTTTGTTCTCTTATAAAGAGTGCCGTCAAGCATGTAAATCTGCTCGCCAGGAAGGGCACAGACGCGTTTAACAAGGGGATCTGCCTTGATTTCACCATTCTCATCAGTATTTGTCTTAAGCAAAGTAAGGGAACACATGTAAACAAACTGACTGAAGAAAGTCTTTACCTCGCTTTTCCTTTCAGTTCCATAATGAGGATTACGGAAAACCACAATGTCACCCCTCTTGTACTTTGTCATGTAAGGAAGTCCAAAATCAGTCAGTGGAAATTTTGGTCCCGCCAAAGTCTTGAATACAATTACGCGATCCTTGATCAAGAAAGTCGGAACCATGCTTTCTGATGGAATTTCATAAAGCTGAAAGAAAAAAATGTTAAGAAGAATGATGGTAAACACAGCCTGAAAGAGAGCATCCACCCATTCTAAAATTTCTACAATCACCCTTTTTGCTCCATTTGGTTTTACGGAAGGATTAGAAGCACGATATTCCTTCCACTGAGGATTAAGGGAATCAATTCTCTTTTCTGAAATCACATACTGAATTCTGAATGAAATTAAAAGAATTAAAACCCACACAAGGGAACAGAGTGCATCAAAAAAAAGTGGAAAACCTTCTTTACCGGAACGCTGAAAAACAAAAGCCGTAATGAACACAAAAGGTTCATACTGAAAGAATCTTCTGATGACGTTAATGCGTGAAATATCCTGTTTTACAATCAATGGTTTATATGTATAAATGTACATGAATACAGTAAACAAAGCGGCAACCGGAAATGCAGCAAGTGAGACATCAGCCCTAAATGAAAGGCAAAGCAAAGTAAATAAAACTGATACAATAAGATTAAGTCTGCATACTAAAGTTAAGTTTTTCATGTTATAATTGTAGCAGAAAATACATTGAGTTACTATAAGAAGGCAGAATGGATAAGGCCCTCTTTCAATTCAAAATTCACAGGAAATGAAAACATGGAAACATTCAACAGAACACTTGCTTTGGAAATGGTTGGAGACGAAGCAGAACTCCTTCAGGAACTCGAAAGGTCTTTTGTCTATGATAAAATTTTCGACATTAAGACCCTTGAAAATCTGGAAGCAACAGACAAACTCGAAGCTGCAGCATACGTTCATTCCTTTAAGGGAGCAGCAAGACAAATTGCTGCTGAAAAGGCTGCCTTTTCAGGTCAGAAACTTGAAGATGTCCTGAGAGGTAAAGCCCAGGGCGACCTCAAGGAACTCAACTCTGAATTCAGCAGCATGCTTTCAGAAGCCATTGAAATAATAAGAAAAGACATTGAATAAGGCCTCAGCATTCCATGTTACTTTTGTGGACTTGTTTTCTTTGATGCAGTTTTTTTAGGCTCTGTCTTTTTTGATTCTGATTTCTTTTCTGTTTTAGAAGCTGTTTTTTTATCTGCCTTTGATTTAGCGGCAGTCTTTTTTGCTGGTAAAGCAACTACAGTCTTATCTGAGGCTGCGGATTTACCGGACTTTGACTTAGACTTTTCCTTGAGTTTTTTTTCCTCATCGGAAATCTTTTTCTTAAGCTTTTCAATTTCAGCAATGAGTTCTTCTACACCTTCAGTCTTTTTTGTTACCGATGTTGTTTTCCTGTCAATGAGAATTGTTGAACATAGTTTTCCAAGCTCAACATATTTTTTTTCAAGCTTAACCTTGAATTTTGTAATGTCGATTTTAATTACTGACACATCTCCAAATTCAGAGATTGCCTTGCTTGCTTTCCTCAAGCCTTTTTTTGAAGCTTTGAGTCCACTATCCAAAAGTTCCCTGATTTCTTTCTTAAAAGCACTTGTCTTTTCTGAATCTGTTTTCTTAGAAGCCATAAATTCCTCCTGTGAATCAAAATTCACCATATAAAATCTTAAATCAACAAACAAAGGATTTCAAGTTTTTTTTTACGGATTGAGTGACCATGTTCCGTAATCATCAACAAGATTTGTCTTCATGCTTGGCATTGGATGCCAGGAAACTGCAAAAGTAATGTAAGGATGATAGTCAAAGTTCTTTACATCATTATCAGTAACAAGCCTTGGTTTGAAGGTAACGCTTCCTTCCATGCTCCAGTCGTGGAGAATTCTTTTTACGCTGATCTTGAAGTTCTGGATTTTAAATCCCGAATTTTTTCTGTTTTCCTGTTCTGCATCCCAGAACTTTCCGTTGCCCCAGAATGCAAAGGATTTATAGAGATCCTTGAATACATTTTTTTCACCTGCAAGGGCATCCTTGTAACCAACATAATCCTGAATGTACCTGAAAATAACATTGTTCTGTGATTCTGAACTGAAAGTTAATTCAAACTGATCGTGGATTTTGAAAGACACAGAAGGAACAAACCTGAAATAACTGTTGGTTGGCCTTACAAAATCATAGACAATGGTTGTGCTCAATGAAGGTGCCCATGTAATCCTATTTCTCCAATAGCGGAATACCTTGTTCTGGGTAGAATATGCAATGACGAAATTATAGGGAACGAATTTTTTCCCTTCCCTTTCAATCCATCCGTCACTTTCAAAATCATATACAGTCGTATACTGCATGGTATAGGCAAACTGCAGATTCTTGTAAGTAGCAGCAAACTTGAAAGAATCCTTGTATTTTTCTTCAAGTTCATAGTTATAAGATTCAGTAAATGAAAGGTCGCCGTTAAAGAATTTCAATGTTGCAGACTGCTTGAAGGGATTCCATACAAACACATCATCTTCCTTGGATTTTTTATACAGCCCAGTAGTAGCAGTTGTAGTAAAATGAGGAAAATTTAGGGTCAAAGTGCCGTTGTATTCATCCTTTTGGGGAGGAAGGTTTGAAGTCATCGTAAAGGTTTGCGAAAAACCATCTTCCTTGGCAGAAAGAATTGCACTCATGGTGTGAATGGTCATGCATTCATCATCAGTAAGGTCAGCAGTAATATATTCCCATTCTGGATTCTCTACATCACCGATGAAGTTTGTCTTCAATAATTTGATGGTGGTATTCCATTCAAGCCCTGTATCCTTAAAATACTCCGTATACCTGAAAGGCTTGATGGAAACCTGATTGGTATTTGTAACATCCATTTTCTTTGCCTTGTAGTCGGAAAGAATTACAGAATCTCTGGAAGAACCTTCGTCATATCCATCCAGATTAGGATGTTTCTGAACAACGGGATTGAAAGTAAAATTATTCAGAGAGGAGGCAAAATCATCTTTGAATTTAAATTTACTTGAAAGAGTAGAAGGTACCTGAACCTGATAGTATGATGAATAAAGATTTGACCAAGAAAAATCTTCAGGATTATCAAGCTTATCAGCGTCATAGTTGAGCTGAGATATATACTGAGGAGAAATTTCATAGGAAAGGCAATAGCTTCCGTCATTGATCTTATTTACACCAATCTTATTCTGCATCTCAAGTTCAGCAAAAGTAAATTCTATTTTCTTTTCGTCTTCTGTTGAATCATTATTGTTTTCTTCTGAATCTTCAGCAGGAACATATTTTACACCTTTTGCCTCTGCTTCCTTTCTTGCCTTTTCTTCCCTTTTCTTTTTCAACTCTTCCTTTTCCTTCAGGGTCATAAGCTCTTCTGGTATATTCAAAGCCGTAGTAAACTCAGGAGATTTTGAAGTCTTCAATTCTGCGGGAGGATACTGGAAAATGGTTCCCTCGATTTTTCCTGAAATCTTGACAGGAGTTACCTGAGACGGATAGAAGAAAGATCGTTCAGGTGTATATCTTGCCCAATCACTGGGTTTTGAATTCCATTCTGAATCTTTTCTTACTTTAGAATTAAAAATAAGCGAAGAAGACAAATTTGAAACATTAATGTTTGAAATATAAGGATAAACAAAATCAGGAAGAGGAATTTTAAACGAAGTATTTGCTTCCCATGTAAAGGAAGTAGTTTGAGTACTTGTATCTTCTCTGTCAGACTTTTCCTTCGTATTGTTGTTCATGAAAAAACTGATCCAGTCCAGAGATTCCGAACGGGAGTCAAAGTCTTCTGTAAAAAAAGGATCGCTGAAAACAGGCATTGAAAGATGAAATGACAATGGTTTAGAAATGTCAGCTTTAAAATTCGCACTGTAACGGAAAGGAGTATGAACCCCCATGAAGTTAGAACTATCCTTGTACTTTTTACCTTCTGATGAATAAGGATGGTACTGACCACCGGTATTAAAAACAGTATTTGTGAAACCTAGTCTGACAGAAGCACTTACAGCCGAAACATATTCATTTGAAGGTGCAAAAACACCGTCAACTCCAACAAGAGTACCAAGATTGGTATAATGATCTCCAATGATTTTTAAATAGTTTGAAGTATCACCATCAAAATCTTCTTCAAGATTGTGAAGAACAAGACCTTCCCTTTTCTGTTTTTTTAGAACGGAAGGTTTCATGAAGTTAAAGATACCTTTTGTAAGTTCTTCCCCGGTAGTGGCAGTACTATCAGCCGCTGCACTGACATCTTTTTCTTCAAGAGGTTTGCGTCCAAGCAAGTATGTGGTTGTTTGAAAATAGTAACCATGCCTTTCCTTGTATCCGAAGGAAGGATTAAAAATCAGTTCATCCTTTGGATAATAAAAAGCCGGAAGATATAGAACCGGAATATGGCCAATTGAAATAACTGCATTAAGAAAAGCAAATTCTCCGCCAGGTAAAAGCCAGATTCTCGATGCCTTTATTTTCCAATGGGGATTTTCATCATCGCAGAAAGTAAGTTCACCTTTCTTAAAAGCAATTGTACTTGAAGAATCGCGGCCAAAAATTCTAGAAGAAACAATGAGTGTAGAACCTGACGGCAGGTTAAGGGCATCACTCTGGGTATGGATTGCCCTACCGTTGTCAAATATGCCTTCAAGAGTTGAAGTATTTACAAGAAGAGAACTAGCGGTAATAGTCTGTTCACCTTCCGAAGAACCTGACTGAACAAGACTGATGTTCCCCTTTGCAAAAAGAGTTTCCGTTGTTCTGTTGTAACTTACTTCGTCTGCCTTGATAGAAAGTTTCGTACTTCCCTTTTCAACGGAAATGGAAACATCACCTGAAAGAAGGATTTCATCGGTGTTGTCTTCTTCGTTGGTCCTGTAGGAAGAACTGTCAGCACCTTCAATTGTAATGATTGTAGTGTTATCGTCTGCAGCAAATGCAAAACTACCAAGCCCCATTAAAAAAATGGAAAGAAGGAGAAAATTGAATTTTCTGAGCAACACATAAATTTTCAATTTTGCAAACTTTTTTATTTTTCAGAAGAAAGATTGTCACGCTGTTTCTCGCGTTCCAGCATTTCGCCAACATATTTACCGGTATAGCTGCCTTTGATTTTTGCAACTTCTTCCGGAGTTCCTGTGGCAATGATTTTTCCACCGCCGGCCCCACCTTCAGGCCCTAGGTCGATGATATGGTCAGCCTGACAGATTACATCAAGATTATGTTCGATCATTACGACAGAATTTCCCTTTTCTACCAAAGCATGGATTATCTGCATGAGGTTCATTACATCAACAAAATGAAGTCCTGTTGTAGGTTCATCAAGGATGTACAGGGTTTT
The DNA here is from genome assembly GCA_018384055.1 of Treponema sp. Classification (GTDB taxonomy): domain Bacteria; phylum Spirochaetota; class Spirochaetia; order Treponematales; family Treponemataceae; genus Treponema_D. The sequence goes on from JAHAZL010000021.1 coordinate 7,388, forward strand.
CCCAGTTGAAGGGCGTGCAAGTTCCGCGGCAAGCTTAACGCGCTGTGCTTCACCACCGGAAAGGGTCAGGGCATTCTGACCAAGAGTAATGTAACCAAGGCCAACATTCTTGAGGGTCTCAAGTTTTTTCTGAATGTGAGGAATTCCTGCAAAGAAATCTGCCGCATCTTCTACAGTCATTTCAAGGACATCGCTGATGGATTTCCCCTTGTAAAGGACTTCAAGAGTTTCCCTGTTGAATCTTTTTCCGTGGCAGACATCGCACTGAATGAAAACATCAGGAAGGAAATTCATTTCGATTGTGATTGTTCCAGCACCCTGACAGTTTTCACAGCGACCACCCTTAACATTGAAACTGAAGCGGCCAGGTTTGTAGCCCATTGCCTTAGCTTCTGGCATGCAGGAATAAAGCTCGCGGATTTTGTCAAAGACTCCTATGTAAGTAACTGGATTACTGCGTGGAGTTCTTCCGATTGGACTCTGATCTATATTTATAATCTTGTCTATGTTCTCTAGGCCCGTAATCTTTTTGAATTCACCTGCAGGAAGTTCACTCTTCATGATCTTATTGCTTGCCGCAGGAAAGAATACGTCATTGAGCAATGTGGATTTACCGCTTCCAGAGACCCCTGTTATGCAGGTAAAAGTTCCAAGAGGAATGTCGCAGGTAATGTTCTTTAAATTGTGTTCCGTTACTCCCTGAATGGAAATGAAATTTCCGTTTCCTGTCCTGCGCTTTTTGGGAACAGGCATTCTTATGAGGCCGGCAAGATATTTTCCAGTAATGCTTTTTGGGTTTTTCATAACATTTTCAGGAGTATCGCTTGCCATGACAGTACCGCCGTGAACGCCAGCTCCAGGACCAATGTCCACAAGCCAGTCTGCAGTAAGCAAAGTCTGCTCGTCGTGCTCTACGACAATAACAGTGTTTCCAAGGTCACGAAGATAAAGGAGAGAATCTATAAGGCGCTGGTTGTCCCTCTGATGCAGACCGATGGAAGGTTCATCAAGAATGTACATGACACCGGTTAGGCCAGATCCTATCTGTGTTGAAAGACGGATGCGCTGGGCTTCTCCACCAGAAAGGGTTGCAGCACTTCTCTGCAATGTAAGGTAATCAAGACCGACATTTTTCAGGAAGGAAAGTCTGCTTGTAATTTCCTTGAGGACCTGGGACGCAATCTTTTTTTCTGTTTCAGTAAGCTTGAGCTTTTCAAAAAATTCAATTGTATCGCTTACGGAAAGTTCCGTAAGATCCCAGATGTTAACTCCACCAACTGTAACGCCAAGAGCTTCCTTACGAAGCCTTTTTCCACAGCAGCTCTTGCATTCCTTGTGTGACATGTATTTTTCAAGGTTTTCACGGGCACTGTCACCCCAGGCTTCTGCATAGCGGCGGCGAAGTTCAGAATAAATTCCGACCCAAGGCCTGTTGTAGGTGCTTGTGCCTTCTCCGCTCTGCTTTTTATATATCCATTTAAGGCTGCGTTCCCCTGTTCCATTCCAGAGAATGTCAGACTGCTTTTTATTCATCTCCTTAAGGGGTGCGTTCATGTCAAAATCCATATCTTTGAAAACTGCACCGAACATGCTTTCGTTCCAGGCACTGTCAGGATTGAAAGGAACAATACCGTTTTCGTTAAAGCTAAGGGAAGAATCTGGCATGATAAGGTCGCGGTCAAATTCCATTTTTTCACCAAGGCCCGTACAGTCAGGACAAGCACCGAAAGGATTGTTGAAGGAGAACAATCTTGGCTGAAGTTCAGGAACAGAAATACCGCAGTCAGGACAGGCATTCTTCTGGCTAAAGAAAACTTCCTCTTCTATGTAGTCTGCGTTGCGGTCATACTGAGTTCCCTTAAGGTCCAAGGTCTTGCAAACTTCTTCGTAAGCTTCATCTCCTTTGTTTACACGGCGAAGGGCAATTACGATTCCAGCCGAAGACTTTAGGGCTGTTTCAACAGAATCGGCAAGGCGTTTTCTAATGTCTTTTTTTAAGACAATACGGTCAACAACGATTTCAATGGTATGTTTTTTCTGTTTGTCCAGCTTGATTGAATCTTCAAGTTCCACCATAAGGCCGTCGATTCTTGCACGGACAAATCCGCTTTTCTTTGCATCATCGATGATCTTCTGATGCTCACCTTTTTTTCCGCGGATTACCGGAGCAATCAAAGTGAGTTTTGTTCCTTCATTCCAGGAAAGGATTGTATCGACAATCTGATCTACGGACTGTTCCTTGATTTCCCTTCCGCATTCAGGACAATGTGCCTTTCCGATGCGGGAAAAAAGAAGGCGGTAATAGTCATAGATTTCAGTTACTGTACCAACGGTTGAACGTGGATTTTTATGAGTAGTTTTCTGTTCGATGGAAATTGCAGGACTAAGGCCAGTAATAAGGTCAACATCAGGCTTGTCCATGCGGCCAAGAAACTGGCGGGCATAGGAAGAAAGGCTTTCCATATAACGGCGCTGGCCTTCGGCAAAAAGAGTATCAAAAGCAAGGGAAGATTTTCCAGAACCAGAAAGGCCAGAAACTGCCACAAGCTTGTTGCGCGGAATTTCTACAGAAATATTCTTAAGGTTATGCTCGCGGGCACCCTGTATGCAAATTTTATCACCGTCAAAAACATTCATAACAATCATTATATTGAAAGAAATAAATAAACTCAACGAGGATAAATTCGGTCTTAGTTCTTTTTTTTATAAACACTTAAAACCCAAGGGGTCTGTCCCCTCTGTCATGCCACACTTTCAAAGGGGTCTGTCCCCTCTGTTACGAGGCTATTTGCAAAATCTTCAGTTTCGTTCTAAATTATTATTCATGGGTGACAGAAACAGGGAAACTCAGGGAATCATTTTTTCACTAAAAAAACAGGGGGAACAAAACCGTCTGGTTTCCATATTTACTCCTGACCAGGGAATAATTAACTGTATGTTATATGGTGGTCCCAAAAGCAAGCTTCGATCCCTGGTTCAGCCTTTTAACCGAGGCAGCCTGTACCTTTACACTGACAACATAAAACATTCTGTTAAAATCACTGATTTTGACGCAAAGAAAATCCACATGTCCCTGAGGGAAAACCTATACAAATCCTGGGCCGCTACCCTTGCATCAGAAATTGTCCTTAAAACTAAATGCGCAGGAGATCCACAGAATTCCTTCATTCTGCTTTCGGCCCTTCTTGATGGAATTGATGCCGTAAGCGAAGAAGAAGCAAGGCTCGGCATGCTAAGGTTTCTATGGAGATATCTTGGTCTTCTTGGAATACAGCCTGACGCAAGGGAATGTACTTCCTGCGGAACTTCCCTTTTGTCAAAGGAACACGACATCTACTACATTGAAAATCAAAATGGTTTTGTCTGCAGCGATTGCATTCCATACAGTGCAGAAAATCTCCGTAAGGCAGCAGAAAACTTCAAGCTGGACATTCATTCCATTACCTATCTTGCGGCCATCAACGAACTGACACCGGGAAAAGTAAGGGAGCTCATATTGCCTGCGGAATCAGCCTACAAACTAAAAAGATTGCTATATCACCTGATAGAAAAATCCTGCGGCACAAAACTTGAAACCCTTGAAAGCGGTGCGGGGATTTTGTAATTTCTTCAATTATATACTATAATAGGACTTATTCAGACAGATTTACATAATCTGACTTTTAACCCGTATAAATAAATTTCTATAAAAATATAAAGGTAAAAATTTGAACTGGAACAAAACAAATGTACTAAAATCAGATGTTGATTCAATTCGGCAGAAATACAACATCGATGCCATTACAGCAAGCATTTTAATCAGGCGAGGAATTACAAAAGGCCGCGACATATTCTACTTTCTTGAAGATGACCTTCGCTATCAGCACAATCCATTTCTTTTTAACGGAATGGAAGATGCGGTAGACAGGATCCTTGCCGCAGCAGAAAAGGATGAGAACGGAAACAGGGAAAAGGTTTTGATTTTCGGAGACCGAGATGTAGACGGAGTTACTGCAACAACCGTTCTTTACGAATGCCTGGTGTCATTGGGCATTGATGTCCAGTTTCGAGTGCCAAAGGGAGACGAAGCCTACGGTCTTTCAATTGAAGCCATCGATGAATTTGCAGATCAGTATGGTTCCCTCATCATTACCGTTGACTGCGGGATTGCCAATGTTGATGAGGTTGCCTACGCTGCACAAAAAGGAATTGATGTAATCGTAACGGACCACCACAATCCCCAGGGCGTTCTCCCTTCCCCAGCCATAATCCTTGATGCAAAAACAGAAGGTAGCGGATATCCATTCCAGGAAATTTCCGGATGCGCCCTCACCTACAAGCTTGCAACTGCCTTGCGCTTTACAAAAAGCAAATGGTACAAGACTGATGTTGCTTTGCTCAATGCACGCACAGAAGATGACTCCATAGTCATTGAATGCATCAAGGTGCACAACATGATTCCAATGGGACGGCTTACGGAAACTGTAATTCCAGGTGAAAAATCCATTTCAGATACAAAGCTTCCAAAGTATCTTCAGGGGCAACATATCTTCTGCTGGAACGCAAAGGAAACTTCCGTCCTTCTCAAGCAGGCTTTTGGCAACGGAGTAGATTTCAATGTTTACGGAATGCAGGATGAGATTTCAAAGTTTTTCCCTTCCCTAAAAGATTCAAGCCTTGAAAAAATAAAGAACCTTTCAAAGATTGCAAAATACGGTGACCATGAACCAACTGAAATAGGCGGATTCTACAACATCTATGTTACCTACGTTCAGCAAAGCCTGAAAAAAGAAAACCCTTCTTTTACAGAAACAGAAGAAAAGGAACTGCAGCTGGTAGCCCTTGCAGCCATAGCCGACATCATGCCCCTTTCTGACGAGAACAGGATTTTTGTCCGAAAGGGACTTGAATACATGAATGCTGGCAGAGTAAGAAAAGGCCTCGTTGAACTTTTATCCAAGATAAATCTTCTTGGTAAAAGAATTACATCAAAAGACATCGGATGGTCCATTGCTCCAAAACTAAATGCTGCAGGACGACTTGGCCACGCCGACATTGCAACAGACCTCTTTACTTCAGATGATCCAATCGAAAGGGAACAGGTTGCACAAAAAATCATTGAGCTTAACGAAGAAAGGAAAACCTTGACCAATGATGCTGAAAATGCAACTTTCGAGCAGGCTAAAAATTCAATAGAAAACTATAACAACAAACTGAGTGTTGTTTTTGACGAAAGGATTTTCAAGGGGGTTTCCGGCATTCTTGCATCCCGCTATGTTGAACAGTTTGGAATTCCATCCATCGTAATGTCTGCTGTTGATGATGTTGTCATAGGCTCAATGAGAAGCTGCAGAGGGTTTGATGTTTCAAATTTCCTTGAAAACATGAAGGACATTTTCATCAGCCACGGTGGCCACGACTTTGCCGCAGGATTTTCATTGGAAAGAAAGAACCTTGAACAATACCTCTCAATGGTAAAGGAAAATTCAAGGAACATAGAACTTCTTCCAGTAGAAGATGCAGGACAACCCATTGATGCTGAAATCTACCCTGAACACATGACACCAGAGCTCATCAATATTGTAGACAGATTTGAACCTTACGGAAATGAAAACGAAAACATTCTTTTCCTTGCAAGGAAAATTCCCATTTATTCTGCACAGCTGGTGGGAAAAACTGAAAGGGCACACCTAAAACTGGTACTTGACTGTGAAAACAAGGAAGGAAAACCAACAAAATTTCCAGCCATATTCTGGGGTGCAGGAAACCTTCTTCACTCAGAAATTGAAGTCGGAGACAAAATAGACCTTCTTTTCAATGTAGAAAGGAATACATTTAACGGAACAGAAACACTTCAACTGAACATAAAGGATTTGAGGAAAAGCGTATGAAAAAAATCACATCTTTAATCGCAATTTCGTTTATCTTCTTAACATCTGCCTCCTTTGCAAGACAGGCAGCCTTCAACGGAGACAGCTATTCTATTTCACTTAATTACAATGAGGTTGCATCTCCAGGCGATGCTGTTTTTGTAAGAATGAATGTTTCAAGAACCAAGACTGCAAAGGCTGACCTATCAGGCACAGAAGCAAAACTTGAACTTATTGTAGACGGAAAGAGCGTACGGTCATCTAATTTCTATGTTCTTGGCAAAGCAAAGAAGGAAGGGAAAACTATGCTAACGGGAATTCCACTTTCTTCCTGGTGGACAATGGACAACAAATGTTCCCTTAAGATTAGTTATAAAATCTCAAATGAAACAAAGGAATTCAGCCTGCCCTTCAGCCTGGACAATAAATCTTTCATTTCCGAGACAATAAAACTCAACGAAACAAACACGGCAATTAAAACTGACACTAGTACAAAGAGAATGAATCAGATTTCAAAACTCAACACTATACTTGAAACCATAAATCCACATAATGTCTATTCAACAAAACCATTTGTTCCTCCCGTTGAATCAACAAGGAGAACTTCTTATTTTGCGGACAGAAGAGTCTTCCAGTATTCATCAGGAAATTCTTCAACAAGCCTCCATCTTGGAATTGACTATGGAGTTCCAACAGGAACAGAAGTTCGTGCTCCTGCAGAAGGAAAAGTCGTAATGGCAGAAGAAAGAATTTCTACTGGCTGGAGTGTTGTAATCGAACATCTGCCTGGCCTCTACTCCCTTTACTATCACATGAATGAACTTAAAGTAAAGAAAGGGGACTCTGTAAAAGCGGGAACTCTACTTGGTCATTCTGGAGCTACTGGGCTTGCAACAGGTCCTCACCTTCATTGGGAAGTAAGGCTCAACCTTGAAGCCGTAAGTCCAGACTTTTTTACAACGAATTTTGCCTTTGAACCGACAGAAAACTAGACTTCGTTTTTTTACAATAGGTTATTCAACAAAAAACCTACTATTTGTATAATAGATTATCTTTTTTCTATATAGGAGTTAATTATGAAAAAGATTGTTATGGCACTTGCAGCCGCTGTTATGGCTTTTGCAGTTACTGGATGCGGTGGATCAAAGACTGCAACAGTAAAAATCGGTATCTATGAACCAGCTTCAGGAGACAATGGAGCTGGTGGAAAGCAGGAAACTCTTGGAGCTATCTATGCTAACGAAAAGATTCCAACAGTAACAATTGCCGGAAAGGAATACAAGGTTGAACTCGTACGCGTAGACAACGAATCTTCAAACGACAAGGCTGTTACAGCAGCCTCTGAACTTGTATCAAAGGGAGTTTCAATCGTTCTCGGTTCTTATGGTTCAGGTGTTTCTATTGCAGCAAGCGACACTTTCCTTGCAGCAGGAATTCCAGCCATCGGAATCACATGTACAAACCCACAGGTTACACTTGGCAACGACCACTACTTCCGCATCTGCTTCCTCGATCCATTCCAGGGAACAGTTCTTGCATCCCTTGCTCGCGACAAGTTCAATGCAAAGAAAGCTTATGTCCTTGCAAAGCTTGGCGACGACTACTCTGTAGGTCTTGCAAACTATTTCATTGAAGGATTCAAGAAACAGGGCGGCGAAGTTGTCTACGAAACATTTCCAGAAGGAACAAGCGACTTTGCAGCATACGTAACAAACGCAAAAAACATGGGTGCTGATGTATTCTGCTCTCCAGTTTCAACAGAAGCTGCTGCCCTCATCATCGAACAGGCAAACACACAGAAGCTCGGCATGCCAATCCTCGCCGGCGACACATGGGACTCTAACGTTATCCTCAACGCAGCAAAGGGAACAAATGTTGACATCAACGTAACAACATTCTTTGCAGAAGGTTCTACAGATGCAAAGGTTGCAGAATTCGTAAAGGACTTCCGCGCTTGGATCAACTCAAACCCGTCTAACCTTACAGACAACGGCGGAAACGACATCGTTGCTGCAAACCCAGTTATGGCTTACGACGCATACAATGTTGCACTTGAAGCAATCAAGGCTGCAGGTTCAACAAAGGGAGAAGACATTATGAAGGCTCTTCCAGGAATCAGCTATAATGGTATCACAGGCCTTATTGAATTCGATGCAACTGGTGATGCCAAGCGTGACGGTGCATACATCAAGCACGCAAACAACAATGATGCAACTTGGGAATTCGTTGCAATTCAGAAAATCAACTAATTTTATCAATCCTGTTTTATGCAGGAACATTTAATTGTCATGCCTTTCTCTATTATGGGAGAGGCATGATTTTAATAGCAGGTACTAGAAAAGGATCAAGGTTTCATTGATCTTTTTTTATTGCCTGATATTAAAACCTATGAAATTTTGATTCATAAGTTTCTAAAACACATAAAACGGAGTTTTTGAAATGGATTTTTTTAACGCTAACCTGCCGTACATTCTAGCGGGCATTTCAACTGGCGGACAGTATGCCCTCATTGCCATTGGATACACCATGGTTTACGGAATTCTGCGACTGATTAACTTTGCCCACGGTGATGTATTTATGGCATCAGGACTCATTATGGTTTACATGTACACATGCATGCCTCTGTACATTTCCATTCCTTTTACAATCATACTTACTTCAATTCTTGGCTTTTCAATCGAACGCATTGCATACAAACCATTGAGAAAGGCACCCCGCATGTCCATCATGATTTCTGCCATCGGTATGTCATATCTTTTGCAGAACATTGCACTTTACATAACTGGCGGACTTACAAAATACTATCCCCCAATTCCGTGGATTTCAGATTCAATCCAGATTGCTTCTGCAATGACAAAACGCGTTACCATTATCACACCATTTCTAACAGTCATTCTTGTTGTCTCCCTTGTAATGCTCATCAAGCATACAAAGATCGGTATGGCAATGCGAGCTGTTTCAAAAGACTTTGAAACATCTCAGCTAATGGGAATCAGAATCAACAGAGTAATCAGCACAACCTTCATCATCGGTTCTCTTCTCGCAGCTGCAGGTTCCCTGCTATTCTTCTCAAATTACACGGGTGTAACCCCTACAGCTGGTGGAATGCCAGGTCTAAAAGCCTTCGTAGCAGCCGTATTCGGTGGAATCGGGTCCATTCCTGGGGCAGTCATCGGTGCCTTTGTAATAGGTATCTGTGAAAACATAATCAAGGGACTTGGATGGACAACTTTCAGCGACGCCTTTACATTTGTCCTTCTCATCATCGTATTGATGTTCATGCCTACAGGTCTTTTTGGCGAAAAGCAGACTGACAAAGTCTGATTTTAAGGTGGAATACATGATTTACATTAACAAAAATAGAAATACAATAATTAGTTTTGGACTTCTTGCATTGCTTTTTGCTATCATAGCAATACTTGAACAGGTTCTTCCAAGAACTTCAATGCTATTTACAGTTCTTAAGAAAGGAGCAATTTACGCCCTCGTTGCAGTAAGCATGAACCTTCTTAACGGTTTTACAGGGCTTTTCTCACTTGGACAGGCAGGTTTCATGCTTCTTGGCGCTTACACCTATGCTATTTTTACGATTCCCGTTGCTTCCCGAGCACAGGTTTACCAGTACTTTGACGGTGGACTAATTCAGTTTACAATCCCTTTGTTTGCCGCAATGATTCTTGCAGGTCTTGTTGCAGCTTTCATAGCATTCCTTATCGGACTACCTGTTCTTCGTCTTAAGTCTGACTACCTTGCCATTGCAACCCTTGGCTTTGCAGAAATCATACGTGCCCTATTTCAGTGGGATAAACTTGGCGTAATCACAAACGGTTCCAATCTTTTGCGACGCTATCCGGTTTTCCGCTCTACTCTTTTCCCATTTGCTGTTGCAGGAATCTGCATAGCAATGATTGTTCTTCTCATTAACTCAACCTATGGCCGTGCATTCAAGGCAATACGCGATGATGAAGTTGCTGCAGAAGCCATGGGAATTAACCTTGCGCACCATAAGAGAATGGCATTTGTCATAAGTTCCTTCTTTGCAGGAATTTCAGGAGCCCTTCTTGCCATGTTCCAGACAACAATCCAGGCGAACCAGTTCAAGTCTGCAATGACCTATGAAATTCTCCTTATTGTGGTAATCGGTGGAATGGGATCAGTTACAGGAAGCTGCATTTCAAGTTTCCTCTTCATTGCCTGTTCAGAATGGTGGCTTAGGTTCCTTGATAACTCAAATGTATTTGTAGGCGGTCTTCACCTTGGCTTCATGAAACCAGGTTTCCGCAAAGTTGTATTCAGCGTAATAATCATGGCAATCGTTCTTTTCTATCAGAAAGGAATCATGGGAGAAAATGAATTTAGCCTTGCCGGCATCATTAAATTCTTTAAAAGCCTTCCTAAAAAGAAGGATAAAGCTCTGGCTAAAGAAAAAGCAGGAGAATAATCATGGCAGAAAATGTACTTAAAATAGACAATGTAACGATGCAGTTTGGTGGCGTTGTTGCCGTAAACAACCTTTCCCTTGAAGTAAACAAGAACGAAATAGTTTCCCTCATTGGTCCAAACGGTGCAGGAAAGACAACTGCATTCAATGTTGTAACAGGTGTTTATGCACCAACAAACGGTGCAGTTTTCTTCAACGGAAACAAAATCATTGAAAATTTTCCCCACGGAAAAATGAAAAAACTTTACGCAGGACTCAACAACGGATTGTACAAGGGACATCTTGAACCTACTCCAGACAAAATAACAAAAATGGGAATTGCACGTACCTTCCAGAATATCCGTCTTTGGAAAAGCCAGAGTGTTTTTGACAATGTTCTTATTGCAAAACACTGCCGCAGAACAAGCAATGTATTCACTGCAACATTCAGGCTCAACTCAAAGGAAGAAAAAGCTCAGAGACAGGAAACAGAAGAGCTCCTTAACATACTTGGACTCTATGATGTACGCAATGAAAAGTGCACTTCCCTTCCTTACGGATTGCAGCGCCGTCTTGAAATTGCCCGTGCCCTAGCAACAAATCCTTCCTTCCTTTTGCTTGATGAACCTGCTGCAGGCATGAATCCTCAGGAAACACAGGAACTTACAGACTTCATCTATAAAATCCGAGACGACTTCAAGCTTACTGTATTCATGATCGAACACCACATGGATCTTGTCATGAACATTTCAGACAGAATCTATGTTCTTAACTTTGGAGCCCTTATTTCAAAGGGAACACCGGAAGAAGTTCAGAATGATCCTGTTGTAATTTCTGCCTATTTGGGCGAAGAAAAGATTTCCTAACGTAAGGAGAATGACAAATGCTTAAAATCAAAAACATTAACGTATCTTATGGTGGAATCAAAGCTCTTCAGGATGTAAGCCTTGAAGTACCGGAAGGAAAAGTTGTAACTCTCATTGGTGCAAACGGTGCAGGAAAATCAACTTTGCTTAAGTCCATTGCAGGCATAGTAACTCCAGATTCAGGTTCCATTGAATTCCTTGGAAACAACATTGCAGGCAATAAAGTTTACAAGACGGTTGGCGAAGGCATTGCCCTTGTTCCGGAAGGAAGAAAAGTCTTTACTGACCTTACGGTTGCAGAAAACCTAAAGATTGGCTCTTTCCTGAGAAACGACAAAAAGGAAATTGAAAAAGACATGGAATGGATCTACTCGCTTTTTCCTCGCTTAAAGGAAAGAAGCTGGCAGTATGCAGGAACCCTTTCAGGTGGTGAACAGCAGATGCTTGCCGTTGGTCGAGCTCTCATGAGCCGTCCTAAACTCATGATGATGGATGAACCATCCCTTGGTCTTGCTCCACTCGTTGTACAGGACATCTTCTCCATAATCAAGGAAGTTAACAAGTCTGGCGTTACAATCCTTCTTATTGAACAGAATGCAAACATGGCCCTAAAAACTGCAGACCTTGCTTATGTTCTTGAAACAGGAAAAATCGTACTTTCAGGAAGCGGAAAAGACCTTCTTGAAAACGAAAGCGTTAAAGAAGCATACCTTGGCAAAAAGAAAAATAAATAAAACTTCATAAAAAGAAAGGGGCTGTCCAATAAGTGTGATTCATTGCCGTGCTCGACACGGCAATGACTTGTATTGCAATTAAATGGATTTTCGGAGCCCGAAAATGACACTTTTTGAACTTATTGGTCATTCCCTTTTCTTTTGCAATTCAAAATCTAGTCAAGCAGTTTCAGGAATTCATCTTCATCGATGACTGGAATACCCAGTTCTGCTGCCTTCTTATTTTTGGAAGAACCGCTTGCAGTATCATTGGTTACAAGATAACTCAATCCCTTAACAACTGAAGACTTTACAGTCCCACCCTTTTCTTTTACGAGATTCTGAACATCGGCTCTTTTCATGGTCTTAAGTTCTCCGGTAAAACAAAAACTCTTGCCTGCAAGGACACCGTTGTTTTCCCCTTGTATAAGAGTGATTGTTCCGCCGTCAACCATTGAAAGCATTTCTTCTTTGTTTTCCTTTATTCCGCTTACAAAAGTATGGGCAAGGATTTCTGCAAACCTGTATACCGATGCAATTTCTTCTTCAGAAGAAGAAACAATCTTATCGAGGGTTGTGTATCCTGCGGAAATCAAAGTTTCCACAACAGTTTCTCCAATGCCTTCAATGTCAAACCCAGCAATGAATTTTGAAAGGGTAATTTTTCTGTGAGACTGTATTGATGCAAAAACTTTTTCCGCACCCAAAGATTTCTTTCCAGCCTCAAGGCTTTCCTTATCAAGAAAATATGGAGTAAGGTCTTCAACCGTAAGAGTGTAAATATCAGAAATGGATTTTACTTTCTTTGTTTTGAAAAGTTCTGTAATCAAGGTTTCGCCAAGATCACGAATATCAACAACAGACACCCATTTCAAAAGCTGATGGAGAACCTTCTTGCTGCAATATTTGTTCGGACAATAAAGTCTTGTTCCTTCATCAACCAGTTCAGAATCACAGGCACCGCATTTACAAGGAATCTTTATATCTTCAAGTTTTTCATTCGAAGCAGAAGGAACAACACTGATGATTTTAGGAATGATTTCACCGCGCTTAACGACAACTATATGGCTCCCGATTTTGAGTTTTAGAGAATTAATGAGATTTGTATTTACAAGGGATGCCCTTTTTACTGTAGTACCGTTAAGTTCAACAGGATCAAAAATAGCAACAGGAGTATAGGTTGCACCAGTTTCACCCCATTCAACATCACGAAGAATCGAAACGGCTTCTTCAAGGCTGAACTTGAATGCAATCTGTCTTTCAGGCCTGTCGCGGCTTGCATCTTCGTGATTTACTTCGCGCTCTTTAATAACAAGGCCATCGATATCATAATCAAGGTCCTTGCGGATTTCCATCACCTTTTCGCGGTAAGCAATTACATCATCAGCAGAATGTACTATTTCGAGGGGAACAACATTAAAGCCATTCGACTTCAGGAACTGAAGCTTGCCTTCTTCATCCTTAAAAGGCTGTTCTCCATCTGTAGCCCAGACATCATAAACGATGAGGCAGAGGTTTTCGCTGCCTTCCCCATCCTTTCTTTTCATAAGTCCATTGGCAGCATTGCGGCAATTAGCTTTGTCAGAATATAATTTTTTATGAACCTGGTGAGTCATTATGACTTCACCACGAATTCCACCGGTAAAATCCTGAGAAAGTTCCTTGATTACACCATGCATCTTTACTGCATTCTGAGTAATCACATCACCTATTTCCCCATCTCCTCGGGTAACGGCACGAAGAAGTTTTCCTCCGTTATACTGAAGCTCAAGGCTGGCACCATCAAGTTTGTATTCAATCAAATACTCGCCGTAGGAATGCTTTTTAGCCCATTCAAGGAATTCTTCCGGAGTCGCGGCCTTTTCTTGACTTCCCATAGGTATAACATGAGGAGCCTTTGTAAAATTTCCGCTGTCTGCTCCAACTTTGTGGAGTATTGGATTAGAAGGATCAAGTTCTTTAAGTTCGTCCCAAAGCTTGTCAAACTCCGAATCGGAAATTTCACTTTCACCGTTGTAATAGGAATTCTGATAATGAACAATCAGTTTTTCAAGCTCTTTGATACGGTCAAGAAGATTTCTTTTTTTCTTAGCTTCATTTACAGTCCTGTCACTTTCTCTTGCAGCAGCCTCAACATCAAAGAGATCCATAAAAACTAATCCTCATTCTTTATAAAATACAATTCATATATGTCACGGCCAGCATCAATTCCTTTCTGTTCAAATTTTGTGCGAGGCCTCCACTCCTGGTGAGGAGCAAATCCATCATATTTATTCTGAAGTCCTTCCGTTAGTTTAAGTTCTTCCAGGGCACTTTCTGCATATTCCTGCCAGTCAGTTGCAAAATAAAGATAGCCGCCTGGAGCAAGTTTCTTTGCAAGAAGATCAGTTCTTGGACGCTGAAGCATCCTTCTTTTATGATGCTTTTTCTTAGGCCAAGGATCAGGGAAGAAAATATGGAAGCCGGCAAGAGAATTGTCCGGAATCATTGATTCAAGAATCTCAAGGGCATCGTGGTCAATTATATAAAGGTTTTTAAGGTTCTTGTTTTTAATTTCACCAAGAAGTTTTCCAACACCAGGTACATGGACTTCACTGCCGATGTAGTTTGTTTCAGGATTATTTTCTGCAATGATAGCTGTAGCTGTTCCCATACCAAAACCAATTTCCATTATTACAGGATTGGTGTTGTTGAAAATTTCCGTGTAGTTGAGTGTCTTGTGCTCAAATGGAATGCACCATACATGGTGGAGTTCATCATAACACCTGCGTTCACTGCCAGTCATTCTTCCTGCACGGATTACAAATGTCTTGATTGGCCTCTTGAAAATCGAATTCTCAGTTTCCGCCGGATAATCGTCGCTCATTTCCATTTTTTCATTGTCATTGTCGGGCATTAAATTCCTCTCTTAAAATTCTATTCCTGATGTGCTTCGTTTTTTGAAGCATCAGCATTTTCCCTTATAAACTCTTTATTGCCAAGTATATTCGGAGGCATGAAACAATACACTGTATCATTGCAGATCGTGTAACATACCCTGGTACACCAGGCATTTTTATAATCCAAAATAACTGCTTCGCTGGTATTCCATTTGGCAGGCTCATCACCAAAGTATAGCAGAACATCTTCATTTGAATATACTGCAATCTTCTTGGAAATTGAGGTATTAATGGCTCCAGGAAATTCAGAAGACTTTAGCCCGAATATGTTTTCAGGATATTTCAATTCAAAGGATGATTCACATTCCCTTTCTGCAAGGTCTTCATAGACAACCCTATATCTGCCAGAAGGAAAGACTTCATTTTTAACAGGAACAAAATTGGTGCTTCCAACCCACTTCATATCCCTGAGTTCAATTTTATCAAGGGTTCCGGAACTGCAGTTCCACTCAAGGCCACTGTCCTCATTAACAAGTTTCATTGAAGACCCCATCTGAATCTTGCTCTCCAAGGCAACAAAAACAGAAAGCCTTACTTCAGGAGAAGACTCAGCATCCCTGAAATCATAGATGATTTTATGTTCTACCAAAGTAGATTCAGGATTGTCATTGGCACAGGATGAGAAAAAAATTGCAGATGACAGAAGAAATAAACCTAGGCTTTTGGGAAAACTACTCATTCTTTAGAAGTTGAATTTAAGGTTGATGATTGTAAGATCACTTGCAGATGACTGGTTAACAAGAGATTCAAACTTAATGTTTACCTTCTTGCAGGCATCTTCAAGATATGAGAAGTAATATAAACCAAGGTCTGTTCCTTCCGAACCTTCAGGCATCTGGCGATAGAAGTCGATGAGGGACTTCTTCTTGTTGCCCGAAGCCATTTTGCTTTCAATGCTTTCCTTAACTTCCTGGAATTCATCATCCTTGTTAAACAGTGTAATCTGCAAAAGGCCCTGCTTACCGATGGACATAGATCCACCACCAAGTGTCCACGAAATGAATACCAGCTCGTGACGGCGCTGAAGTTCCTTTACGATTTCTGAACGAACTTTAGGATCAAAGATAAGGGTGTCTGCATTTTCAATTCCCTGATAAAGGTACTTGGCAGCTTTCTTTACATTGTTATTTTCATTGTTAAGGGCAAGTTCCATAACCATTACGGAAATATATTCTGCAACCTTTGACTTTGTCATGTAGTTTGCAAGCTGCTGTCTGAGGATGGAAAGAATTTCAGAGAAGCCTTCTTCCTTGTAGAACTTGATGATGATGTACCAGTTCATAAGACTAAGACGGTTAAGGAATTTTTCTGTCATAAGAAGAAAAACATTCTTTTCTTCCGGAGAATATTCATTGTTTGCCATAATGCTTTTCCAGACAGGATCAAGAATGGTTTTTCTTGCAGACTGAATTACAGAATCCTTCATAATAAGGGTAGCCCTCAACTGCTTTTCTGGAATCTGTGTTTTTTCATCAATCAATGCAGAAGGATGTGAACGGTTATAAAGGCGGACACATTCGCACTGAATTATCTGTCCGTAAATTTCGCGGTCAAACTGTTTGTAAAGGATTGAAAATACTATGAGCTTGGAAAGATCCATGACTTCCTGACGATGAGAAACAAATTCAGGCATGGAAATTTCCATCTTGGAAATGTAATCAAGAAGAATCATGTTCTGCAGAGAACCTGGAGAAAAATGTTCCATACTGACACCGTGGGCAAAACGGTTGTCTGCCAGCTTAAGATTCAATAGCTGCTTTTTATGACTGAGAAAATGAGAAGTTCCTTCCTCTGTAAGAATTACTTTAAGTGGCAAATCGAGTATGAATTTCTTTTTTTCCGCGCACATTTTACATTCAGCTCCTTTGCTTTAAAAAGCACCCACCTTATCAAAAAAATTATACATCAATAAAGACCAAATGTAAACTGAAACACAAAAAAATAGAACTTATTTCAGGAACAAATATAGATTCAGCATTTTTTCATTATTTTCGTAAAATTGAATTTTCTTTCCTATTATTGTAAAATTGAATTCATGAGAAAAATCCTGTCGGCAGTATTATTCATTCTCCTTCTTGCTATATCCGCCAGGTCAAATTGCTTTTCACAGGAAAACTTCTCCAGATACCAGCGCTCAACAAATGTAGAAAACTACCTCCTTGAAAGAAAGGTTGATGCTCAGAAATCTTTAATAGTACCGAAATATCTTGGAACTTTCCCCTTCAACATTACCGTTGATATTCCTGCACAAGAGAAACAGGAAGTTCAGACAGACGAAGAAAATATAGATCAGGTAATTTTTGCATTTACCCAGGATTTTTTTCTTAAAGACCCTGAATTCATAATATCCTTCATTGAAAACACAAAGCAAAACAAGCTCCCCTACAACTGCACCATTCTTCTTTCTGCCGACGATGAAAAAATTATTCTTGATACGTCGGAAGAAATCCCCTGTGCTTCAGATTATTATGCAGAGAGACTTTACGAAACAAGTACCACCTGTTGTTTTGTAATTACTGATGAAGACTATTTTCCATTGCAGATAAAAACTACGGCATCAGGAACAATTTCCCCAATGTGGATTGTTCGTTCCGTACAGAAGGCGTTCCATGCAAACCAAAAGGACATAGATGTTCAGCAAAGCGTTCTTTACAACACTGAAAGCACCCTCTTTAAATCCGCCAACAGATTTTCTGCATTTACAAAAAATGAAATTACAAGCACATCTTTCCCCCTTGGACATGGTTCGAGAGACCTTGAAATTCTTGATGTTCTGGAAAAGGAAATCATCACCTCAAGGAAAATCGGGGGCAATACCCTTTACAACGTATTCTCGGCTAAGACTTTTTCCGTCTGGATAAACGAATCCCTTTTGACACTGATTTACCTTGCCTTTGCAGGCATTGCCCTCTTTACGGTTTGTTTTTCTTCTTTTGCCTACAACGCCAAAAACGAAGCCGTATTCAAGGATTTATCAAGAACCTGGTTCCTTACTCCAGCATACCTTCTTCTTTCAATAATTTTCCTTTTCCTGTATCAATTTGTTTTTTCTGCGGCAATGAAATCCCCAACAATGTTCTTTTCACTTAAGACAGGATTTGCACTTTGCACTCTCTTTGCCGTTTCTTACGTACAGAACTTCTACAGGTTCAGGATTTCCCATGCTTCAATTTCATTCCAGATACTCATTCTCTGTGCCCTTAACATTTTTATTTTTGCGTTTATAGATCTTTCGCTAATGTTTGTTTTCATAGTTGAATACATATTTATTCTCTTTGCAGGTAAATCAAACAGACGAATAGTTGTTCTTCTTGTTCTGATACTAATGATTGCACCATTCATTCAACCGGCAACAAGCCTTTACCTGAACATAAGGCACGATAAGCTGGAAGAACTTTTAAAGGCGGACTTTAAGAGAAATATTATTTTTTCACTCATACTTGTTCCTATAACTTTTCAATGGATTAAATGCATCCTCATCTTCAACTTCAAGGACAGATTGAGCAGCGGAATAAAAAAAACTTCGATTCTTTCTGGAATAATAATATCTGCCCTTTTTTCAACAATACTTTTTTCATTATTTTTAACTGGCACCCTGTTGATTACAAAAAAACTTACAAGTGATGACACCCAGCGTGTAATCTCTATAAAAGAAAAAACTCATGAACAGGTAATTTTCAACTACACGACATCTGATAACTTTGACCTCATATCCCACAAAATAGACATTTCTACGGGAAATGACAAAAGAATTTTAAGGTGCCTTGTAACCTTAAGTGCTGATTCCAATCCACTTTATGAATGCAACTTCAACTACAACATGCTTTCCCCAACAAGTGCAAGCATAGAAATTCCAGACGGTACAGAAGATCTGATTTCCCTTAACTTCAGTTCCGACTATGGAGTTCCAATCCAAATCAAAATGGAATTATACATTCTCACAGATGAATTCAACGCCATCCATGAGACAAGGGAAATTAAACTGACAGGAAAAATGAACGATGGACAGGCAATATGAAAAAGTTTACCTTCATGTAGACCTGGATGCTTTTTTCGCCTCCGTGGAACAGCTTGATCATCCTGAATACCGGGGTAAACCTGTCATAGTAGGAGGGCTTCCGGGAGACAGAAGGTCTGTTGTTTCCACAGCCTCCTATGAAGCAAGAAAATACGGTGTCCATTCTGCAATGCCTACATTCAAGGCTGTCAAACTATGTCCAAACGGAATCTACACCAGAGGAAACTACAAAAGATACTGTGAAATCTCAAGCCAGATAATGAAGATATTCGGGGATTTTTCACCGACCGTAATACAGATGTCAATAGACGAAGCCTTCATCGACATTACAGGAACGGAACACATTTTCGGAACATCATTGGAAACCGCAAAAAAAATAAAGGCAAGGGTCAAAGAAGAAACAGGCCTTACCGTTAGCATCGGAATTGCAAATACAATGTACATTGCAAAAATCGCTTCAGGCTACAGAAAACCCGATGGAATCACAATCATTCCAAAAGGCAAGGAAACGGAATTCATGCTATCTCTTCCATTGGAAAAAGTCTGGGGAGCCGGAACAAAAACCCTAGAACGAATGAAATCCTGCGGTTTTACATCAACAAAAGACATTTACAAAACTTCCCTGCAGCTTCTCATTACCCTTTTTGGAGATTCAACCGGAGCATTCCTTTACAATGCAGTCCGCGGCAACAAGGATTTGATTTTTGGAGAAGAAGCAAAAAGCCACTCCATCAGTTCTGAAACAACCTTTGCATACGACCTTACAGACCTGTACATAATTGAAACTGCCATAATGGACTTGGCAAATCAAGTTGTATGGAGGATGCACAGCGAAAATGTCAGGTCTAGAACAGCCTCAATAAAAATTCGCTATGATGACTTCAAGACCGTTTCCATACAGGAAACTTCTGACATAGCAATCACAAATGCCGATGACCTATACGAAAGATGCAAAAGACTTCTTGAAAAGAAATATGATAAGAACAAGGGCATAAGGCTACTTGGAGTATGCGTATCAAACATTGAAAAAAACTCGGAACCAACCCAAGGTTCGCTATTTGACTTTGGCGATGCAAAGAAAGCAAAAGTAGAACGAGCCATATTCAACATGGAAAACAAAAACCCTGCCCTAAAATTAAGAAAGGCAAGGCTTATAGATGTTGAACGTAAAAAACTTGGAAATGCTTCAACCTCTACTGAAGGGGAGCAAAATAGCCGGTTTCATCGCGGCCCGAACGATTAAGCAGATAGGTTTCAATTTCAACAGGGAGATATTTTCTTCCGTATTCTGTCGAAAGGTTCGATCTGTACTTCAGCTGGTAAAGACCGGAAGGAAGTCCGATAATGTCTGAAATTACACTTGAAAGCCCTTCAGGGCGATAAATATAGTAGCTTGTTCCAGTAGTATCATTTGTAATATATGAAGTTTCGTCAGACAAAGCAGTCTGTGTAAGCTGGATTGTACTGAATGAAATCGCATTGTTGTTCATATATGTCGTCAAGTCAGAAAGACCGTACTGAGTGTAGGTCAAGTCTTTTGATTCACCTGCTGTAATGAAAATGATTCCCCTTTTCTTTTCCGCATTGATAAGTCCATTGGAAGCAAGCCTTACAGCAAGGTCCGCTGCAACAGTCTTTGAATAAGGACACTTGAGGGCCCTTGCAGAAAAGTCAGAAAGCTGAGAAGGATTGCCGGTAAACTCCTGAACAGGAATTGCACCAGCACTTACAATATTTACAGTTCCGTTTCCATTCATCGAAGCTGTAATTTCACGAACTGCAGCATTGAGGCGGTCTTCGTAAGCCTTCATTGAAAGGCTTCTGTCAATAAGGATAGTAATGTCTGCAACATCATTGTTGTTGGCCTGCCCCATAAGTTCAAACTCTACCGGTTTTTTTCCTTCAGTCATAAAGAAATTGGAAGCTTCAAGTCCAACAACAGGCTGTCTTCTTCTGTTTTCTACGCGAACTTCAACTGTAACTTCCGGAAAGTTGTCTGAAATTACTCTTTCAAACTGAACATAAAATCCACCCACAAGTTCTGTCATCTTTGACATTACATAGATTTCGTTTGCCTTGAAATCCGTAACGATGATGTTTCCGTTTCTGTCAGAGGCAGCGCTTGTAAGGATATTCTTGCCTTTACCGACGACAGAATTTTCGTAAACGGAGCCGTCTGAAGAATCAACGGCATATACCCTGTTCTTGTCTGTCACAAGAAGATGGGACCCCCACTGCTTGAGGCTTTCAGGGCGAGCAAAAGTCTTGTCGTTTACAAAAACTCCTGTATAGTTTCCAGCCCTGTCGAATTCATAGATTCCACCCAGGACACTGTCCGCAACAAGAATTCTGCCGTCAATTACAGCAATGCCTGTTGGCGACTTAAAGCCTGGAAAATCAGAAGTTTTTCCGCCAAAGAAAAGAAGGCCGTTGCCTTCCGAATCAAAAACAGAAACACGGTTATTTCCGAATTCAGTTACATAGATGTTGCCGAATTCATCTTCAGCAAGATACTGAGGACCAACAAGCTGTCCGATTTTCCTGCCTTTTGAACCAATGTATTTTATAAAATTTCCTTCCGGATTGAGTATTGAAATTCTGTCTCCTGCACTTTCGCTTACGGCAAGGTTACCATCCTTAAGCCTGATGATGTCCATAGGACGGTCAAAACCATTGATTGGACCACCAGATTTTTTTACGACAATACCATTGGCATTGAAACGAAGGATTTCGTTGGTACCGTATGCAACTACCCAAATGGAGCCGTCAGGATTTGAAAGAGAAGAAACTGGCTGACTGTAAATGAGATTGTTTCCGTTTGTATTTGGATACGAGCCGGATTCTGTGTAACGCTGATTGAAACCATATTCGCTTTCAGTAACCCGCCTATTGCTTACAACTTCAACCCTGTTCTGAAGGAGTATTCCGCCATATCCAGAATCAATTGCATAGTTCCACTGCTGAAGGGCTGCACCTTCTATTCCTGCACGGTAATATGCCTTTCCAAGCCAATCAAGAACAAGGGGTTCTCCAGGAAGATAAGAAAGAGCCTTTTCAAATTCCATGATGCTTTCATTGAAGGCACCCCTGTAGTAGCTCTGAACGCCACGGCGGAATTCTTCCTCTGCAAAACCTGAATTTGCAGTTCTAGTCTTCTGGTTCTCTTCGCGGGCAGTATCCTTAAGGTTCACCTGAGAAAAGGCAGATACTGTCAAAAATAAAACCGAAGTTAATATGGCTGCTGTTTTTTTCATGTCCAAAAATCCTATATTTTACTGCTGTTCGGCATCTGCAAGTTCAGCAAGATGCTCCATGATGATTGTATTGCTGTTGTCTTCTTTTTTTGCACGTTCAAGATATTTTTTTGCTTCCGAATAGAGCCCCATCTTGAAGTAAACCCAACCAAGACTATCAAGGCATGCGGGACTGTCTGGCAAAATATCAAGAGCCTTCTTGCAGCAACTCAAAGCCTTTGTCAAATCAACTCCTTCACAGGCAAGTACATACCCCATACCGTTGAGGGCAGTTGGATTTTCATTGTCATAGGAAAGGGATTTTTCATAGTATTCGCAGCTCAAGCCAACATTCCCCTGTTCCCAGGCAATGTAAGCAAGAGATGCATAAACGGAAGCAGGTTTGTATCCAATGTCCAGAAGTTTGTTCAATTCAAAGTCTGCAAGTTTCTTACGGCCACTAAGACAATATAAAACTGCAAGAAGATAACGAACCTGTAAGATTCTGTCCTGTTCTTTTTCAGAAAGGGATTTTTTGTCGTTGGAATCTGTTACAACCTGTTCAAGATAAAGAAGTGCATCATCATAGCGCTTGAGCTTTGAATAGCAGAGGCCAAGATAATAAGCAAGATCAATTGGATCTGCACCACAATCGTCAGGCAACGAAATGAAATAAGCAAGGGCATTGGAATAATCCCCGCTTTTATAGAGTAAAAGTCCTTCGTTCAAAACATTCTCTGCCATATTTCCCCACCAAAAAAACAACAGACTTAGATATATGCAGGTTACTGAAAACCATAAAATTTCATCTATGGTCTCAACTGAAATGCAAAAGCACCAAACAACTTATAGAATAAAACTATTTTTCATTCCACTCAAGTCCATGGCGGCAACTTCCGTATAAACTGAACTGACAGAAACGAATCCATTTTCAGTCGCCCTGTAATCAGCGTTTTCATCGCCCATGCTGAAACATTTTACTTCCCCAACGCATTTTGATGACATGGATCCATCACTTTCTTTCTCAATAAGGATTTTATCGTAATAACGCCTGACACAAGGGCTTGTAAGTTTGACCCCTTTGTATTCCCTAAGGCAAGGGGAATTTACATTTACGAAACATTCGTAGACATAACGATCATCAAGTGCTTTTTTTTCACCGCAAAGTGCAATGAGTTTTTCAAGATTCTTGCAGGCAAAATCAGCAAGACTATCGTAGTAAAGGTCACTGGATTTATCTGCAGGATTCCTGTAGGAATTGAAGTCAACACTAAGGGCAATGCCTGGAATCCCCATCATGCTTGCATAACGGGCAGCTCCGCAGGTTCCGGAGAAAATAACATCAGTACCAATATTCGGTCCGTCATTGATGCCGGAAATTACGACATCAACATCAGGAATGTGTTCACTGTTGATTCCGCAAAGGGAACAGTCTACAGGTGAACCTGAAAGTCCATAAGCTGCCTTGGAAGGCAAGCCTGAACTTTCTTTTTTTTCAAGAGAAAGAGGAACCCCAACTGTAATGGAACTTGAAGCACCAGACCTGTTGGAACTTGGAGCAACAACATAAACTTCATGCTCCCTGCTGAACCTTTTGGCAAGGGCTGAAATTCCAGGAGCATTGATTCCATCATCATTAACGAGAAGAATTCTCATATAAGATGAACCCCTTTACAAGGTTTTACATCATAGCAGTGTGCAGTAAAACCAAAGATGCGTTCATATTCAGCAAGGCGCTCCCTATATTTCTCAACATCTTCATTTCTGAGGACTGAGTATATACCGCGACCAAAACCCTTACCTGTGATTCTTCCGCAGTTTACAGGGGTTCTCAAATCATCGGGATTTTCATCAAGGGAACGGATTCTCTTTATGATCCAATCGATTTCAGGACAGGAAATTTCATAGTCCCGCATATTATCATGGCTTCTGTTTACCGCTCGAGCAAAAGAAGCAAAATCATTTTTCTGAATGCCTGCAACACAATCAAGAACACACTTGTGTTCCCTCATAATGCAGTTGAGTCGACGCTTTGTATCTTCGTTTACAACGCTTAAAACTTCATTGAGTTCTGAAGGGTTTTCTTCATAAGTCCATCCACCATATACATTTGCCTTGCGAGATTTAAGTTCTCCAAGAAGAAGAACATTTTCCGGCTGCATAAGGGAATCTTCATTCCATGTAACAATGCGAGGAACATTTGCATCTGTAAGAATGATGGATTTGTCTTTGAAACTGAAAGGGATTACTTCCCAAGATTTATCCGCATAGTCTGTAAGGACAAGGCTATTGTCTTTTGAAAAAAGTGCTGCATAAGTATCAGCACAGTGATCATCCATTCCGTAGTAGTTGCGGTTTGCCCTTTCAAGAACCTTAATCATCTGGTCCTGATTGCATTTAAGTCCGCAAAGCTCCCTGATTATCCAGGCAGAAGCTACCTTGATTGCAGTAGTAATGCCGAAACCTGCAGAAGGAAGTATGTCAGTGTAAATTGTAAAATCAATACCCTTAAGGCTAAAGTTTCCGCTGGTGAATCCATAGAGGACAGACTTAACGGAATTAGCCCATTTGTCCTCTTTCTTTAGTTTTAGCGAAGAAAGGTTTGCATGTTTTTTTTCTTCCAGCTGAACAAAATTGAATTTGAAAGTTGTATCATCACGAAGTGAACCCGAAACATAAACGGGAATGTTTACCGCCATGGAAAGGGTTTTATCCCTGAACATCCATGAATGTTCACCGCAAAGGTGAAAACGACCTGGAGCCTGCGCTATAGCCTCAGGCTTCTTTCCATATTCTTTTTTATGCTCCTCAATAACCTTATCGCATAGAACATTATCGCTGCCGACTTTATTCATTGTGACGGGCCCTCCCCCACTTTTTTCAATATACAAAATGTTGAAATTTTCTATATATACTACTAAAATAATACAATGAATCTGACGGTTTTACAAGTTTTTTATGCTGTATTTTCCGGAGTCATAGAAGGCTTTGCCATCGCAAACGAGTTGATTCCTTACGGCTCACCATTTCTTGCACTTTTCTGCCTTGCACCGCTTTACATGGCACTGTACAAAAGCAATTCCTATAAAGAAAGTTTTGTTATATTTTTCATTCAGGTACTTACAGTTCACCTGATTTCCAGTTATTGGCTTGCAAATTTTCATGGTTTTGCAGCCTTTACCCTTGGTGCCAGTGCCGCAGGAACAGCTTTTCAGGGCGGCCTTATGGGAATCCTTGCCTTTGCTTACCCATCTACCATAAAAAAGAATAAAAAACTTGAAGAAAAATCAGGAACAGACTGTTATTTCCTTTTCAAGAAAATGCTCTGGTTTACCTGCATCTGGGTACTCTTTGAATACGAGAAATCTGTTGGAGCCATGGGCTATCCATGGGGAACTCTTTCCATGGCAGCATACAACTGGAAAATTTTCACACAGATTGCAGACCTTACGGGAGTATACGGAATAACTTTCATGTATGCCCTTTTCTCATGCCTTTTTGCAGAGGGAATTGAACTCATTCCGTCCAATGCAAGACAAAGGGCTCTTACCCACTACAGGCAGGCACTTGCCTTTACATTTGCCCTTTTTGCAGCGGCAGGTTTATACGGAATTATCCAGACATTAATGCCAAGAACACCAGAAAAATATTTCAATGCCGTACTTGTTCAGCAGAATGTCGATCCATGGGAAACAGGAGACAAGGACTCCATTGAAATCTCAAAAAAACTCACGGACGAAGGAATCAATTCATTCCAGAAGGAAGGGAAAGACACTGATCTAGTTGTTTGGAGCGAAGGCGTACTTTCAAAAAACTTTCCTGGAGCAAGATTCTTTTATTCCCGTTTTCCGGAAGAAGAACCGTTGCAGCAATACATAGCCAAAAAACAGGTGCCATTTCTTATCGGAGGAATGACAAAAGTAAACAACAAGAAAAGGCACTTTGCAAACAGTGCAATCCTCTTTGACAGGGAAGGATCCTATTCAGGATTCTACAGCAAAATCCAGCTGGTTCCTTTTGCTGAAAAAATACCTTTCTATGAAAACCCACTGATGAACCGTTTCATGAAGAAAGTCGTGGGATTCGATTCTACACTGACTTCAGGATTCCAGTATGTACTGTTCAAGGTTCCTTTGAAGACTCACATTCCGGAACTTCCTCCCCTTGATACAGGGCACAAACTTTTTGAATCCATTGAACTGGACCGAACAGGTCTTGCAAATCAGGATAAGACAAACCTTTACATAAACGGTGCCGCACCGAACCCTGACACATACCTGAGTTTTACGACGCCAATTTGTTTTGAAGATGCCTTTCCTTCAGTTTGCAGAAACCTATACAAAATGGGAAGTGAACTTTTCCTCAACATTACAAACGATTCCTGGTCAAAGACAAGATCTGCAGAAATACAGCACTTCATAGTTGCAAGCTACCTGGCAACGGAATTCAGGACAACTTTGGTCCGCTGCGCAAATTCCGGATATACGGTAATCCTGGACCCTGCAGGAAAAACCGTCGCAGGACTTCCTTTGTTTGAGCAGGGAGTTCTTTCACAGTCAATACCAATCTACGCAAGAAAAAACACGATCTATGCAATGTATGGAGATTGGTTTGTTGTAATTATTACCCTTTTTGTCATGAGTTACCTGCTTTATGTACTTTACGGTATATGGCAGCCATATCTTTTGAAAAAACTGAAGGACTCAAAAACCGCTGTAATCATTATCCCTGAAGAAAATGACGAAGATGTTATTGCACCTGAACCAAAGCCAATTACAGACTCAGCGGCAGAAAAGAATTCAAAAAAGACTGCAAAAACTTCAGTAGGAAAAAAGAGTTCAAAAACAGCAAAGA